>NZ_JBIURH010000011.1:0-233199 GCF_044740765.1 Kitasatospora sp. NPDC088346
CGGATCGTCTTCATCCGCACCCTGGTCACCGGCAAGCAGGGCGCCGAGTCCGGCCGCTCCATCGACACTGTCGCCAACACGGGGCAGTACCTGTAAGCGGCGGTCACCCTCCGTCCGGCTGCGGTGCCTGCGGGCCCCGCGGCCGGACGGCGTGTCTCGGGGCCCTGCCGCAGGGGGCGGGGCCAAGCTCGAACCACCACCGGCGCAGTGCCGGCGGTGGCGCAGACAGCGGTACGTCAGTACCCAGCCCGGCGGGGGCGGGGTACCGGGCAAGGAGGGCCGCATGACCGTACGGCGCGTGATGGGGATCGAGACCGAGTACGGAATCTCCGTGCCCGGCCACCCGAACGCCAACGCCATGCTCACCTCGTCCCAGATCGTCAACGCCTACGCGGCGGCGATGCACCGGGCCCGACGGGCCCGCTGGGACTTCGAGGAGGAGAATCCGCTGCGCGACGCCCGGGGCTTCGACCTCGCTCGGGAGGTCGCGGACGCCAGCCAGCTCACCGACGAGGACATCGGCCTCGCCAACGTCATCCTGACCAACGGCGCCCGGTTCTACGTGGACCACGCGCACCCCGAGTACAGCTCGCCCGAGGTCACCAACCCGCGCGACGCCGTACTCTGGGACAAGGCCGGCGAGCGGATCATGGCCGAGGCGGCGGCCCGCGCCCTGGAGCTGCCGAACGGCCAGCCGATCCACCTCTACAAGAACAACACCGACAACAAGGGCGCCTCCTACGGCACCCATGAGAACTACCTGATGCAGCGGGCGACGCCGTTCGCCGACATCGTCCGCCACCTCACCCCGTTCTTCGTCTCCCGCCAGGTGGTCACCGGCGCCGGTCGGGTCGGACTGGGCCAGGACGGCTCCGCCAACGGCTTCCAGATCAGCCAGCGGGCCGACTACTTCGAGGTCGAGGTGGGCCTGGAGACCACGCTCAAGCGCCCCATCATCAACACCCGCGACGAGCCGCACTCCGACGCCGAGAAGTACCGCCGGCTGCACGTGATCATCGGTGACGCCAACCTCTCCGAGATCTCCACCTACCTCAAGCTGGGCACCACCTCGCTGGTGCTGTCGATGATCGAGGACGGCTTCATCGCCGTCGACCTCGCCGTCGACCAGCCGGTCCGCACCCTGCACCGGGTCTCCCACGACCCCGGCCT
This sequence comes from Kitasatospora sp. NPDC088346, assembly GCF_044740765.1. NCBI lineage: Bacteria > Bacillati > Actinomycetota > Actinomycetes > Kitasatosporales > Streptomycetaceae > Kitasatospora > Kitasatospora sp. NPDC088346. Next base: position 1,171 of record NZ_JBIURH010000011.1, read on the forward strand.
CGACCACCTGATCACCCTGCGCAGCGGCCGCAAGCTGACCGCCGTCCAGCTGCAGATGGAGTACTGCGAGCTGGCCCGCAAGTACGTCGAGGACCGCTTCGGCCAGGATGCCGACGACCAGACCGTGGACGTGCTGGCCCGCTGGGAGGACGTGCTCGGCCGCCTGGAGCGCGACCCGATGAGCCTGTCCCGGCAGCTCGACTGGATCGCCAAGAAGGAGCTGCTGGAGGGCTACCGCCAGCGCGACGGGCTGGACTGGGAGAACCCCCGGCTGCACCTGGTCGACCTGCAGTACAGCGACGTGCGCGCCGACAAGGGCCTGTACAACCGTCTGGCGGCCCGTGGCCGGTTCGAGCGGCTGCTGACCGAGGAGGAGGTCCAGCGGGCCGTCCTGAAGCCCCCGGAGGACACCCGGGCCTACTTCCGGGGCCGCTGCCTGGAGCAGTACGCCGAGCACGTCGCGGCCGCCTCCTGGGACTCGGTGATCTTCGACCTGCCGGGCCGGGACTCGCTCCAGCGGGTGCCCACCATGGAGCCCCTGCGCGGCACCCGGAACCACGTCAAGGAGCTGCTGGACCGCTGCCGCACCGCGGAGGAACTGGTCCGGGTGCTCTCCGGCGGGTAATTTTCGATCACCACGGGTGAACGGCGCCCGGATGGGAATCATCCGGGGGACCGTCGTGCGTTGAACTCAAATGGGGGCGGGATCCGCACCCTGTGGATAGGGTCTGACTCAAGCAGCAGACCATGCCGTGCCAGACCGATCGAGCGGGGTGAGGGAAATGGCCAGTAAGGACACCGGTGGCGGCCAGCAGCGGGCGAACCGCTCCTCCGAGGAGGTCGAGGAGCAGGCTGCGGAGGCGCAGGGCTCCGAGGACCTCCAGGAGCGCCAGGAAAAGCTGAGCGACGACGTCGACGCCGTGCTGGACGAAATCGACGAGGTCCTGGAGTCGAACGCGGAGGACTTCGTCCGCGGATTCGTGCAAAAGGGCGGCGAGTAGCCGGCCGGGGGAATTCCTCCCTCGGCAGGCGAAACCGCGTAACCGTTGGGAATTCGGGGCGGGCAGCGCTGCAGGCGCCCATCGCGTCTGCAGCGCTGCGTGCTGTCCGGCCCGCTGCGCCCCGCCCCCGCAGCCCCCTCCGTCGGCCCGGCGGACCACCCGAGAAGTGCACCGGCCCGACATGTGGATCACGGGCGGGAAGCGGGTAGGGTCCGGGTCATCAGCTGCAATGATCGTCCACTGGAAGGAAACGTGTGGAAGCCAACACTGGTGGCACCGGGCGTCTACCGGCTGCCTTCCTCACCCCGGGGTCCTCGTCGTTCATCGACTTCCTCGCCGAGCACTCGCCCGGCCTGCTCCCGTCCGGCCGGGCGCTCCCGCCGGGGCTGACGATCGAGGCGCCGCACGGCACCACGATCGTCTCGGCGGTCTTCGGCGGCGGCGTGGTCATCGCCGGTGACCGCCGCGCGACCATGGGCAACGTGATCGCCCAGCGCGACATCGAGAAGGTCTTCCCGGCCGACGAGTACAGCGCGGTCGGCATCGCCGGCACCGCCGGCCTCGCGGTCGAGATGGTCCGGCTGTTCCAGCTGGAGCTGGAGCACTACGAGAAGATCGAGGGCGCCGTCCTCTCGCTGGAGGGCAAGGCCAACCGGCTCACCACGATGATCCGGTCCAACCTCGCGATGGCGATGCAGGGCCTCGCGGTGGTCCCGGTCTTCGCCGGCTACGACCTCGACCTCGGCCGGGGCCGGATCTTCACCTACGACGTCACCGGCGGACGCTCCGAGGAGCGCGGCTTCGCCGCCACCGGTTCGGGTTCGGTCTTCGCCCGCGGCTCGATGAAGAAGCTGTACCGGGACGACCTGACGGCCGATCAAGCCGCGACGCTGGCCGTCCAGGCGCTCTACGACGCGGCCGACGACGACTCCGCGACCGGCGGTCCCGACCTCGCCCGCGGCATCTACCCGATCGTCTCGGTGATCACCGAGGACGGTTTCCGCAGGCTCCCGGACGACGAGGTGGCGGCGATCGCGGCCTCCATCACCGCCGGCCGCCGCGACCACCCCAACGGCCCGCAGGCCCCGCTCCTCTAGTCCGCCGCACTCCTACCCGGAAGGGGTGGTCCACCGGTGTCCACACCGTTCTACGTCTCGCCTCAGCAGGCCATGGCGGACCGCGCGGAGTACGCCCGCAAGGGCATCGCCCGCGGGCGCAGCGTGGTCGTGCTCACCTACACCGACGGCATCCTGTTCGTCGCGGAGAACACCTCCCGCGCGCTGCACAAGGTGTCCGAGATCTACGACAAGATCGCGTTCGCCGCGGTCGGCCGGTACAACGAGTTCGAGAACCTCAGGATCGGCGGCGTGCGCTACGCCGACCTGCGCGGGTACTCCTACGACCGGGCCGACGTGACGGCCCGCGGGCTCGCCAACGTCTACGCCCAGACCCTCGGCACCATCTTCTCCTCGGTCGGCGAGAAGCCGTACGAGGTCGAGCTGATCGTCGCCGAGGTCGGCCGCACCGACCAGGACGACCAGATCTACCGGCTCACCCCGGACGGCTCGGTCGTCGACGAGAAGAACTCCGTGGTGGTCGGCGGCAACGCCGACTCCATCGGCAACTACCTGGGCCAGCGGCACCGGGTCGGCATGGGCCTGGCCGAGGCGCTGAAGGTGGCCGTGGACGCGCTCGCCCGCGACCCCAACGGCGGCAGCCCGCGCACCCTGACCCCGGAGCAGCTGGAGGTGGCGGTCCTGGACCGCCAGCGCCCCCAGCAGCGCAAGTTCAAGCGTGTCCTGGGCGGCCAGCTGTCCCGGCTGCTCAGCGGCGACGAGACGGCGGCCGACGAGGCCGACGCCACCGCCGGAAAGGGCGCAGGGAAGGACGCAGGGAAGGACGTGGGAAAGGACGCCGGGGCGAGCCCGGCGGAGAGCACCCCGGAGGACTCCGCCGGGGAGTGACCCGGCGGCGTGAATCCCGTACGGCGCGTGTCTGCGCGCCGTACGGGATTCACGTGCGCCTCCGGGGATTTGACGGTTCGCCGTGATCGGATTGGCATCGTCGCAGTGGGTTTCGAAAGGCCCCGAGAAGAGAAAAGATGCCTCATGGACCGCCGAATTTTCGGGCTGGAGAACGAGTACGGTGTCACGTGTACGTTTCGGGGACAACGGCGTCTGTCTCCGGACGAGGTGGCCAGGTACCTCTTCCGCCGCGTAGTTTCCTGGGGCCGCAGCAGCAATGTGTTCCTGCGCAACGGTGCACGCCTCTACCTCGACGTGGGCTCGCACCCCGAGTACGCCACTCCCGAATGCGATGACGTCACCGAGCTGGTGACGCACGACAAGGCCGGCGAACGGATCCTCGAAGGCCTGCTGGTGGACGCCGAGCGGCGCCTGCACGAGGAGGGCATCGCCGGCGACGTCTACCTCTTCAAGAACAACACCGACTCGGCCGGCAACTCCTACGGCTGCCACGAGAACTACCTGGTGGCCCGACACGGAGAGTTCTCCCGGCTGGCCGACGTGCTGATCCCGTTCCTGGTGACCCGCCAGCTGATCTGCGGGGCCGGCAAGGTGCTGCAGACCCCCCGGGGCGCGGTGTTCTGCGTCAGCCAGCGGGCCGAGCACATCTGGGAGGGGGTCAGCTCGGCCACCACCCGGTCCCGTCCGATCATCAACACCCGCGACGAGCCGCACGCCGACGCCGAGCGGTACCGCCGGCTGCACGTGATCGTCGGCGACTCCAACATGTCGGAGACCACCACCCTGCTCAAGGTGGGCGCGACCGACCTGGTGCTGCGCCTGATCGAGGCCGGTGTGGTGATGCGCGACCTCACCCTGGAGAACCCGATCCGGGCGATCCGGGAGGTCAGCCACGACCTCACCGGCACCCACCAGGTGCGCCTGGCCAACGGCCGGGAGGCGAGCGCGCTCGACATCCAGGAGGAGTACTACACCAAGGCGCTGGAGTTCGCCGACCGCAAGGGTCTGAACACCGGCACCATCGCCCGGGTGCTCGACCTGTGGGGCCGCACGCTGGAGGCGGTCCGCACCGAGGACCTCGCCAGGGTCGGCAACGAGATCGACTGGATCATGAAGTACAAGCTGATCGAGCGGTACCGCGAGAAGCACCAGATGACCATGTCGAACCCGCGGGTCGCCCAGATCGACCTGGCGTACCACGACATCCACCGCCGGCGCGGCCTGTTCTACCTGCTCCAGAACAAGGGGCAGGCACAGCGGGTGACCACCGACCTGAAGACCTTCGAGGCCAAGTCGGTGCCCCCGCAGACCACCCGGGCCCGGCTGCGCGGCGACTTCATCCGCCGGGCCCAGGAGCAGCGCCGGGACTTCACGGTCGACTGGGTGCACCTGAAGCTGAACGACCAGGCGCAGCGCACGGTGCTCTGCAAGGACCCGTTCCGTTCGGTGGACGAGCGGGTGGAGAAGCTGATCGCCGGCATGTGACCGGCGCGGCCCGGCCTCGGCGCGGGGGCGGTGGACGGACGGACGGTCCGGGCACCGCCCCCGCGCCGTGCCGTGGTGGGGCCCGGCCCGGGGTGTTGCCCTTGTGTCTCCGACATCCGGGGCGAATCGGGCCATAAGCTCAGGATCATGCGCAGAATCGCCGGTCTCCTCGTCGTGCCCCTCGCCGTGCTGCTGGCCGCCTGCAGCAGCGGGTCCGGATCCTCGGGGGGCTCCTCGCCGTCCGCGACGGCCCTGTCGCCGGTGGCGGTACCGAGCCCGGTGACCTCGGCCGACCCGATGCCGACGGTGGAGGGCTCGTTCGGCAGCAAGGCCACCATCACCCTCCCCGCGGGCCAGCCGAGCGGGCAGTTCGTGGTGAACACGGTCTCCGAGGGCAGCGGTGCGACGGTGGCCAAGGGCGACTGGGTCACCGTGAACTACACGGCCAAGGACTGGACCACCGGCAAGGACCTGCCCAGCTCCTACGACCCCGGCAGCAAGCCGCAGCTCTACCAGGCGGGCAGTGGCGGGCTGGTGCCGGCCTTCGACCAGAGCGTGCTGGACAAGAAGGTGGGCAGCCGGCTGCTGGTGGTCGCCCCGCCTGCGGCCGGCTTCGGCAGCGCAGGCAACGCCGCGCTGGGGGTCGGCAAGGACGACACGGTGGTGTTCGTGCTGGACATCATGCAGAGCGTGCCGCAGGACTCGACCATCACCGGTGCGATCACCGAGCCGCCGGCCAACATGCCGCAGGTGAAGGACAACGGCAAGGCCGCCCCGACGATCACCGTCCCGGCCGGGCAGCCGGCGCCGACGGAGCTGCAGACCTTCGTCCTGGTCAAGGGGGACGGCAAGGAGGTCACCTCCGGGCAGACCCTGCTGGTGCAGTACACCGGCGTGGTCTGGGCGGACGGCAAGCAGTTCGACTCCTCCTGGAGCCACGGCGGCGCGCAGGCGCTGCAGGTCGGCACCGGCAGCCTGATCAAGGGCTGGGACCAGGCGCTGGTCGGCCAGACCGTGGGCAGCCGGCTGCTGCTGGTGGTGCCGCCGTCACTCGGTTACGGGGACAAGGCCAGCGGCGCGATTCCGGCGAACTCCACGCTGGTCTTCGTGATCGACATTCTTGCGGCGGTCTGATCCCATGGAGTCGGGCGGACGTTCGGTGAACCTGAACGTCCGTCCTCATGGTGACCTGACATACTGCTGCCCTTCCGCAGTTGGTACCTGTCGTCGGGCGAGATGAATTGGGGAGTCATGTCTGAGAAAGCGTCGAGCCCGGGCGAGGCGGGCACCGCGAACGGCGCGGTCGGCCCCGGCGCGGCATCGCCCGACCGCGAGTCGATCGTCGTGCCGCCGTCGATCCTGGCCCAGCAGGCCGGCTGGGGCCAGGCCCCCGCCGCCCCCGCCGCGCCCAAGGAGGACGAGCAGCCGCAGGTGTTCGCCTCCACCAAGCGCCGGCAGGAGATCTCCGAGGCCGGCTACAACGAGAACCCGCCCGGGGTGGGCCGGCTCGGTGTGATCCTCGGCACGGTACTGGCCCTGCTGCTGATCGGCAGCGGCGTCACGCTGTACCTGGCGAACAAGCCGGACTCCAAGAGCAACGCCGCCAAGCCGGACTCCGCGCCGACCGCCGCGCCGACGCCGACCGAGGCCCCGGTGCCGCCGATCAAGGACAGCGCCAAGGTGCTGCCGACGGTCACCGGCGAGTTCGGCAAGAAGGCCACCATCGAGCTGCCCAAGGAGGCGTCCGACGGCACCTTCGTGGTCAAGGAGCTGATCCCGGGCACCGGTGCGAAGGTCGACAAGAGCAACTGGGTCACCGCCGACTTCACCGCGATGAACTGGAGCACCGGCAAGGAGATCCAGGGCTCGTACGAGGGTGGCAAGCCGCAGCTCTTCCAGGCCGACGGCGGCCAGCTGATCCCCGCGCTGGACGCGGCCGTCACCGGCCACAAGGTCGGTACCCGGCTGCTGGTGGTGGCCCCGCCGGCCGCCGCCTTCCGCGACCAGGGCAGCCAGGGCATGGGCGTCGGGCCGACCGACAACCTGGTCTTCGTGATCGACATCCGCAACGCCAACGCGCAGGACGCGGTGGTCAGCGGTGACGTGATCGCCCCGCCGTCGGACTTCCCGAAGGTCAAGGACAACGGCAAGAAGGCCGCCGAGATCACCCCGGTCCCCGGCGCGGCCGACCCGACCGAGCTGAAGTCCGCGGTGCTGATCCAGGGCAAGGGCCGCAAGGTCGAGACCGGTGAGGGCGTCCTCGTCCAGTACACCGGCGCGCTCTTCAAGGACGGCAAGAAGTTCGACTCCTCGCTGGACCGCGGGCAGGCCTTCACCTTCGTCACCGGTGGCGGCAATGTCATCGAGGGCTGGGACAAGGGCCTCGTCGGCCAGACCATCGGCAGCCGGGTCGAGCTGGTGATCCCCGCCGCGCTGGCCTACAAGGACCAGGCGAAGGAAGGCATTCCGGCCAACTCCACCCTGGTCTTCGTGGTGGACATCCTGGACGCCGGCGTCGGTGGCGGCAGCTGAGCGATAATGATCGGGTGACCGGGCGCGGGGCAACTCGCGGCCGGGCCTGACTTCGACGGGTGGCAGCCGGTCGTACCGTGGTCCTGGAAAGGACCTCGGCGCGGGCGGCTGCCGCCGTGTCATGTGTCTATCAGCGAACGAGAAGAGTCTGTTGTGAGCATCAGCAAGCCGGAGATCGACTTCCCGGTCGGCGACGCGCCGAAGGACCTCCAGATCCGCGACATCGTCGTCGGTGACGGTGCCGAGGCCAAGTCCGGCGCGGTCGTCGAGGTCCACTACGTGGGCGTCACCTTCGAGACCGGCGAGGAGTTCGACGCCTCCTGGAACCGTGGCCAGTCCTTCCGCTTCCCGCTCGGCGCGGGCCGCGTCATCAAGGGCTGGGACCAGGGCGTCCAGGGCATGAAGGTAGGCGGCCGCCGCGAGCTGGTCATCCCGGCCCACCTGGCCTACGGCAACCAGTCGCCGAGCCCGCTCATCCCGGCCGGCTCGACCCTGATCTTCGTGGTCGACCTGCTCGGCGTCTGAGCCCCCGCGCAGGGGCCGCATCCCGATCGGCGGGGTGCGGCCCCTGCGGCGTTCCCGGACTCGGCTTTTGCGCAGCGTGCCCGGACCGGTACGGTCAGGTCGCCGGATCAAGAATGTCCCGCCGAGACTCCCAGGAAGGTCCGCGATGGCGATCGCCAAGGCAGAGCGGCTGATGAACCTGGCCCTGTGCCTGATGAACACCAGACGTCCGCTCTCCAAGAAGGAACTGCGCGAGTCCGTCGAGGCCTACCGCGAGGCCTGGCAGCAGGGCAGCGAGGACGCCTTCAACCGGATGTTCGAGCGGGACAAGGACGACCTGCGCGAGCTCGGCCTGATCATCGACGTCGACGAGAACGCCCTGGACGGCGAGATCGGCTACCTGGCCCGCCGGGACCGCAACCGGCTGCCCGAGATCGCGCTGGACGCCGAGGAGGCCGCCGCGCTGACCCTGGCGGCCCGGGTCTGGCAGCAGGCCAAGATGTCCGGCGCGGCCAGCGGCGCGCTGCAGAAGCTCCGCGCGGCCGGCGTCCCGTTCGCCGAGGACGCCGAGCACAGCGCCCTGGAGCCGCGGATCCCGGCCCGCGAGGCCGCGTTCGAGCCGCTGCTCACCGCCGCCCGGGACCGCCGTCCGGTCGGCTTCGAGTACCGCAAGGCCGGCGCCTCCGTCGCCGAACAGCGGGCCGTCGAGCCGTGGGCCCTGGAGTGCTGGCGCGGCCATTGGTACCTGGCCGGCTTCGACCGGGACCGGCAGGACGCCCGGGTCTTCCGGCTCAGCCGGATCACCGGCAAGGTCCGCTCGCGGGCCGGCGAGTTCACCGGCACCGTGCCCGAGCACGTCGACGTCCGGGCGTACGTGGCCCGCTTCGCCGGGGAGGGCGCGACCAGCACCGCCACCGTCCGGCTGCGCCGCGGCGCGGCCTTCCCGCTCCGCACCAAGGCGCTGAGCAGCCACCGCCTGGACGAGCAGTGGGACGAGCTGGAGATCCCGTACGGCCACGGGCTGGGCGCCGACCTGGCCGAGTTCGGGCCGGACGTCGTGGTGCTGGGCCCGGACGACCTGCGGGCCGACGTCATCGACCGGCTGCGCGCGGTGGCCGGTCTCGCCGAGGGGGAGTAAGGCCATGAGCAACGCGATCGACCAGACCCGGCGGATGCTCTCCCTGGTCACCTACCTGCGCGAGCGCCCCGGGGCCGAGGTGGCCGAGGTGGCGCGTGCCTTCGGCATCACCGAGCGCGAGCTGATCGGCGACCTGAACGTGCTGCCGATGTGCGGCACCAGCTTCCGCGGCGGCGACCTGCTGGACATCGACACCGACGGCGAGCGGATCTGGTGGCACAACGTCGACGACGTCGCCCAGCCGCTGCGGCTGGCCGCCGACGAGGCGACCGCCCTGCTGGTGGCGGCCCGTGCGGTGGCCGGTCTGCCCGGCCTGCGTGAGCGGGACCGGCAGGCGCTCACCCGTGCCGTCGCGAAGATCGAGGACGCGGCCGGCGAGAGCGCCGAGTCCAGCGCCCGGGTCGGGGTGACCTTCGAGGCCGAGGGCCAGGTCTTCGCCGACATCGACCGGGCGCTCAGCGAGGGCCGGCTGATCTGGCTGCGCTACTGGTCGCACGGGCGCGGCGGGATGACCGAGCGCGAGGTCGACCCGATCCGGCTGGTCACCGAGGGCCACACCTACCTGGAGGGCTGGTGCCGGACCTCCGAGGACCGGCGGATCTTCCGGCTGGACCGGGTGGCCGAGATCAAGGTGCTCGACGAGCCCGCCAACCCTCCCCGGCTGCAGCCGCGCGACCTGTCGGCGGGCCTGGTCAACCCGGCCGCCGACGACCCCGAGGTGGTCGTGGAGGTCGGCCCCGGCGGGCGCTGGGTGGCCGAGTACTACACCCACGACAGCGCCGAGGAGCTGCCCGACGGCGGTCTGCGGATCACCCTGCGCAGCGCCGACCCGTCGGGCCTGCGGCCGCTGGCCCTGCGGCTCGGCCGGGACGGCCGGATCGTCTCCCCGGCGGAGCCGGCCGAGCAGGCCCGCGCCGCGGCCCTGGCCGCACTGGACGCCTACCGGGACGGGCAGGGCTGATCCGGGGTGGGGGAGGGCACCAGATTCAAGGTCTACTGCTCCCAGTGCCGGGAGAAGGTCGAGCTGGCGGTCGCCGAGTTCCGGCTGGCCCTGGGGGCCTCCGCGGAGCGGACCTTCTACAGCTTCACCTGTCCGTCCTGCGGTGCGGCGGTGCGCAAGACCGCCGGTGAGAAGATCGTCGCGGCGCTGACCGCCGCCGGGGTGCGGACCATGCGGCTGCTGCGGGTGGAGGGATAGGCTCGGCGCCATGCAGTGGATCATTGTCGCGGCCGTGCTGGCGGCCACCGCGGGCCTGCTCGTGCTCGGTGTGCTCGCCTGCCGGCTCTGGCTGGACGTCCGGGCGCTGGCCCGGGAGGTCGACACGGCCTCCCGCGCCCTGGCCGTGGCCGCCGAGGACCTGGCCGGCGGCCCCACCGGGCGGGTTACCCTCTAGGACACGGCCCCTGCGGTGCGGGAGGGGCCGGTCCGGGTCGCCGGGCGGTTGCCGGGCCGATACCGGCAGCGGCTACCATCGCCCGCAACAGGGCAGTACCCGGAAATGGCCGAGCTGACGGCGGATCAGCACGGGGGCCCGCCGCCCGGCGGGTCTCCTCGCACGAGTTCGAGGACCTGGGTTGAGCAAGTCTTCCAAAGCACCCAAGGACCCCGAGGGCCGGATGGCCCTCGCGGACCACCTGCGCGAGCTGCGCAGCCGGCTGGTGAAGTCGGTCCTGGCGATCCTCGTGTTCACGGCCGTCGCCGTGTACTTCAACAAAGAGCTGATCGACTTCCTGTCGGCGCCGCTGCCCCGGTGCGGCCCGGACAACAAGCCGCTGCCGGGCGACACCAACTGCGCGAGCATCGTCAACATCGGTCTGCTGACCCCGTTCAACCTGGTGCTCAAGGTCAGCCTCACGGCCGGCCTGGTGGCGGCCACCCCGGTGTGGCTGTACCAGCTCTGGCAGTTCGTCTCGCCGGGCCTGCACAAGCACGAGCGCCGGTACTCGCTGGGCTTCCTGGCGGCGGGCACCCCGCTGTTCCTGGCCGGCGCGGCGTTCGCGTACCTGGTCATGCCGGTCACCGCGCAGATGCTGATCTCGTTCACGGCGGACAAGGTCACCAACATCCTGCCGGTCGAGGACTACCTCGACGTGGTCACCAGGATGGTGGTGGTGTTCGGGCTGGGCTTCGAGTTCCCGCTGTTCCTGGTGATGCTGAACCTCGTCGGCGTGCTCACCGGCAAGCGGCTGCTCGGCTGGTGGCGGGCGATGGTCATGGGCATCACCGTCTTCGCGGCCTTCGCCACCCCGAGCGCCGACCCGCTCACGATGCTGGCGCTGGCCGCCCCGATCTGGGCCCTGTACTTCCTGGCCGTCGGCATCGCACTGCTCAACGACCGGCGCAAGCTGCGCAACAACCCGGACGCCGGGCTGGACGACGACGAGGCCTCGCACCTCGACCTCTCGGTGGACGTGGTGGAGGGTGCGGGCCCGGTGGCCGCCTCGGCCGCGCCGGAGGCCTCGGCGCCGGTGCCGGCCGCCCGGCACGAGCAGATGGACGACATCACCTGACCGGTCCTCGAACCGTGCGGCCGAGGCCCCGTTCCGCCACCGGCGGGCCGGGGCCTTCGCCGTGCGGCGCGCGGATCGGGCGGGCCGTCTTGGCAGGCCCTTGACCATGTGACATATTACTGCCGTGTCCATGCGATCCCCCCACGACGTCGTGGTGATCGGCGCCGGCGTCGTCGGCGCCGCCTGCGCCTACTACGCCACCCGGGCCGGCCTGCGGGTCGCCGTCGTCGACCGCGGCCCGGTGGCCGGCGGCACCACCGGCGCCGGCGAGGGCAACCTGCTGGTCTCCGACAAGGAGCCCGGGCCCGAGCTCGACCTCGCCCTGCTCTCCACCCGGCTGTGGCGCGAGCTCGCCGACACCGTGGGCGCCGCCGCCGAGTACGAGCCCAAGGGCGGCCTGGTGGTCGCCGCCGGCCCGCCGGGCCTCGCACAGCTGCGCGCCTTCGCGGCCGCGCAGGCCGCGGCCGGGGTGCGGGCCTCGGAGGTCAAGGGCGACGAGCTGCACGAGCTGGAACCGCACCTCGCCCCCGGCCTGGCCGGCGGCTTCCACTACCCGCAGGACGCCCAGGTCCAGCCCGCGCTGGCCGCCGCCCACCTGCTGCGGGCCGCCCGCCGGCGCGGCGCCGAGCTCTTCCTCGGCGAGGCGGTGCACACCGTCCGCACCCGGCCCGACGGCTCGGTGCTCGGTGTCACCACCGACCGCCGCACCCTGGACGCCCCGGCGCTGGTCAACGCCGCCGGAACCTGGGGCGGCGAACTCGCCCGGCTCGCCGGGGTCGACCTGCCGGTACTGCCCCGGCGCGGATTCGTCCTGGTCACCGAACCGCTGCCGAGGATCGTCCGGCACAAGGTCTACGCCGCCGACTACGTCGCCGACGTGGCCAGCGGCTCCGCCGCCCTGCAGACCTCCGCCGTGGTCGAGGGCACCCCCGGCGGCCCGGTGCTGATCGGAGCCAGCCGCGAACGCGTCGGCTTCGACCGCACCCTGTCGGTCGAGGTCCTGCACCGGCTGGCCGCCAACGCCGCGGCGCTCTTCCCGGTGCTGCGCACGGTCGCCGTCCAGCGCGCCTACCGCGGCTTCCGGCCGTACCTGCCGGACCACCTGCCGGCCATCGGCGCCGACCCCCGGGTGTCCGGGCTCCACCACGCCTGCGGGCACGAGGGGGCCGGCATCGGCCTCGCCCCCGCCACCGGCCTGCTGATCGCGGCCCAGCTCACCGGCGCCGAGCCGGAGCTGGACCTGACGCCGTTCCGGGCCGACCGTTTCGCGGGCCCGCCCGCCCCAGGAGGAGTGCAATGAGCATCCGACGCACCCCGCGCACCCCCGCCGAGCTGGTCGGCGCGGAGCCGGGGCCCGCGCACACCATCGACTTCGACGGCCGTCCCGTGCCCGCGCTGCCGGGCCGGACCATCGCCGCCGCGCTCTGGGCCGAGGGGATCCTCGCCTGGCGCACCACCCGGGTCGGCGGCCGGCCGCGCGGCGCGTTCTGCGGGATCGGCGTCTGCTTCGACTGCCTGGCCACCGTCAACGGGCGGCCGAACCAGCGCACCTGCCTGATCCCGGCCCGGCCGGGGGACACCGTCACCACCCAGGAGGGCCACGGCCGTGCCGACCTCGCCGTCTGACCCGTCGCCGTTCGGCCCGTCGCCGTCCGACCCCTCGTCGCCGGGCGCCGGCACCGCGCCGGCCGGCCGCTACGACCTCGCGGTCGTCGGGGCGGGCCCCGGCGGTCTGGCCGCCGCCGTCACCGCCGCCGACCACGGCCTGTCGGTCGCCCTGATCGACGCCGGACCGCGCCCGGGCGGCCAGTACTACCGCCACCCCGCGCCGGGCCTCGGCGCCGCCCGTCCCGAGCGGCTGCACCACGGGTGGCCGGTCTTCGCCGACCTCTCGGCCCGGCTGCGGGCGCACACCGGCCACCGCCGGATCGCGTACCTGACCGGGCACCACGTCTGGACGGCCGAGCCCGGCGCGTACTGGCGGCTGTACGCCACCGTCGGCCCGGGCGCCGAGGACGCCGCCGTCGTGGAGGCCCGGGAGGTGCTGCTGGCCACCGGCGCGTACGAGCGGCAGCTGCCGTTCCCGGGCTGGACGCTGCCCGGTGTCGTCACGGCCGGGGGCGCCCAGGCCATGCTCAAGGCAGGCCTGGTGCTGCCCGGGCGGCGGATCGTGGTGGCCGGCAGCGGCCCGCTGCTGCTCGCCGCCGCGTCCTCGCTGGTCGCGGCCGGGGCCGAGGTGCCCGCGATCGTCGAGGCGACCGACTACCTCGGCTACGCCCGGGGCCTGCCCACCCTGCTCGGCAACCCGGCCAAGCTGGCCGAGGGCGCCGGGCACGGCGCCGCACTGCTGCGCCACGGCGTCCGGCTGCGCCGCCGCGCCGCGGTGGTCGAGGCGCACGGCGACGACCGGGTGACCGGGGTGACGGTGGCCCGGCTCGACCGGGACTGGCGCCCGGTGCCCGGCGGCGAGCGCCGGATCGACTGCGACGCGGTCGCGGTCGGCCACGGCCTGATCCCCCAGATCGAGCTGGCCACCGAGCTCGGTGCGGACACCCGGGTGACCCCCGACGGCACCGTGGCGCTGGCCGTCGACGGCGAGCAGCGCACCAGCCTGCCCGGCCTCTGGGCGGTGGGCGAGGCCTGCGGGGTCGGCGGCGCCGATCTGGCGGTCGCCGAGGGCGTGCTCGCAGCGCACGCCGTCGCCGGGCGGCCGGCCCCGGCCGCGGCGCTCCGCCGCCGCGACCGCCGCCGGGCCTTCGCCGGGCTGATGGCGGCCGCGCACCGCCCCGACCCGGGCTGGACGGACTGGCTGACGGCGGACACCGACGTCTGTCGCTGCGAGGAGGTCCCGGCCGGGCGGATCCGGGAGGCCGTGGACGACCTCGGCGCGGGCGACGCCAGGACGGTCAAACTGCTCACCCGGGCCGGGATGGGCTGGTGCCAGGGCCGGATGTGCGGCCCGGCGGTGGCCTGCCTGGCCGGTGACCCGCAGGCCCGCGCGGACAGCCGTCCGCTGGCCTGTCCCGTCCCGCTCGGGCAGCTGGAGCGGCTCGGCGAGCGGAGCACCTGACCGGATCCGACCGGTTTTCAGCCCGTTTTCGGCCGGACGGCGGCGCGTGGCCCTTGTGGCCACCCCGTCCTCTCTAATAAAATGTCACACCTCACCTCAGGGAGAATCCCGTGCCTCACGCACCTCATGACCCCACCCGTCCCTGGCGCGGCATCATGGTCGCCACCACGCTTCCGCTGCGCCCGGACCTCTCCGTCGACTACGACGCCTACGCCGACCACGTCCGCTGGCTGATCGCCAACGGCTGCGACGGCGTGGTGCCGAACGGTTCGCTCGGCGAGTACCAGACCCTCACCGACGAGGAGCGCGCCCGCGTCGTCGAGGTCGCCGTCGAGGCCGCCGGCGACGGCGCCCGGGTGATGCCCGGCGTCGCCGCCTACGGCAGCGCCGAGTCCCGCCGCTGGGCCGAGCAGGCCGCCGAGGCCGGCGCCGGCTCGGTGCTGCTGCTGCCGCCGAACGCCTTCCGGGCCGACGCCGCGTCCGTCCGCGCGCACTACGCCGAGGTCGCCCGGGCCGGCCTGCCCGTCGTCGCCTACAACAACCCGATCGACACCAAGGTCGACCTCGTTCCCGAGCTGCTCGCGCAGCTGCACGCGGCCGGCTCGATCGTCGCGGTCAAGGAGTTCAGCGGCGACGTCCGCCGGGCGTACGAGATCGCCGAACTGGCCCCCGGCCTCGACCTGCTGATCGGCGCCGACGACGTGCTGCTGGAGCTGGCCCTGGCCGGCGCCGTCGGCTGGATCGCCGGCTACCCGAACGCGCTGCCGCAGGCCGGTGCCACCCTGTACCACGCCGCGGTGGCCGGGGACCTGGCCACCGCGCTGCCGCTCTACAGGGCGCTGCACTCGCTGCTGCGCTGGGACTCCAAGACCGAGTTCGTCCAGGCGATCAAGCTCTCGATGGACCTCGCCGGCCGCCCCGGCGGCCCGGTCCGCCCGCCGCGCGCCCCGCTCTCCGCGGAGATCGAGGCCGCCGTGCGGGCCGCCACCGAGAAGGCGCTCGCCGAGGGTCTCGCGTAGCGCGCCGTCGGCGCGGCCGGCTGCGGGGACAGCCGGCCCGCCCCGCCGGGGCGCGTCCCCGGGTACCGTCCAGGCCCAGTTCCCGTACGAGGGAGTACTCGCACCCATGCGCAGCCGCCACGTCTTCCACGCCGTCGACTCGCACACCGAGGGCATGCCGACCCGGGTCGTCACCGGCGGGTTCGGCACCATCCCCGGCAGCACCATGGCCGAGCGCCGGGTCCACTTCCAGCAGCACCTGGACCACTTCCGCACCCTGCTGATGTACGAGCCGCGCGGCCACGCGGCGATGAGCGGGGCGATCCTGCAGCCGCCGACCCGGCCGGACGCCGACTTCGGGGTGCTCTACATCGAGGTCTCCGGGCTGCTGCCGATGTGCGGCCACGGCACCATCGGCGTGGCCACCGTCCTGGTCGAGACCGGCATGGTGGAGGTGGTCGAACCGGTCACCACCGTGCGGCTGGACACCCCGGCCGGCCTGGTGGTCGCCGAGGTGCGGGTCGAGGGGGGCGCGGCCAAGGCGGTCACCATCCGCAACGTGCCCGCGTACTCGGTCGCGCTGGACCGCAAGGTGGAGGTGCCCGGTTTCGGCGCCGTCACCTACGACCTCGCCTACGGCGGCAACTTCTACGCCGTGCTGCCGCTCGCCGACCTCGGGCTGCCGTTCGAGCGCGAGCGCAAGCAGGACATCCTGGACGCCGGCCTGGCGGTGATGGAGGCGATCAACGCCGCCGACCGCCCGGTCCACCCCGAGGACCCGTCCATCCACAGCTGCCACCACGTCCAGCTCCTCGCCCCGGGCTCCACCGCCGAGCACTCGCGGCACGCGATGGCCATCCACCCCGGCTGGTTCGACCGGTCGCCCTGCGGGACCGGCACCTCCGCCCGGATGGCGCAGCTGCACGCCCGCGGCGAGCTCCCGTTGCACCGGGACTTCCGCAACGACTCCTTCATCGGGACCACCTTCACCGGGCGGCTGGTCGAGGAGACCACGGTGGCCGGGCTGCCCGCGGTCGTCCCGACCGTCACCGGCCGGGCCTGGATCACCGGCACCGCGCAGTACTTCCTCGACCCCGAGGACCCGTTCCCGGCGGGCTTCCTGCTCTGACCGGGCGACGACGCCGGCCCGACGGCGCCGCCGCGGTGCCCGAACCCCTGAAAGGCTTTCACCCGTGAGCATCGACTCGTACAACCCGGCCGACCCGGACGACCTGGTGGTCTCCGCCGAGGCCCCGGGCGCGGCCGGCACCGCCGCCGCGGTCGAACGCGCCCGCGCCGCGCAGGCCGGCTGGCTCGGCGCGGGCGCCGCGGCCCGCTCCGCGGCCCTGACCCGGGCCGCCGAGGCCGTCGAGGCGCACGCCGCGGAACTGGCGCGGCTGGTGGTCCGCGAGGTGGGCAAGCCGATCGCCGAGGCACACGGCGAGGTGGCCAGGACCGCCGCGATCTGGCGCCACTACGCGCAGGCGCCGTACGCGCCCTCCGGCGAGCTGCACGAACCCGCCGCCGGGCAGGGGCTGTTGATGACCCGGCGGCGCCCGTACGGCGTGGCCGGGCTGATCACCCCGTGGAACTTCCCGCTGGCGATCCCGACCTGGAAGGCCGCCCCGGCGCTCGCCGTCGGCAACACCGCCGTGCTCAAGCCCGCGCCGGAGGCGACCGCCTGCGCGCTGCGGCTGGCCGAGATCGCCGGACTGCCCGAGGGCGTGCTGACCGTCGTCCCCGGAGGCGTGGCGGAGGGCACCGCGCTGGTGGACGCGGCCGACGTGGTGTCGTTCACCGGCTCGACCGCGGTCGGCCGGGCGGTGATCGCCGCCACCGCGGCGCGCGGCGTCCCCGTCCAGGCCGAGATGGGCGGTCTGAACGCGGCGCTGGTCCTGCCGGACGCCGACATCGCCCAGGCCGCCGCCCACCTGGCGAACGCGATCGCCGGGTACGCGGGCCAGAAGTGCACCGCGACCAGCCGGGTGATCGCCGTCGGGGCGGCCTACGAGCCGCTGCGCGAGGCGCTCGCCAAGGCGCTGGCCGGCGCCGCCGCGGGCGACCCCGGCGAGCCGTCGACGGTCTGCGGGCCGGTGATCAACGAGGCCGCGCTGCTGCGCCTGACCGGTGCCGTCGAGTCGGCCGTCGCGGCCGGCGCCACCGTGGTGGCCGGCGGGGGCCGGCCGCGGCGGCCGGGCTGGTTCGTCGAACCGGCCCTGCTGGAGGACGTCCCGGCGGGCCACCCGCTGCTGTCCGAGGAGTTCTTCGGCCCGCTCGCGGTCCTGGTCCGCGCGGCCGACCTGGACGAGGCGATCGCGCTCGCCAACGGCACCCGGCACACCCTGGCCACCTCGGTGCACAGCCGGGACCTGGACACCGCGCTGGCCGCGGCCGACCGGCTGGACGCCGGGATGATCCGGGTCAACGCGCCCTCCAGCGGCGTCGACTTCCACCTGCCGTTCTCCGGCGCCAAGGCCGCCAGCTACGGCGGCCGCGAACAGGGCCGGGCCGCCCTGGAGTTCTACACCTCCGGCCGGACCGTCACCCTGCTGCCCGCCGGGACGCCCCGATGACCGTCGTCACCGTCGACTACCACACGGCCGGCGAGCCGTTCCGGATCGTCACCGCGGGACTGCCGCCGGTGCCGGGCGACACCGTCGCCGAGCGCCGCGCGGTGGCGCTCGGGGCCGGCGGCACCGCCACCGCGCCGCGCCCCGGAGCGCTGGACGACGTCCGGCGGCTGCTCACCCGCGAACCGCGCGGGCACGCCGGGATGTACGGCGGGTTCGTGGTGCCGGCCGACGACTCCGAGGCCCACTTCGGGGTGCTGTTCTGGCACAAGGACGGCTACTCGACGGCCTGCGGCCACGGCACCATGGCGCTCGGGGCCTGGGCCGTGGACTCCGGGCTGGTCGCAGCGCCCGACGACGGCACCGCGTGGGTGCGCATCGACGTGCCCTCCGGACGGGTCTCGGCCGCCGTCCACCGTGCCGGCGGGCGGACCACCGCGATCACCTTCCGCAACGTGCCCGCCCGGATCGCCGCCCGCGGCCTGCGGGTGGAGACCTCCCTCGGGACGGTGGCCGTGGACCTCGTCCACGCGGGCGCCTGCTACGCCTCGGTGCGCGCCGCCGACCTCGGGCTCGCCGTCGAGACCGGGCGGCTGCCCGAACTCACCGCCGCCGGACGGGAGATCCGTGCCGCGCTGGCGGACGAGCCGGCCACCCGCCACCCGGCCGACCCGAGGCTGTCCGGCGTCTACGGGGTGATCCTGCACGACGAGCTGCCGGACACCCCGCGCGGGCCGCACCAGCGCAACGTCACGGTCTTCGCCGACGGCCAGATCGACCGCTCGCCGTGCGGATCCGGCACCTCCGCGCGGCTCGCGCTGCTCGCCGCCGACGGCCGGCTCGGGGAGAGCAGCCGGCTCGGGGCGGGCGACCGGCTCGGGGAGGGCGACCGCGAGCTGCGGCACGAGTCGGTCATCGGCACGGTCTTCACCGGCCGGGTGGTCGCCGAGGGCCCCGACGGGGTGGTCACCGAGGTCACCGGCACGGCCCACCGCACCGGCGAGCACCGCTTCGTGCTCGATCCGTACGACACTCTCGGGACGGGTTTCCTGCTCTGATGACCGACATCCTCGCCACCCCTGCACTGGACCTGACGCCGCGGCAGGCCGTCGAGGCACTGGAGCACGCGCTGCTCGGCGGGCTCGACCCGGAGGACTGCCCGGCCCGCACCAACCTGCCCGTGCCGGCCGGCGAACTGCTGCTGATGCCCGCCGCCGGCCCGGGCTACGTCGGGGTGAAGATCGCCGGGGTGGCACCGGCCAACCCCGGCCGTGGCCTGCCCCGGATCACCGGCAGCTACCTGCTGCTGGACGGCCCGACGCTGCGTCCGCTCGCGCTGTTCGACGGCGCCGCGCTGACCGCCCTGCGCACCCCGGCGGTCACCGCGCTGGCGCTGGACCGCCTCGCCGTGCCGGATGCGGAGCACCTGGTGCTCTTCGGCGCCGGACCGCAGGCGGCCGGGCACCTCGACGCGCTGGTGGCGATCCGGCCGCTGACCCGGGTCACCGTGGTGAGCCGCAGCGCCGGGCCCGCCGAGCGGCTGTGCGAGCGGGCGCGCTCGCTGGGTCTGGCCGCGGTGCGCGGTGCCGCCGGTGCGGTCGCCGACGCCGATCTGGTGGTGTGCTGCACGACGGCCGGCACTCCGCTGTTCGACGGTTCGCTGGTGCCGGACCGCGCGGCGGTGGCGGCGGTCGGTTCGCACCGGCCGGACGCCCGGGAGGTGGACGGCGCCCTGGTGCGGAGGTCGGCGCTTTTCACCGAGTCCAGGGCCACCGCGGAGCGTGAGGCGGGAGATCTGGTGATGGCATTCTCGGAGCGCGGGGCGGGGCTTCCGGCCACCCTTGCGAACCTCTCGGAACTGGTGAACGATGGGGCGGTTGTTCCGCCGGACCGGCCGAGGTTCTTCAAAAGCGTCGGGATGGCCTGGCAGGATCTGGCAGTCGCTGCCAGGCAATACGAATGCCGCGCGGATTGCGTGTGAATCTTCCACAATTTGAGTAACGTGACATTGTACAATGGTGTCCTGCAAACCTCCGGAGGAACACCATGGCGGACCGAAAGCCCCGCACCCTCATCTCGGTTCAGGAGCGGCTGCGAGACCAGGTCGCCCATGCACTGCGCGCGGGACTCATCTCCGGTGAGCTGCGGCCCGGCGTCGTCTACTCCGCGCCCGCCCTCGCCGCCGACTTCGGGGTCTCCGCCACCCCCGTCCGCGAGGCGATGCTCGACCTCGCCCGCGAGGGCCTCGTCGAGGCCGTCCGCAACAAGGGCTTCCGGGTCACCGAGCTCAGCGAGCGCGACCTCGACGAGTACACCGAGATCCGCGCCCTGATCGAGGTGCCCACCGTCGGCCGGGTCGCCCGCACCGCCACCCGCGAGCAACTGGAGGCGCTGCGCCCGGGGGCCCAGGCCATCGTCGTCGCCGCCCGCGAGCACGACCTGATCGGCTACCTGGAGGCCGACCGGCAGTTCCACCTCGACCTGCTCGGCCTGGCCGGCAACGCCCGCCTGGTCGAGACCGTCGGCGACCTGCGCAAGCGCTCCCGCCTCTACGGGCTCAACCGGCTCGACGAGCGCGGCGAGCTGGTCTCCTCCGCCGAGGAGCACCTGGAACTGCTCGACCTGATGATCGCCGGTCAGGCCGACGAGGCCGAGGAGTGCATGGGGCGCCACCTCGGGCACATCCGCTCGCTGTGGGCCGCCGGTGCCGGGAACCCCGTCGAGGAGCGCCCGGCCTTGCGCCTCGGCGCCCGCTGAGCCCGGGCGGCCGCGGGTCAGACCAGCGGCCGCTGCTCAGACCAGCCGGCCGTCGGCCATCCGCAGCACCCGGTCCATCCGGCCCAGCAGCTCGCGGTCGTGCGTGACCATCACCGTCGCCGTCCCGTGGGTCCGGGTGACCTCGGCGAGCAGGTCGACGATCCGCGCACCGCGCTCGTGGTCCAGCGCCGACGTCGGCTCGTCCACCAGCAGCACCGAGGGCCGGCCGAACAGCGCACGGGCGATGTTCACCCGCTGGCGCTCGCCGCCCGAGAGCTGGTGCGGACGGCGGCGCTGCTTCGGCCCGTCCAGCCCGACCGAGGACAGCAGCTCCTCGGCCCGGCCCCGCGCCGCCGACGGCCGGCCGCCGCGCACCGACTCCAGCACCAGCAACTGCTCGACGGCGGTCAGCGAGGCCAGCAGGTTGGACTGCTGGAAGACGATCCCCAGCCGGTCGCGGCGCAGCGCCGTCCGGGCCCGGTCGCCCAGCGCGCCCGCGTCCAGGCCGTCCACCACCACCTCGCCCCGGTCCGGGCGCTGCAGCGTGGCGGCGACCGCCAGCAGGCTCGACTTGCCGGAGCCGGACGGCCCGACCACGGCGGTGAACTCGCCCGGCGCGACCGTCAGCGAGACGTCGTCCAGCGCCGTCAGCCGACTCTCGCCGTCCGGGTAGCTCAGGGTCACCCCGCGCAGGGCGAGGCCGGTACGGGTGGTCTGCACGGTCGTGGTCATCGGGAGGCTCCCAGCGCGGCCAGCGGGTCGACGGAGGTGATGCGGCGGACCGCGAGCGCGGCCCCGGCCAGGCCCAGCAGCACCATCGCGGCCACCGGGACCGCGACCGTCGCCGGGCCGACCTCGAACGGCACCGAGCCGGACGCGAGCAGCCCGCCCAGCCCGCCGGCCGCGCCGCCGAGCGACGCCCCGGCCAGCAGCACCGCCGCGGCCTGCGCCAGCGCGTCCCGCACCAGGTAGCCGCTGCTCGCGCCGACCGCCTTGAGCACCGCGACGTCCGGACGGCGCTGCACCGTCCAGACCGTGAAGAACGCGCCCACCACCAGCGCGCTGACCGCGAACAGGAAGCCCTGGATCAGCTGCAGACTGCCCTGCTCGGCCGCGTACCCGCTGATCCCCGCCGGCGCGTCGGCCAGCGCCACCGTCACGGTGCCCTGCGCCGCGTCCAGCGCCGCCGGGCCCGCGGGCGAGCCGCTCAGCGCCAGCGCCGTCGGGCGGGTCTGGCCGCTGATCCGCTCCCAGGCGGCCAGCGTCGTCCAGACGCCGGGCGCGTGCGCGTACGAGCGCTCCTCGGTGATCCCGGAGACGGTCAGCGGGCTCGGACCGACCCGGACCTGGTCGCCCGGCGCGAGGTGGTACCGGGCCGCGAGGTCCGCGCCGACCGCGACCTGCCCGTCCTGCGGGGCCGCGCCCCGGCGCAGCGGCGGCAGCAGTGCGGCGGGGGAGCCGACCACGCTGACCGAGGCGGCCGCGTCGGTGGCGGTCAGCCTGGTCATCGCGATGCCCAGCGGGTGGACGGCCGTCACCCCGGGGGCGGCGGCGAAGGCCGCCTGCTGCCCGGCCGAGACGGTCGAGTTGGCGAACGAGACCGTCGGCGCGGCGCCGTCGGGTGCGCCGAACACGACCCGGTCGGCGGGGAGGCCGGCGACGGTCGAGGAGGCGGCCGAGGCCAGGCCGCCGGTCAGGCCGTACAGGAACACGACCAGCGTGGTGATCAGGGTGACGACCGCGCCCATGAGCGCGAACCGGCCCTTGGCGAAGCGGATGTCACGCAGTGCGACGAACACGGGGACCTTCCGGTGGAGGGACGTGCGATTCCACCCACCACCCTGGCCGCGCGGGCCGCCGCTGCCATCGTGGAGAGGAACCGGTCCGCCCTCCGCCGCAGGGTGCACCCCGGAATCCATCGAACGGTTGATGCCCGGCCGCTCGGCCCCGCCCGGGGCACCCCGTACCCTCGGGAGGCGTGACCCGCACCGAGACGCCCGCACCGGGCCACACCGCCGACACCCCCGCCCTGCGGCTGATGAACCTCGCCCTGCACGGGCTGTTCTTCGCCCTGCTGGGCGTGCTGGCCGTCCGCGGCGTGCTCGACGGCGGTCTCGGGGCCGCCGGTCTGGCCACGGCCGCCCTGCTCGCCGCCGGGTACGCGGCCGGCGGGGTGGTGGAGCGGATCCGCACCACCCGGCGGTGGGCCGGGCTCTGGCTCGCGGCGGTGGTGCTGGTCTGGATCGCACTGACCATGGTCCACCCCGAGTTCTGCTACCTCGCCTTCCCGCTGCACTTCGTCTGCCTGCACCTGCTGCCCACCCGCCGCGCCGTGCTCGCCGTCGCCGCGCTCACCGCCGTCGTGGTCGCCGCACAGGCCGGCACCGAGGGCGGGCTCACCACCGCCAAGGTCCTCGGCCCGGTCGCGGGCGCGGCCGTCGCGCTGCTCACCGCGTACGGCTACGCGGCGCTCTACCGGGAGAGCCGCGAACGGCAGCGGCTGATCGACGACCTGGTGCGCACCCGCGACGAGCTCGCCGCCTCCCAGCGCGAGGCCGGCCGGCTCGCCGAGCGGCAGCGCCTGGCCCGGGAGATCCACGACACCCTCGCCCAGGGCCTGTCCTCGATCGTGCTGCTCGCCCGGGCCGCCGACGCCGCCCTGCCCGGCGACCCGCAGGCCGCCGCCGGCCGGATCCGCGAGGTCGGCCGGACCGCCTCCGACAACCTCGCCGAGGCCCGCCGCTTCGTCCACGCGCTCACCCCGCCCGCCCTGGACGACACCACCCTCACCGAGGCACTGCGCCGTCTGGCCGGCGGTGCGCGGGCCGACTTCCACCTGGACGGCGAGCCGTACCCGCTGCCCGTCGAGGCCGAGGTCGCCCTGCTGCGCCTCACCCAGGAGGCCCTCGCCAACGCCGTCCGGCACGCCCGCGCCGAGCGGATCGCGGTCACCCTCGCCTACCTCGACGACGAGGTCACCCTGGACGTCTTCGACGACGGCGTCGGCTTCGATCCGCACGCCCCGGCGGACGGTGACCGCCGGACCTTCGGGCTGCACGGCATGCGCGAGCGGATCGCCGCCCTCGGCGGCGGCCTGACGGTGGAGTCCGCCCCGGGCGAGGGGACGGCGGTGGCCGCGGCCCTGCCGCTGCGGGCGGCCGTGCTCGCCGAGGCGGGTGCCCGGTGATCAGCGTCCTGATCGTGGACGACCACCCGGTGGTCCGGCGCGGCCTGCGCGCCATGGTCGACGACCTGCCCGAGGTGACCGCCGTCGGCGAGGCCGCGGACGGCGCCGAGGCACTGCGCCTGCTCGACGGCCCGGCGCCGCGGCCGGACGTGGTGCTGATGGACCTCCAGATGGGCACCGGGATGCACGGCGTCGAGGCCACCCGTCGGATCACCGCGCTGCCCGACCCGCCGGCCGTCCTCATCCTCACCACCTACAGCACCGACGCCGACATCCTCGCCGCCGTCGAGGCCGGCGCCACCGGCTACCTGCTCAAGGACGCGCCGCCGGAGGACGTCGCGGCCGCCGTGCACGCCGCCGCCCGCGGCGAGACGGTGCTCGCCCCGCCGGTCGCCGCCCGTCTGCTCGGCCGGGTCCGCTCCGGGCGGCCGACCCTGTCGCCGCGCGAGAGCGAGATCCTGCAACTGCTCGCCGAGGGCCTGGCGAACCGGCAGATCTCCAAGCGGCTGTTCATCAGCGAGGCCACCGTCAAGACCCACCTGGTGCACATCTACGGCAAGCTGGGCGTCGACAGCCGCACCGGCGCGATCGCGGCCGGGCTCGGCTCGGGGCTGATCCGGCCCGCCTGACCTCGCCGCGCTCAGCCCGGCCGGACCAACCGGGACTCGTAGGCGAACACCACGGCCTGCACCCGGTCGCGCAGCTCCAACTTGGCCAGGATCCGGTTCAGATGGGTCTTCACGGTGGCCTCCGCGACGTGCAGACCCGCGGCGATCTCCAGGTTCGACAGGCCACGGCCCACCTCCACCAGGACCTCGCGCTCCCGGGCGGTCAGCCGTTCCAGCCGTTCGCCGTCCGGGCCGGGGACACCGGCGGGGAGCCGGTCGGCGAAGTTCTCCAGCAGCCGCCGGGTGATCCGGGGGGAGACCACCGCGTCACCGGCGGCCACCGCCCGGACCGCCGCGAGCAGTTCCTGCGGCAGGGCGTTCTTCAACAGGAAGCCCGAGGCACCGGCCCGCAGCCCGGCGAAGGCGTACTCGTCGAGGTCGAAGGTGGTCAGGATCAGCACCCTGGTGCCGGGGCAGTCCCGGACGATCCGGGCGGTCGCCTCGATGCCGTCCGTGCCGGGCATCCGGACGTCCATCAGCACCACGTCGGGCGCGAGCCGGCGGGCCAGCCGGACGGCCTCGGCGCCGTCCCCGGCCTCGCCGACCGGCACCATGTCCGGCTGCGCCTCCAGGACCATGGTGAACGCCATCCGCAGCAGCGGCTCGTCGTCGACCAGCAGGATCCGGATCGTCACACCCCCTCCTCCCCGGCGGGCCCCAGGCCGAGCCTGGTCGCCACCCGCCATCCGGCCGCCCCCGGCAGCGGGCCGGCCTCCAACCGTCCACCGTAGGCGGCCGCCCGCTCGCGCATGCCGGGCAGGCCGTGCCCGCCGTGCCCGCCGGGCGAGGCCGGGCCGGCCGGCGCCGCACGGCCGTCGTCGACCACCTCCACGGTGACCGCCCCCGCCGAACAGCCCACCCTGACCTCGGCGCGGGTGCCGGCCGGGGCGTGCCTGAGGCTGTTGGTCAGCGCCTCCTGCACCAGCCGGTACACGGTGAGCTGCGCCGCGGCCGGCACGGGGGCGGGGTCGCCCGCGACGTCCAGCCGTACCGGCAGCCCGGCCACCCGGACCTGCTCCACCAGGGACTCCAACTGGGCGAGGCCCGGCGCCGGGTGGCGCAGCGCGTCCGGTTCGTCGGCCCGCAGCACGCCGAGGAAGCGCCGCATGTCGGTGAGGGCCTGCCGTCCGGTGTCGGAGACCTGCCGCATCGCGGCGGTCGCCCGCTCGGGGGAGCGGGGCTGGGCGAAGACCGCGCCGTCGGCGAGCGCCACCATCACCGACAGGTTGTGGCTGACGACGTCGTGCAGCTCGCGGGCGATCCGGGCGCGCTCCCCGGCGACCGCGAGCCGGGCCTGCTGGTCGCGCTCGCGCTCCAGGCCGGCCGCCCGGTCCTCCAGCGCGGCCAGGTGGGCGTGTCTGGTCCGTACGGTGGTGCCGGTGACGCCGGCGGCGACGGCCATCGCGGTCAGGGTGACGGTGTCGCCGAGGAAGCGGCCCTCGGGCGACCAGCGGACGCCGGCCAGCACGATGCCCGTCTCCAGGGCGAGACCGGCCACCAGGGCGGGCCGGCGGCCCACCCGGGAGGCCACCGTGTACAGCGCGACCAGCAGTGCGGCGTCGGCGGGCAGTTGAACGCCGGCGAGCCACTGCACGGCCGCGGCCGCGGCCACCACGCCGAACACCGCGAGCGGCGCCCGGCGGCGGGCGAGCAGCGGCAGCACCAGCGCCGCCTGGAGGGCCAGCTCCCAAGGCCGGTCGGACATGCCGTGGCGGACGGCGATGACGGTCGGCACGCACAACCCGGCCACCAGCAGGACGTCCTGGACGGGCGGCGGCAGCGCCGGGCGGCGCGGCGGACGGCCGCGCCGGGGCGGGGCCGCCGGTGGTGCGGATGCCTCGACGTGTCCCGCCACTAGGCGTCCCGCCGCTTGAGCAGGACGGCCGCGCCCGCCAGCGCCGCCACCGCGTACAGGCAGCAGACCGCGAAGCCGGTCCAGGGCGCCAGGGTGTGCTCGTCCGGGCGCAGGACGCAGAGCGCGTGACCGGCGTTGCTCGGCAGGTACGGGCCGATGGTGTCGGCCCAGGTCGAGGGCAGCGCCCTGACCACCTCCGGTACGACCAGCAACAGGCCGAGGACGGTGGCCGTCCCGCCCGCGGTGTTGCGGACGACCGCACCGACCCCGACGCTCAGCAGGGCCACCGCGGTCAGGTACAGGCCGGTGCCGAGCACCGCGCGGGTCACCCCCGGGTCGCCCAGCGAGGTGGCGACGCCGGTGGATTCCATCAGGGCCTGGCCGCTCAGGAAGGCGACCAGCGCGCCGGCCGTCATCAGCAGCCAGGTCACCGCCGCGTACACGGCCGCCTTGGCCCAGAGCACGGGCAGCCGGTCCGGGACGGCCGAGAACGTCGCCCGGATCATGCCGGTCGCGTACTCGCCGGTGACCACCAGCACGCCCAGCACGCCGACCGCGAGCTGCGCGAGGAAGAAGCCGACCAGGCTCAGCGCGGTCGGGTCGACGACCGCCCGCTCCTCCTCGCCGAGCGTCGGCCAGCGGTCGGCGGTGACGCCCGTGAAGAGCAGCCCCAGGCCGACCAGCGCGGCGACGGCGGCGGCCAGGGTGACGGCGGTCGAGCGCAGCGTGCGGAGCTTGACCCACTCCGAGTGCAGCACGCGGGCCCGGGTGACCCGGCCGTGGCCGGTGCGGGCCCGGACGGCGGGCGCGAAGGGCCGGACGGTCATGCCGCACCTCCCCGGCGGCCCGCGCCGGCGGTCGGTACGGCCCGCGCGCCGGTGGTCGGTACGACCCGCGGCACGGCACCGGGTACGAAGCCCGGCGCGGCCCCGGGCACCGCCCGCTCCGGGGCCCGGTACTCGACCGCGTCCCGGGTCAGTTCCATGAACGCCTCCTCCAGGGGCGCCCGGTGCGGGGTGAGCTCGGTCAGCGCGATCCCGTGGTCGGCGGCGAGCCGGCCGATCCGCTCGCTGCTCAGGCCCGTGACCTCCAGGGCGCCCGGCTCGCCGGGCACCACGGAGGCGGCCGTCGCCGCCAGCAGGGCCGACAGTCGCCCGGCCTCGCCGGTGCGGACCAGGACCGTGTCGCGGGCCGCGCGACGCACGAACTCCGCCACCGAGGTGTCGGCGATCAGCCGTCCCTGGCCGATCACGATCAGGTGCTCGGCGGTCAGCGCCATCTCGCTCATCAGGTGCGAGGAGACCAGGACCGTCCGGCCCTCGGCGGCCAACTCCTTGAGCAGGGTGCGGATCCACAGGATGCCCTCGGGGTCGAGACCGTTCACCGGCTCGTCGAGGACGACGGTGGCCGGGTCGCCCAGCAGCGCGCTCGCGATGCCGAGCCGCCGGCCCATGCCGAGCGAGAACCCGCCGGCCCGCCGACGGGCCACCTGACGCAGGCCGACCAGGTCGATCACCTCCTCCACCCGCCGGCGGGGGATGCCCGTGGTGGCCGCCAGTGCGAGCAGGTGGTGGTAGGCGGACCGGCCGGTGTGGACCGACCGGTCCTCCAGCATCGCGCCGACCTCGTGCAGCGGCGCCCGGTGCTCGGCGTAGCGCTTCCCGTTGACCGTGACCCGGCCGGTGGTCGGCGCGTCCAGGCCGAGGATCATCCGCATCGTGGTGGACTTCCCGGCGCCGTTGGGCCCCAGGAACCCGGTGACGGCGCCGGGCCGGACGGTGAAGCCGAGGTCGGTGACGGCGGTCTTGTCGCCGTAGCGCTTGGTCAGGTGGTGGGCTTCGATCACGGGAGCGGGTCCTCGCGGGTGAGAGGGCGTCAACTGGTGGCGCGGGCCGGTGCGGTCGACCGTGGCGCCGACCCGGTCACCACGCTAGGTTCCGTGGCCGGCCGGGACGACGGCCCGAAGGCTGAACCGGCCGGGCGCGGTGTGCGCCCGCAGGTGGAAGGCGCGTACAACCCCGGTTGCAGCCGGGGCGGCACCGGGCCCCGCCGCACCCGTCCGGCTACCGGTCAGTAGGGTGGCGGTCCGGCGACGGTCGCCGGGGTGAACGGGGGACCCATGGCGGATCGGCTCACGGTGGTGTCCGGCGGCGGGACGGGGATCGGCCGGGCGATCGCCCGCGTCTTCGCGGCGGAGGGCGACCGGGTGGTCGTCATCGGCCGCCGGCCCGAACTCCTCGAACGGGCCCGGGCCGAGATCGACGAGGAGGTCGGCGCACCGCGGATCCACCCGGTCCCGGCGGACCTGACCGACCCGCGACAGGTCGCCCGGGCGGCCGCGGAGATCGCGGCCCTGGGGCCCGTCGACGTGCTGGTGAACAACGCCGGCGCCATCGTGACCGCACCGGCCGACGACAGCCTGGCCGCACTCGCCGAGGCCTGGCGGCGCGACCTGGACACCAACCTGCTGACCGCGGTGCTGCTCACCAGCGCCCTGCTCGACCACCTGCGGCGGCCGGGCGGCCGGCTCGTCCTGATCAGCTCGGCGGCGGCCCAGCGCGGCGGTGCGGGCGCCCACTCGGCCGGCTCGTACGCGGCGGCCAAGGCGGCGCTGCACGGCTGGGCGTTCGGCCTGGCCCGGCAGTTGGGGCCGGACGGCATCACCGTCAACGTGCTCGCCCCGGGCTACGTGGCCGACACCCCGATCTTCGGCGACCGGGCCACCCCGGAGTTCCACGCCGGCAAGATCGCCGACACCCTGGTGGGCCGGGCCGGCACCCCGGCCGACGTGGCGGCCGCCGTCGGCTACCTCGCCTCACCGGCGGCCGGCTACCTGACCGGACAGGTGATCGGCCTCAACGGCGGTGCGGTGCTGGGCCGGTAGGCGTCGGGCCCGCCGCCGGGCGCCACCGGACCGCGCCCACCCGGGTGACCTGACACGGCCACCGCGGCCGAGCGGCCCGCAGCGGCTAGGGTGGGGGCGAACCGGCCCGAGGGGAGTGGCAGATGACGGTGGACGCGTTCCGTCCGGAGGTGCCCCTGGTGGCCGCGCCGATGGCGGGCGGCGCCTCGACCCCGCAGCTGGTGGCGGCCGTGAACGGCGCCGGCGGGCTCGGCTTCCTGGCCGCCGGCTACCGGAGCGCCGCCGCCGTGGCCGAACAGATCAGGGCCGTCCGGGAACTGACGGGCCGGCCGTTCGGCCTCAACCTCTTCGTGCCCGCCGAGCCCGGCGACCCCGGCGACCCGGGGGCCGTGGCGGCCTACCGGGAGCGGCTGCGCCCCGAGGCCGAGCGGTACGGCGTCGACCTGCCGGCCGTGATCGCCCCCGACCGGGACGACTGGGACGCCAAGATCGCGCTGCTGCTGGCCGACCCGGTGCCGGTGGTCTCCTACACCTTCGGCCTGCCCTCCCCGGCCGAGGCCGAGGCGCTGCGCGCGGCCGGCACCGTCCAGGTCGGCACCGTGACCTCGCCCGCCGAGGCGCGGGCGGCGGCCGAGGCGGGGATGGACGTGCTGACGGTGCAGGGCCCCGAGGCCGGTGGCCACCGGGCCACCCACCGGGCCGCGGCGACGCCCGGCACCGTACCGCTGCTCGACCTGCTGGCCGAGGTGCGCGCCGAGGTGGACCTGCCGCTGATCGCCGCCGGCGGCATCGCGGACGCCGCGGGCCTGGCCGCCGCCCTCGGGGCCGGTGCGGTGGCCGCCCAGCTCGGCACCGCCTTCCTGCGCTGCACGGAGTCCGGGGCCACGGCGGCCCACCGGGCGGCGCTGGTGGACGAGCGGTTCACCGCGACGGCCGTCACCAGGGCCTTCACCGGCCGGCCGGCGCGCGGGCTGCGCAACGCCTTCATCGAACGCTACGAGCCGTACGCGCCGACCGCCTACCCGGAGGTGCACCACCTCACCCAGCCGCTGCGGGCCGCGGCGGCCGGGCGCGGCGACCTGGAGGCGATGCACCTCTGGGCCGGGACGGGCCACCGGCTCGCCCGGACCGGCCCGGCGGCGGACGTCGTCCGGGCGCTCGCGGGGTAGGCGGCTCCGGCGGTCAGC
Organism: Kitasatospora sp. NPDC088346; assembly: GCF_044740765.1. Classification (NCBI taxonomy): domain Bacteria; kingdom Bacillati; phylum Actinomycetota; class Actinomycetes; order Kitasatosporales; family Streptomycetaceae; genus Kitasatospora; species Kitasatospora sp. NPDC088346. The sequence continues at coordinate 31,482 of NZ_JBIURH010000011.1, forward strand.
CCAGCAGGGCGCCCATCCACTCCTCGATGCCGGCCACCGTGCGCGGCAGCGCCCCGGACATCAGCCGGGCGCCGTCGGCGGTGATCACCAGGTCGTCCTCGATCCGGACGCCGATGCCGCGCAGTTCGAGCGGCAGCGTCTCGTCGTCGGGCTGGAGGTAGAGGCCGGGTTCGACGGTGAGCACCATGCCCTCCTCCAGCACGCCGTCGAGGTAGGTCTCGGCCCGGGCCTTCGCGCAGTCGTGGACGTCCAGGCCGAGCATGTGGCCGCTGCTGCACAGGGTGTAGCGGCGGAACAGGCCGCTGTCCTCGTGCAGGGCCTCCTCGGCGGAGACCCGCAGCACGCCCCAGTCGGCGAGGCCCTCGGCGATCACCCGCATGCCGGCCCGGTGGAAGTCCCGGAAGCTGGCGCCGGGGCGCAGGGTGGCGATGGCGGCGTCCTGGGCGGCCAGCACCAGTTCGTAGACCTGACGCTGGACGGGGGAGAAGGTCCCGGAGAGCGGGAGGGTGCGGGTGACGTCGGCGGTGTAGAGGGAGTCGGTCTCCACGCCGGCGTCGAGCAGCAGGAGTTCGGACGGGTCGAGGGCGCCGTCGTTGCGGATCCAGTGCAGCACGCAGGCGTGGGCGCCGGAGGCCACGATGGTGTCGTAGCCGGTGCCGTTGCCCTCGGCGCGGGCACGGAGGTTGAACGTTCCCTCCAGCCAGCGTTCGCCCCGGCCGTGGCGCAGTGCGGTGGGCAGGGCCCGGACGACGTCCTCGAAGCCGGTGGTGGTGAGGTCGACCGAGAGCTGGAGCTGCCCGACCTCCCAGACGTCCTTGACCAGGCGCAACTCGGAGAGCACGGTGGCGAGTCGGGCGTCCGCCGGGTCAGTCGCGGTGTCGGGGCGGCCGGCGAGGGAGTCCAGCACCGGGTCGATGCCGGCCAGGATCCGGGTGGTGGGCTGCGGGCCGGTGAACAGCTTGGCCAGGTCGTCCAGGTGGGCGGTGCGGACACCGGTGAGCTCGGCAGCCTCGGCCAGGTCGGGCCGCCGGCCGACCCAGAACTCGCCGTAGCGGCGGTCGCGGTAGAACTCGGAGCCGTACGGGCTGCCGCCACCGCGCGGCGAGCGCGGGCGCAGGTGGAGCACCGGTTCGCCGTCGGGCTCGACCACCAGGACGTGGCCGACCTGCTCCTCGCCGGTGAGGCCGGTGAGCCAGGCGTACGCGCTGTGCGGGCGGAAGCGGTAGTCGCAGTCGTTGCTGCGGACCTTCAACTGCCCGGCGGGGACGATCAGTCGCTCGCCGGGGAAGGCGGCGGCGAGCCGGCGGCGGCGGGCCGGGGTGGCGTCGTGGCCGGGCACCCGCTCGCCGGCGGGCAGCGGGGTGGCGGCCCACGCGGTGCCCATGAACGCGTCGAGGGCGGGCGGGACGGGCAGGTCGTGGCTGCCGGTGTGCAGGCGGGGGGTGGGCTCGGCGGTCACTGCTGCGACTCCTCTGGCCTGGGGTGGAACCGGGGGGACTGGCGGCGGGTCAGGGCCCGGGGAGGACACGGCTCGGTAACGGGCGGCATCAGCTCTTGCCAGTGCAATTTCACATTACTATGTTACGGGTCACATCCCGGAGGGGCTAGACCCCAGGTCGCCCCTCCGGTGTGGCCCCGGATCAGCCCCGGGGCGGACCGGGCCTCAGCAGTGGCCCCCCATCTCGGAGTTCACCATGAACAGGCGTACCCACGTCGCCCTGGCGGCGACGATCGCAGCAACCCTCACCCTCGGCCTCGGCGCGTGCAGCAGCAACGGCGGCAGCGCCGACGGAGCCGGCGACCAGGCAGGGGTCACCACCGAGGGCAACGGCATCATCGGCGGGACGCCGGTCAAGGGCGGCACCCTCACCATCCTCTCCAACCAGGACTTCGACCAGCTCGACCCGGCCCGCAACTGGACCATGCCGGTGATGGACGTCGGCGTCCGGATGCTCTACCGCACCCTGACCACGTTCAAGGCGGCCCCCGGCGCCGAGGGCCTGAAGATCGAGCCCGACCTGGCCACCGACCTCGGCACCCCGAGCGACGGCGCCAAGACCTGGACCTTCCACCTGAAGGACGGTCTGAAGTACGAGGACGGCACCCCGATCGTCGCCGACGACGTCAAGTACAACGTCGAGCGCTCCTTCTCGCCCGAGCTGGCCGGCGGCCCCGACTACGCGGTGCGCTACCTCAACGCCCCCGACGGCTACCAGGGCCCGCTGAAGGGCGAGCGGCTGGGCAAGGAGGCCATCGAGGTCCCGGACGCCAAGACCATCGTCTTCCACCTCAAGCGCCCGGTCGCGGAGTTCGGCTACACCGTCACCCTGCCGACCTTCTCGCCGGTGCCGAAGGCGAAGGAGACCGGCGCCAACTACAGCAACCACCCGGTCTCCTCGGGCCCGTACAAGATCGAGGAGTACGACCGCGGCAAGCGCATGGTGCTGGTCCGCAACACCAGCTGGGACGAGAAGAGCGACCCGGTCCGCAAGGCGTACCCGGACCGGATCGTCGTCGAGCAGACCCTCAAGGGCGCGGGCATCGCGGACCGGCTGATCGCCGACCAGGGCGAGGACAAGAACGCGATCTCCTACGTCGACCTGGTCTCCGCGAAGGTCAGCGAGGTGCTCACCAACCCGGACCTGAAGAAGCGTCTGATCAGCGAGAACTCCGGCTGCACCTCGATGCTGGTGATGAACACCAGCAAGGCGCCGTTCGACAACCCCAAGCTCCGGCTGGCCCTGCAGTACGCGGTGGACAAGGAGGCCTTCGCGGCCGCGGTGGGCGGTCCGGCGTTCAACGACGTCGCCACCACCTACCTGCCTCCGGTGCTGACCGCCGGCGCGCCGATCGACCACTTCACGATCAAGCCGGCCGGTGACCCGGAGAAGGCCAAGTCGCTGATGGCCGAGGCGGGTTTCGCCAACGGGCTGCAGACCGAGCTGGTCACCTCCACCGGCGCCAAGGCGCAGGCCGAGTCGATCCAGGCCTCGCTGAAGAAGGTCGGCGTCGAGGTCACCGTCACCACGGTCGACCCGACGGCCGTCAACTCGATCGTCGGCGACAAGGACAAGCAGCCCGGCCTGTCGATGAGCGGCTGGTGCCCCGACTACCCGTCCGCCGCGACCTTCCTGCCGATGATCTTCGACGGCCGCTCCATCAAGGACAAGAGCAACAACGGCAACAACAGCCGGTTCAACGACCCCGAGACCATCGCCGAGCTCGACCGGATCGCCGCCCTGGACGACCTGCAGAAGGCCAACGCCTCCTGGCTCGCCCTCGACGCCAAGATCATGGACAAGTCGCCGGCCGTCCCGCTGACCTGGCAGAAGAAGCCGCTGCTGGTCGGCTCCAACATCGCCGGCGCCTACGCCCACCCGGTGTGGTCCGGCCAGATCGACTACGCGGTCATCGGCCTGAAGTCCGTCAAGTAGTCAGGAGCCGACCCCATGACCGCCCCGCTCTCCGAGGCAGCCGCCCGGGGAGCGGGGGCGGCGGTCAGCCCCGCCGCCCCCGCACCCGCAGCGCCCCCCGCCTCGCCCTGGCGCCTCGCCTGGCACCGGCTCCGCGGCCAGAAGGCCGCCATGGTCGGCCTCGGCATCATCGTCTTCTTCGTCCTGTGCTCCCTGCTCGCCCCGGTCCTCACCGCGATCAGCGGCCACGGCCCGTCCGACACCGACAAGAAGGCCCTCAACCTCTACCTCGGCGGCGTGCCCAAGGAGCCGCTCGGCGGCATCGGCCCCGAGCACTGGCTCGGCGTCGAACCGGGCCTCGGCCGCGACATCTTCGCCCGGCTCCTGTACGGCGGTCAGATCAGCCTGCTGGTCGCCTTCAGCGCCGCGGTCATCACCACCGTGATCGGCGTCCTGCTGGGCATCAGCGCCGGCTACTTCGGCGGCCGGACCGACGCCGCGATCAGCCGCTTCATGGACATCATGATGTCCTTCCCCAGCCTGATCTTCATGATCGCGCTGCTCTCCGTCGCCCGGGACGCCAACCGCATCCTGCTGCTGATCGCCGTGATGAGCGTCTTCGGCTGGCCCTACATCGCCCGGCTGATCCGCGGCCAGACCATCTCGCTCAAACACCGCGAGTACGTCGAGGCCGCCCGCGCCTGCGGCACCTCCAGCGCCCGGATCCTGTTCACCGAGATCCTGCCCAACCTCACCGGCACGATCATCGTGTACGTCACGCTGGCGATCCCCGGCCTGATCGGCGCCGAGGCCGCGCTCACCTACCTCGGCGTCGGAGTCCGGCCGCCGACGCCCTCCTGGGGCCAGATGATCTCGGACGCGGTGCCCTACTACAAGGTCGACCCGATGTTCTTCGTCCTGCCCAGCGCCTGCCTGTTCCTGGTCGTGCTGGCCTTCACCCTGCTGGGCGACGCACTGCGCGACGCCCTCGACCCGAAGGGCAGCCGGGCATGATCGGATTCCTGGTCCGGCGGCTGATCGGCATCGCCCTGACCCTCGTGGTGATCTGCGCCATCACCTTCGCCGTCTTCTACCTCCTGCCGACCGACCCGGCCGCACAGTTCTGCGGCAAGGACTGCTCGGCGGAACGCATCCTGCTGGTCCGCCAGCAGATGGGCCTGGACGACCCGCTGACCGTCCAGTTCGGCCGCTACCTGGTCGGCGTCTTCGCCGGCCAGACCCTCGGCAGCGGCAGCTACGCCGTGCAGTGCGACTTCCCCTGCTTCGGCTACTCCTACCAGAGCGCCCAGCCGGTCTGGGACCTGATGATGGACCGCCTCCCGGCCAGCGCCTCGCTCGCCGTCGGCGCGGCCGTCCTGTGGCTGGTGCTCGGCGTCACGGCCGGCGTGGTCTCCGCGCTGCGCCGCAACACCTGGCTCGACCGCACCGTCATGGTCGGCACCATCGGCGTCGCCGCCCTCCCGGTCTACTTCACCGCGATGATCCTGCTCTACGTCGTCGTCTCGGTGATGGACCTGATCCCCTACCCCCGGTACATCGCCTTCGGCGAGGACCCGTTCGGCTGGATCGAGAACCTGGTCCTGCCCTGGATCACGCTCGCCCTGATGTCCGCCGCCATCTACGCCCGGATGACCCGCAACTCCGTCATCGAGACGATGGCCGAGCCGTTCGTGCGCACCGCCCGGGCCAAGGGGCTGCCGGAACGCCGGGTGGTGGGCCGGCACGGCCTGCGGCCCGCGCTCACGCCGGTGGCCACCATGCTCGGCATGGACCTCGGCGGCCTGCTGGCCGGAGCACTGATCACCGAGTCGCTGTTCGGCCTCCCGGGTGTCGGCAAGCTCTTCGCCGACTCGCTCAACAAGGCGGACCAGCCGGTGATCATGGGGATCACCCTGCTCGCCTCCTTCTTCATCGTCACCTCCAACCTGATCGTGGACATGGTCTACGCCTGGATCGACCCGAGGGCGAGGCTGTCGTGACCCTGCTCGAAGTCAAGGACCTCGCAGTCGAGTTCAGCACCGCGGAGGGAACCGTCCGGGCCGTCCGCGGAGTCGACTTCACCGTCGAGGCCGGCCGGACCCTGGGCATCGTCGGCGAGTCCGGCTCCGGAAAGTCCGTCACCTCGCTGGCCGTCATGGGCCTGCACCGCGGCGCCGAGGTCACCGGATCCGTCCGGTTCGACGGCACCGAACTGATCGGCGCCCCCGAGGAGACCGTCCGGGCCCTGCGCGGTCGGCGGATGGCCATGGTCTTCCAGGACGCCCTCACCTCGCTGCACCCCTACTTCACGATCGGCGACCAGATCGCGGAGGCCTACCAGGCGCACTTCGGCGGCAAGCGCCGGACGGCCTGGGCCCGCGCCGTCGAGGTGCTCGGCGACGTCGGCATCCCCGAACCGGCCCGCCGGGCGGGGGAGTACCCGCACCAGTTCTCCGGCGGCATGCGGCAGCGGGCGATGATCGCCCTGGCCCTGTCCTGCGAACCCGACCTGATCATCGCCGACGAGCCGACCACGGCCCTGGACGTCACCGTCCAGGCCCAGGTGCTGGAACTGCTGATGAAGCTCCAGCAGGACCGCGGACTCGGCATCATCATGATCACGCACGACCTCGGCGTGATCGCCCGGGTCGCCGACGAGGTCCTGGTCATGTACGGCGGCTCGGCCGCCGAACAGGCCCCCGCCGAAACCCTGTTCACCGCACCGCGGCACCCCTACACCCGCGGCCTGCTGGACTCGCTGCCCCGCCTGGACGCCGCCGACGGCGACGCCCTGGTCTCCATCCCCGGCAGCCCGCCCTCCCTGCTCGACCCGCCGGCCGGCTGCCCCTTCCACCCGCGCTGCGCGGTCTACCGGGCCGCGTCCGAGGAAGGCCGCCGGGCCTGCACCGAGCAGCGTCCGCCGCTGCGGCTGGTCGCCGAGCACCACCGCACCGCCTGCCTGCTGGACTCGCCGTCCGAGGGCCGCGGCTTCCAGAAGGAGGCGACCGCATGACGGAAGCCCTGCTCACCGTGCAGGACCTGGGAATGACCTTCCCCGGACGGAGCGGCACCTTCCGCCGGCGCCCCGGCATCCGGGCCGTCGACGGGGTCTCCTTCGACGTCCGGCCCGGCGAGACCCTCGGACTGGTCGGCGAGTCCGGCTGCGGCAAGTCCACCACCGGCCGGATGCTGGTCCGGCTGCTCGACCCGACGGCCGGTTCGATCGGCTTCCGCGGACAGGACATCACCCGCACCGGGCAGCGCGAACTGCGGCCGCTGCGCAGCAAGTTGCAGATGATCTTCCAGGACCCGTTCGCCTCGCTCAACCCGCGGCAGACCGTCCAGCAGATCATCGCGGCCCCGCTGCGGGCCCAGGGCACCGCACCGGCGAGGACCGCCGCCGAGGTGCGCGACCTCGTCCGCCTGGTCGGCCTCGCCCCCGAACACCTGGAGCGCTACCCGCACCAGTTCTCCGGCGGCCAGGCCCAGCGGATCGGCATCGCCCGCGCCCTCGCCACCCGCCCCGAACTCGTCGTCGCCGACGAACCGGTCTCCGCCCTCGACGTCTCCATCCAGGCGCAGATCGTCGGCCTGATGGAACGCCTGCAACGCGAACTCGGCGTGGCGTACGTGTTCATCGCCCACGACCTCGCCGTGGTCAAGCACATCAGCCACCGGGTCGCGGTGATGTACCTCGGCCGGATCGTCGAGATCGGCGACAAGCGCCAGGTGTACGAGAGGCCCGCCCACCCCTACACCAGGGCGCTGCTCTCCGCCGTACCGCTGCCCGACCCGCTGGCCGAACGCCGGCGCGAACGGATCGTGCTGCTCGGCGACCCGCCGAGCCCCGCCAACCCGCCCAGCGGCTGCACCTTCCACCCCAGGTGCCCCAAGGCGCAGGACCTCTGCCGCACCGAGGCACCGCTCCTGCAGATCACCGCCCCGGACAGCGGCCGCCAGGCGGCCTGCCACTTCCCCGAGGCCTGATCAGGGCGCCGGCGCCCGCTCGTCGGGCTGCCGGTTGCCGGTTGCCGCCTGCCGTCCGGCGAGCGGGCACCCACGCGCCCCGGCCCGCGTGGCCTCCCCCATGGGGGCCGCGCGGGGCGGCGGTACGGCGTGCGTCCGCATTTCTCAACCCCCCACGATTTCCCCCACATGTTCAGGAGCACGAGTGTCAACTCCCCGTACCGCGCGCAGAGTCCTGCTCGCCGCCGCGCTGGCCGCCTCCCTCACGCTGCCGGCCGTCCAGAGTGCGCAGGCCATCGGCGCGGCCTCCGCCCCCGCGGCTCCCGCCGCACCGAGCTCCGCCGCGCAGACCGTGGCGCCCGCATCGACGCCGAGCGCCTACGACGAGGTCGACCACCTCGCCGCCGCCACCGCGAAGGCGGGCGGTGCGGCCCCCGCACCGGGCGGCGGCTCGCTCGGTGACACGCTGCTGCCCGGCCGGCTGCCCGACCGGGTCGGGGCGCCCGCCCCGATCGCCGGTCCGGCCGCACCCGTCGGTGCTCCGGGCTCCACCGCGGCGGGGGTGCCCTGCACCGCCGCCGGGATGAGCGGACTCGGGCCGGCCCAGCTGGTGGCCTTCCTCACCGACCCGGCGGTCACCGCCGACGGCTGTCTGGCCGGTTTCCTGTGGACCTGGAACGCGGGGTACGCCACCGCCATGGACGACGCCCACGTCCAGGCCGTCGCCGACCGGATCACCCAGCTCGCGGCCGCCCACGACGGCACCGACGGCGCCCACCTGTACGAGCTGTGGACGTTCCTGCACGCCACGGTCTACTTCGACTTCAACCACGACCAGATCGACATCACCGACGCCGCGACCCTGGCCGCCGTCCAGCGGGCGATCGACGCCTGCTCGGCCAACCCCCGGGCGTTCGACGCGACCGACCAGGCCGCCGCGATCCTCCGCGAGATGACCATCACCGCCGGCAGTGTCGGCCTGCGGCAGAACAACCTGGGCCTGGTCAAGCGGATCCTCGCCGCGTTCGGCCCCGGCACCCGGGTGGCCGGCAGCACGCAGTGGGGCAACGCCGCTCTCGCCGCGCTGAACGTCAACTACCTCGGCATCTACAACCAGGACCCGGCGTTCATGGCGGCCGTCGCCGCCGACGCCGACTACCGCGCGGCGTTCCGCGCCTTCGCCTCGGCCGCGCACCTGAAGGGCACCGCCAACGCCTGGGTCGCCCGCGACGCGGTGGCCGAGTACGGCCGGTTCGGCCAGATCGCCTCGCTGCGTGCCGCGGTCAGCGCGGACCTGGGCCCGCTCCTGGACACCACCAAGGCGGCGTTCGGGGAGTTCTCGGGCCCCTGGGTGAAGGCGGTCGGCTGGGCCAACTACTACGGCGTCTGCGACCGGTTCGGCGTCTGCACCGCGCAGATCGAGGCCAAGCTCTTCCCGAACACCTACACGTACGACAACGGGGCGCTGGAGGTGCGGACCGCCCTCGACCGGGCGACCGTGGACCAGATGTACTACGCCAGCAAGCAGGTGAAGACGCAGTTCTTCCGGGTCCTGGGCACCGACGTGCCGCTGGCGGGGGACGTCAACTCCACGCTGCACATCCACCTGTACGCCTCGCGGGCCGACTACGAGGTCTACCACCCGCTGCTGACCGGCATGACGACCAGCAACGGCGGCGTCTACATCGAGAACGGCGCCACCTTCTACACCTACCAGCGCCGGGTGCCGCAGGACTCGACGCTCACCCTGGAGGAGCTGTTCCGGCACGAGTACACCCACTACCTGAACGGTCGCTGGGCCACCCCCGGCACCTTCGGCGAGCCGCGCTGGTACGCCGACGACCTCACCACCGCCATGGACGAGGGCACCGCCGAGTTCTTCGACGGCGCCACCCGGGACCAGGGCGTCCTGGTGCGCAGGTCGCTGGTGAACAAACTCGCCCAGGACGAGGCGGCGGGCATCGCGCGGATGACCGTCAACGAGCTTCTCCACGCCCGCTACACCGACACCCCCGCGTTCCACTTCTACAACTACGCGGGCACGTTCTTCGAGTTCCTGTGGATACAGCACCCCTCGCGGCTGCGCGAGATGTACGGCTACCTGCGGGCCGACGACCCGGCCGAGTTCGACGCCTGGCGCACCCGCGCCGGTGCCGACGCGGGCCTCCAGGCCGAGTACGACGCCTTCCTGGACGCCCGGATCGCGGAAATCCCCGGCCTGTACGTCCCGAACACCTCGTTCACCCCGAACGGGTACCTGAAGTTCGCCTACCCCTCCGAGGTCGCGGCGGCGTTCGCGGGTGCCACCCGGTCCACCCCGTCCTGCAAGGACAACGGCGACTGGAACAACAAGCCGATGCGGTTCGTCTGCACCGGCCGGATCACCGCCAACCTCACCGACTCCACCAGCGCGGACGCGGTGTTCAAGGACATGTCGTCCACCGTCGACTACTTCATCCTGCAGCGGACGAAGGGCGTCGCGAACAACCTCGACGACATGAACTGTTCCTTCGGCAAGGTCGACGTCTGGCCGGGCGGCCGGGCCGGCACCTCCGACTACACCTGCGAGGGTCCGCTCCGCCGGTGAAAAGCCCCCGGTCGGGCGACGGCGGGGAACCGTAACAGCGGGCCGCGCCCGACCGGGCCTCACTCGGCCTCAGACCTCCAGGTCGGCCTCGATCCGCTTCAGCTGGTGGCGGGCCATCGCGAGGTTGGCGCGGCCCTTGTCCAGGGCGAGGTAGAGGAACAGCCCCTTGCCCGTGCGGCCGGTGAGCGGCCGGATCAGGTGGTACTGGCTGCTGAGCGAGATCAGGATGTCCTCGATGGCCTCCTTGAGACCCAGCAGCTCGATCGCCCTGACCTTGGCGCGGACCACGTCGGTATTGCCCGCGGCGGCCACGTTCAGATCGAGGTCGGGGCCGCCGCCGAGTGTGCCGAGCGCCATTCCACTGTTGTAGTCGACCAGAGCGACACCAATGGTGCCGTCGATCGAGTTCATGATGTCCTTGAGTGCGCTGTCGGTGCTGGCCATGGGTCCTCTTCCGTGGGGATTTCGTGGTGGTGACGGGTGTTCGGTCGTGCTGCGGATGGTCGGCGGTACGGGTCAGTCCCGTTGGTCCTGGCGTTCCAGCGCGGCCTCGGTGAGCGCCTCGATCCGGCGCCCGGCCCGGCGGGCCTCCAGGTGCAGCCGGCCGATGTTGGCCTCCGGCCCGGCGAGCAGGGTCAGCACCACGTACGCGCCGGCCGCGTAGGTGGCGGTGTAGCCGAACTCGCCCCTGGTCAGCAGCTCGCGGAAGCTGCCCTGGCCGGTCGCCTCGGCCAGCCGGGCACCGACCCCGAGGGCGGCGGCGGTGAGCGCGGCCACCCCGGAGGGCTCCAGGTTGGTGGTGTCGTGGGCGACCACCAGGCCGTCGGTGGTGGCGACCAGACTGCCGGTCAGGTGCGGGACCCGGGCGCGCAGTCCGCGCAACTCGGTGAGCACCTCGGGCTCGGAGAGCAACTCGGGGTCGATCAGTACGGGAGGCCTACGGGCGGTGAACTGTCGCAAGGTGCGCTTCATGACTCGGTCGGGCGGGGGACAAGGGCGGGCGGAACACTCACAGTCGGGCCTCCAGGCCGGCTCGGATCCTGAGCAGCAGGGCGACGTGCGGATCTGACGGGTCGTAGGTCGGGGCGGTGGCGGCGGGCTGCGTCCGGGTGGGGAACAGCACCCGCGGCGGTTCGACGGGCGGCGGCAGGGGCGGCGGCACCGGGGCCAGCATCGGCTGCAGGGGCACCGGCGGAGGGGGGAGCGGTGGGAGCGGCGGGAGTGGTGGGAGCGGTGGCAGGGCCGGGGTGGACTCGATCAGACCGCCGGCCGCGAGGTGCCTGATGTCCAGCACGGTGCCGAAGGCGGAGCGTCCGAGCAGCAGGGCGATCTCGGCGGGGGTGCGCCGGCCGTCCGCGGCCTCCAGCACGGCGCGGCGTCGCCGGGTGCAGCCGCGCGGCACCGCCACCGGCCGGCGCCGGACGACCGCGCCGTCCAGCTGCGGGCACGGCCAGACCCGGTCCAGCAGGGCGCGCCGGCGGCCCACCGCCGCGCGCAGCTCCCGTACGCCCATCGGCCGGGCGAGGGTGAACAGCGGCCGGGAGGCGGACTCGAAGCGGATCTCGCCCTGGTTCTGGCCGAGGGCGAAGTAGCCGGCGTCCAGCAGGGCGGTCAGGTGGCAGAGCTGGAGTTCGCCGGCGCTCACCCGGCCGGTGCGGATCAGCTCGTCGGCCATCGGCAGGCCGCTCGCGAGGTGGCGGGCCCAGTCGGCGCCGGACAGTCGGCCGCAGCCGGTCAGCAGGGCCTCTATGCCGGGCGCGGAGGCGCTCTCGGCGTGCACCACGAACCCGCCGACCAGGTGCAGGGTGCCGGCGGTGCCGACCATCGCGCCGGTGGCGCGCTGCGCGGCCAGGTCGGCCAGCGCGGTCTCGAAGACGGTGGCGGGCGAGCATCCGGAGCGGCGCCGGCGGGGCAGCCGCGGCGCGTGCGCGGCCGGCGCGTCGACGGTGCGGGCGTCCAGCGTGACGGCCATCAGTCGATCACCAACTGTTCGGCGATCGAGGCGAGTCTCAGCCGCGCCATGGCGAGGTTGGACCGCTCCCGGTCGAGCCGCAGGTAGAGGATGAGGTTGCTGTCGAAGTCCGTGTCGAGGAACCTGACCAGGTGGTAGGCGCCGGCCGAGCTGAGGATCAGGTCCTCGGCGGGAGCCGTCCCGGACGTCGGGTCGGCGAACGAGGTGCTCTGGGTCACCGCCCTGGCGAGCTCGGTGGCGTCGGCGGCCCCGGTCTCGTGGTCGTCGCCCGGTCCCTCCCCGGCGGTGCCCAGCGCGAGCCCGCTGGTCCAGTCGACCAGGCTGGCGCCGAGCGCGCCTGGCACGCCCATGGCCTCGGTAAGGCAGTCATCGATCCCCGGCACCCGATACGCACCCCTCCTGCGGGCCCACGGGGGGCCCGCGCGCGGCTCCGCGCTCACTGGCGGTAACCTCTTCGGAGCGTAACGCTAACCCCGAACGTTCGGCCTCGGGTCGGAATCCGTCATATTCGTCGGGCATATGCCCGAATCTGTTAGGGTCACCGGCCGCACGGGCCGGGGGTCCTGACGGTCCGTCGGCGCTCCGGCCGGTTCGCCGGGCCGTTCGCCGACCGGTGCGTCGAGCCGTTCGTCGTGCGCGTCGTGTGGTTCGTCGTGTGGTTCGTCGGCGTCCGGCCGTGCGGCCGTCAGGTCCCGCAGCCGGGGGATCGGCGAGCCGAGCAGCCACAGGAACGACAGCAGCGCCCCGCCTGCCGCCAGCCACAGCGTCGGCCGCAGGCCGAGGGTGCTGCCGAGCGTGCCGCCGAGCAGCGAACCGATCGGTCGGACACCGTAGTTGACCGCCTGGTAGGCGCCGGACACCCGGGAGCGCAGGTGGTCCGGGACGACCGCGGCGAAGATCGATCCGGCCGCGATGTCCAGCACCATGACCCCGATGCCGGAACCGAACTCGGCCGCGAACAGCAGCGCGGCGGCCAGGGGCGTCGGGCCGTGCGCCGCCGGGACCAGCAGGAGCGGCGCGGGGTAGGCGATCAGGCCGAGCAGGAAGGCAGGCCCCACCCCGATCCGCCGGGTGATCCGGCCGGTGACCGCGGCGCCCAGTACGGCGCCGATCGAGGCGGCCCCCAGAACGGCCCCCAACAGCCCTGCTGAGAGCCCGAGTTCGCCCACCGCGTAGAGGACGAACAGGGTACTCGTCATCAGGGTGAAGAGGTTGACGGTGGCGGTGCCCAGCAGCGCCGCCCGGACGGTGCGCGACTCCCGGATCCAGCGCAGACCCGCCGTCGTCCGCCCGGAACCGGCCGGGTCGCCCGGTGGTTCGACGGGCCCGATCCGGCGCAGGAGGAGCGCCGAGGCCAGGAACGAGAGCGCGTCGGCGACCAGGGCCGCCGGCGCGGCCAGCAGTTGGACCAGCAGCCCGCCGAGCCCGGGCCCGGCGACGTACGCGAGCGCGCGGCTGCCGTTGAGCAGTGCGTTCCCCTGCACGTACCGGTCGGCGGGGACGAGGGCGACGAACAGCGGCGGGTTGCACACGTTGAAGACCACCGAGAGGCTGCCGGCCGCGAACACCACCAGGTAGAGCTGCGCCGGCGAGAGCAGGTCGAGTGCGTACCCGGCCGGGACGGTGAGCAGCAGCGCGGCCCGGCCGAGGTCGGTGGCGATCATCACCCGCCGCCGGTCCGGACGCCGGTCGGCCCAGCCCCCCGCCGGCAGTGAGAAGAGCAGGTACGGCAGCCAGCCGGCCGCCGCCAGGTACCCCATCTGCGCGGCGTCGGCGTGCAGCGCGGTGACCGCGATCAGCGGGACGACGAGCAGGGTGACCTGGTCGCCGAGTGCGGAGACGCTCTGACCGGCCCAGTAGCGCCGGAACAGCCCGTCGCGCAGCAGCTCGGGTATCCGGGCGGTGAGCGCGCTCACGGTGCGGCCGGCCGGCCGTCGACCGGGACGGCCAGGTGCATCAGCAGGACCGGCCGGGAGCCGGTGGGGCGGGCCGCCGGATCGCCCAGGCGGTCCAGGTAGCGGTCGGCCAGCGCGAAGATCCCGGCGGTGAGCTCGGTCAGCTCCTCGGCGGTGACGTGGACCAGGACGTCGCCGGTGGCGGCCGCGGTCTGCCATGCGCGCGGCTCGTCGGCGCGGCCGGCCAGCCATTCGGTGGTGCGGGCGAAGTACTGCTGGACCACCGCGCGCTGGAGGGCGGCCGAGGCCTCGGCGGCGGCCGGGTCCTCGGGGGCGGCGTCCCAGCTGGTGAAGACGGCGGTGGCCCGCCAGGGCTTCTCCCGGCCCCGGCCGCCGCCCGCCTCCTCGACCAGCCCGTACTTGGCGAGCTGGCGGAGGTGGAAGGAGCAGCTGGCGACGGACTCGCCGATCAGCCCCGCCGCCCGGGTCGCCGTCAGTGGTCCCTCCTGGCGGAGCAGGCCGACCAGACGCATCCGGGTCGGGTGGGCGTAGGCACGCAGGGCGCGCGGGTCGGTCAGCTCGACCACGGGCCGGTCGGCCGCCCGCGACGGATCCTGCTTCGGGGATGGAGTCATGTATCTAAAGCTATCTTTAGAAAGAACCCTTTACAAGGAGGCCAGGTAGGCGCGAACGGTGTCGCCCGCCGCCGGTCCGGCCGCCACCGTCAGGGCCACGTGGTTGTCCGGCCGCACCAGCACCAGTGCGTCACCGGTGACCCCGTACGCGCGGCGGGCGTGGCCGCCCCCGTCGGCGAGGCCGTCGGGGCCCGCGTCCACGGCGAGCGGGCGGACGTGCGCGGGCAGCCCGGAGAGCGCGGGGAGCGCGCCGGCGCCGAAGCCGAGCAGGGTGAAGTCGTCCCCGGCGAACGCCTCGAAGAGCCGCACGGGCGTGCCGTCCGCGGCGGTGCAGGGCGCGTCCGGCGCGCGGTCCCCGGCCCGCAGCGGGCCGTCCAGCAGGTCGTCGGCCAGCGAGCCGTCGCGGTACCCGATGCTGAGGCCGGTGACGTCGCCGACCCGCCCGGCCTCCACGCCCACCCCCGGGGTCCGGGTGCCCTCCGCGACGGCGGCCATGCCCGCGTTGCTGATCCCGAGCGTCCAGGCGGCCACCGGCAGGCGCTCCTCCTGGTAGCTGTCCAGCAGGTCGGGGCCCGCCAGGCCGCGCGCGACGTGGCCGAGCTTCCAGCCGAGGTTCCAGGCGTCCTGGATGCCGGTGTTCATGCCGAGGCCGCCCGCGATCGGGTGGACGTGCGCGCAGTCGCCGGCGAGCAGGACCCGGCCGACCCGGTAGCGGTCCACCATCCGGACGTTGATCCGCCAGGTGGAGAGCCAGGTCGCGTTCGAGAGCCGGAGGTCGGTGCGGCCGGTGTACCGCTCGGCCAGCCGCCGGAAGCTCTCCAGCGAGGGCGGCAGGGGCGTGCCGTCGGCGTCCAGCTCTGGGGTGGCCTGCAGCTGCCAGCGGGGCTCGCCCGGGAACGGGCAGAGCATGAAGGCTCCGGTCGGGCCGAACCACTGGTGCCACCGGTCGGGCTCCAGCCCCTCCACCTCGACGTCGCCGCAGACCATCGCGGACTCCGGGTCGCCGTTGCCCTCGAACGGGATGCCGAGCTGCTTGCGCACGGTGCTGCGGCCGCCGTCGCAGGCCACCAGATAGTCGGCGCGGATCCGGCCGCCGTCGCCGAGCAGCGCCGTCACGCCGTCCTCGTCCTGCTCGAACCCGGCCAGCTCGGTGCCGAGTTCGACCTCGACCCCGTACTCCGCGAGCTTCTCGCGCAGCAGCCCCTCGACCCGCCACTGCGGCAGCGTCAGTCCCGACTCGTACGGGGCGTCCGGGGTGGGGACGGCGTCCGCGAAGGGGTCGGTGTCGTTCACGAACGAGCCCTCGTAGTACTTGCGGAACGGCAGGTGGGTCCGGCCGTGGGCGGCCAGCGACTCCGCCAGGCCGAGGTCGGCCAGGATCTCCAGGCTGCGCGGGTTGAGCGCCTTGCCGCGCGAGCCGGTGGGGTGCTCCTCGGCCCGGTCCAGCACCCGGACCGGCACGCCCTGCCGGGCGAGGCCGCAGGCCAGGGTGAGTCCGGTCGGGCCGGCGCCCACGATCACCACGGTTGCCATCGTCGTCTCCTGTCGTCGGCCGGCGGCCGGTGTGCCGTCGGTGTCCCTGGGCACCAGAAGACAGCAACTTGGTAAGAAATGCAACCGAGTAACAAAAGTATCCGGGTTATGATTGACCCATGAGTGAGCCGGAGGGCCTGCGGGCCCTGAAGAAGCAGCGGACCCGTCAGGCGATCGCCGACACCGCGATCGGACTGTTCCTGGCCAACGGCTTCGACCAGGTGTCGGTGGCCGAGATCGCGGCCGCCGCGGAGGTCTCCAAGCCCACCCTGTTCCGCTACTTCGCCACCAAGGAGGAGCTGGTGCTGCACCGGCTCTCCGACCACCTCGGCGAGGCGGCCCGGGTGGTCCGGGAGCGCCCGCCCGGCCTGCCCCCGCTGGCCGCCCTGGAGCGGCACCAGCTGGAGCGCCTCGCCGCCCACGACCCGGTGACCGGGCTGAACGACCACCCCGAGGTGCTCGCCTTCATGCGGCTGGTCTACGACACCCCGGGCCTGTCCTCGCACCTGCGGGACTACATCGCCGAGGACACCGACGCGCTGACGGCGGCGCTCGCCGACGCGCGAGCCGACGCCGAACGAGCCGATGCCGACGCGCGGCCCGACCCCGGCACCGACCCCGACGCGCGGCCCGACCCCGACGCCGACCCCGCGGCGGGCACAGGCCCGCTGGTGCCCCGGCTGATCGCCACCCAGTTCATCGGCGTCCGCCAGGAGCTCGTCCTGGCCAACTGGCGCCGCCTCGCCGCCGGCACCCCGATGGGGGAGGCCCACCGGCTGGCCGTCGCCGAGGTCGCCGAGGCCTTCGCCCTGCTGCGCGACGGCGCCGGGCCCCGCGGCTACTGACCCCGCGGCCGGCGGTTCCCGGCGGCCGCTCCCCGGCCGCTCCCCGGCCGCTCCCCGGCCGCCCGCTGCGCTCGGGTGCCCGCACGTGCCGGAGCCCCGGCCCCGCCGAAGCGGGACCGGGGCTCGGCTCCTGTCACCGGACCGCCCGGTCGGGCGGCAGCCGGACGGATCAGGAGGCGGGGCCGACCTTGATGGTGGTCAGCTTGCCGCCCTGGGTCTCCCGGACGACCTCGATCCTGGTGTTGGTGTTCGGGACCTGCACGCCCAACTGCGGGGCGGCGGGGTTGAAGTAGCCGCCGGTGCGGTCGTTGAAAGCCGGCACCGCGGGCTTGGCCGGGAACTTGGTCACGGCGCTGACGTTGTGCAGCTGGAACGCGGTGGTCGGCTGCAGCGAGAACGGTGCGTCGTAGCTCTGCATCCGCCCGTTGACCGGGGTGCCGCCGTTGAAGTAGTTCACCTCGGGGTGCGCGTCGACCGGCAGGATCAGGCCGCCGCCCGGGTGGTCCTTGGTGTTGTTGTCCTCGAAGGCGGTGTCCCACAGCCAGACCAGGACGCCCTCCTGGTACGGGTAGGTGTCGATGATGCCGGCCTTGCCGTAGATGCCGGAGTACCCGAAGTTGTACGGGCCGGTCTTGAGGTAGGCGCCGTAGCCGACGTAGCGGCGGTTCTCCACCAGGTACGCGCGCGGGTGGTCCTTGACCGCGTCCTTGCCCCTGATCACCGAGAAGCCGGTCAGTGCCCAGCCCTGACCGCCCTGCTCGGCACCGTCGTCGACGATCTCCACCCCGTCGGTGGTGACCTTGACGGCGTCGATCAGCACGCCCCGGCCGTGGGTGTTGCCGTCGGAGGTGACGTGGAAGCGGACCTGCACCTGCTGTCCGAGGTAGGCGTCCAGCGGGATGTGCAGCCGGGTCCAGGTGTTGGAGGCGCCGCTCAGGCCCGGGGTGAGTGCGGTGGTGTTGCCGATCGGCGCGCCGTCGACGGTGCCGTGCAGCGGGGTCCAGGTCCTGCCGCCGTCGGTGGAGGCGTCGACCGACAGGAAGTCGAAGTCCTGCTCGATGTCGTACCAGGCGGAGGCGTCCAGTGCCGCCGAGGCCGACCGGCCGCGCAGGTCCAGGGTGCGGGTGAGCGAGGCGTCCATGTTGTCGCCGGTGTCGCTCCACCACTGCGAGGCGCCCTCGGCCGGGACGGCCAGCGAGGTGGTGGTCTGCGACGGGGGCAGGTGCACCAGGACGGCCTGGGCCTGGTCGGTGTTGTAGCCGCTCACGCCCAGTGCGTGGCTGGAGCGGGTGGCGGCCTGTGCCTCGTCGTAGTTGAGCCAGCCGAGTTGCAGCTTGCTCCACGCGTCGAGGTCGCCGGGGAACTCGCCGGTGGTGTTCTTGCCCTTGCCCAGGTAGGAGGCGGAGGACATCAGCGACCAGAAGTTGACCGCGTTGTCGCCGCCGCTGGTCGGGTACAGGTCGGGCAGGCCCAGGTTGTGGCCGAACTCGTGGGAGAAGAGGCCGACGCCGCTGTTCTCGCCCGCCTGAACGTAGTCGTAGACGTACAGCCCGGTGTCGCCGACCGGCGCGCCGCCGATCCTGTTGCCGTCCGGGCCGGTCTGGCCGGTGGGGTCCGGGAGGTCCCAACTGCGGTGCGCCCACAGCGCGTCGGCGCCCTGGGCACCACCGCCCCAGGTCTCGTCGACGCCGGCGTGCACCACGATCACGTTGTCGAGGTAGCCGTCCGGCTCGTTGAAGTTGCCGTCCTTGTCGTGGTCGTAGCGGTCCTGGGTGTCGTACTGGGCCAGTTCCGCGCGGACGCTCGCCGGGGTGCGGCCCTTGGCGACCTCGCCGTCGAACCAGGCCTTGGTCGCGTCCCGGACGAACTCCTGCGCCTGCGTCCACGCGCCGCTGCCCTGCGGGCCCTTGTTGCTGCCGTAGCGGGCCTCGTTGTACGGGACGGTCACCCAGTCGCTGACGGTGCCCTCGATGTCGTACCGGCCGGAGGACTGGGTGCGGTAGAAGTTCCGCATCGAGTTGGCGCCGGGCGAGGCGTCGAAGAACATCTGCTGGTAGTAGTCGCGACTGAAGTCGTTCTTCCAGAAGGTGTGGGTGTCGTCCTTGCCCGGCTGCGGGATCGTGTTGTGCCGCGGCCCGGGGGTGCCGGCGTAGCGCGGCTGGCCGTTGTAGAGGGTCGAGTTGTCGACCTGGTCGCCGAACTGGGCGAGGATCACGAAGACCTTGTCCTTGCGCTGCTGCGCGAGCTGGACGTAGTCGTTGCCGATCTTCACCTGGGCCGGTGTGGTGCCCGCGGCGGTCTTCGCCACGGCGCCGCTGTTGACCTGCTCCAGGGCGAGGCCGCGCAGCGCCTGGCGCTTGCGCTCCTGCGGCGCGAGCTCCTGTTGCGGGCCCTCCTGGCCGTCGGCGGCCGGGGTGCCGGCGGTGGCCTGGTGGCCGGAGACGGTGACGGGCTGGACGGGGCGGGCCTGGGCGGGGGTGCCCAGCATGGTCACTGCTATCGCACTGGTGCTCAGTGCAGCCACGAGGACTGCGGAGGCTCTGCGCAACTGACCGGTCCTTTCCGGACGGGGGTGGTCGGGTGAGCGGGCGTAATATTTCACATGTCATCGGTCACATGGAAGAGTGCGGGACGGGTCGTCACCCTTCGCGCGCGACCGCCGACCCTGCGTGGTCAGCCGAGCGCCCCGCGCAGGAAGTCCAGCTCCAGCACGGCGAGTTGTTCGAGGGTCCCGTCGGCCGTCAGGTGGCTGACGCCGGGCAGCGCGAGCACGCTGTGCGGCCGGCCCGCCCGGGTCAGCGCCTGGGAGAGCCGCAGGGTGTGCGAGGGGTGCACGTTGTCGTCCGCCAGACCGTGGATCAGCAGCAGCGGACGGCTCAGCGCCGGGGCGTCCTCGACCAGGCAGTCCGCGCGGTACCCCTCGGGGTTCTCCTGCGGCAGGCCCAGGTACCGCTCGGTGTACGCGGTGTCGTACAGCCGGAAGTCGGTCGGCGGCGCGCTGGCGCTGGCGGCGTGGAAGACGTCCGGGCGGCGCAGCACGGCCATCGCCGCGAAGTACCCGCCGTAGGACCAGCCGCGCACCGCGACCCGGTCGAGGTCGAGGTCCGGGTGGCGCCCGCCGAGCGCCCGCAGGGCCGCCACCTGGTCGTCGAGAGCCACCCGGGAGAAGCGCCGGAAGATCGCCCGGGTGAACTCCGGCGAGACGAACGGCGTACCGCGGTTGTCCGTGGTGACCACCGCGAAGCCCTGGTCGGCCCACCACTGGCGGTGCTGCCACCGCCGCGGCTCGGCGGCCACGGCCTGCGCGCCGGGCCCGCCGTAGACGTCCAGCAGGACCGGCAGCCGCTGCCCGGCCACGTGCCCGCGCGGGTACACCACGGCGGTGGGCAGGCCGAGTTCGGTGACCCGGGCGAGCTGGGGCCGCACCCGGTACGGCAGCGGTTCGGCGTGGTCGGCGAGCGGGAACCGCTCCCCCCGGAAGTGGATCCGCCGGCGGATGCCGTCGGCGTCGGCCGAGGTCAGCAGCAGGCTCTCGCCGCCCGCCAGCGCGGAGTGCACGCCGGGCCCGTCGGTGAGCCGTTCCGGTGCGCCGCCGTCCGGGTCGAGCAGGTAGACGTGCTGGTCGGCGGGCTCGTCCTCGTTCGCCTCGACCAGCAGCCGGCCGCCCAGCCGGCCCACCACCCGGCGGACCTGGATCCGCTCGGTGCCGAGGATCCGGCCGTCCAGGGCGACGCTGCGGGCCCGGCCGTCCGGGGTGTCGGCGGCGGTCAGCACCCGGCCGTCGTCCAGTCGGGCCGGCGTCCCGGGGACGTCGTCGACCCAGAACTCGTCGGTGGTGCGGGAGAGTTCGACGGACTTGCCGGTGGCGGGGTCGGCGGTCAGCAGCAGCACGTTCTGCTGCAACCGGTCGGCGACGGTCAGCAGGATCTCCCCGTTGCCCTCCCAGCCGGCCGCGGTCAGGTACGGGAACGCCCCGGCGTCCCAGTGCAGCCGCACCCGGTGGCCGTCCAGGCCGAGCACCCACAGCTGGACGTCGGCGTTGGGGCCGCCGGCCTGCGGGTACGCGAAGGACTCGGGGGCCAGCTCCGGCTGCGCCGGATCGGCGAAGTGGCGCAGCGGCAGGGCGGATTCGTCCACCCGGGTGGCCAGGACGGCGCGGCCGTCGGGTGACCACCAGTGGCCGCGGGTGCGGCCCAGCTCCTCGGCGGCGGCGAACTCGGCCGTTCCCCAGACGGCGCCGTCGCGCGGGCTGAGCGGCCCGCCGGGGTGCAGCGCGGGGGCCGGGGTGAGGTGCAGGGCGCCGTCCGCGACGTATGCGACGCGCCGGCCGGTGGCGTCCGGGCGGGGGTCGAAGGCGGGGGCGACGGTGGGGAGTTCGGTGGTGGCGGCGTGCGCCGTGTCGGTGCGGAAGAGCCGTCCGTCGAGGGTGAAGACGGCGGTCGAGAGGTCGGCGGTGGCGGCGAAGGACCCGATCCCCGGCGCCCACAGCCGCAGCCGCTCGCGCAGCCGCCGTTCGGGCGCGGGCAGGTCGGCGAGGGCGCCGGTGCGCTGCGGGGCGAGGGCCACCGGGTCGGCCACCATGCGCTCCCGGCGGGTGGTCAGGTCGAGCAGCCAGAGCCGGTCGACCGGGTCCTGCGGGCCGGTGGAACGCAGGAAGAGCAGGCGGGTGCCGTCGGCGGAGAAGGCGGCGGCGCGGGGTGAGCCGTAGCTGAACCGGCCGGTGCGGGCGCTGAGCGCGAGGAAGGGGTCGGTGTGGGTCACGGGCACCGATGCTTGCCCCGGGGAGCACTGCTCGGCTAGAACTATGCAGTGTGAAATGTCACACATCAATGAGGCGTCGATGAGCCGCCCCCCCGAGCCGCTGCCGGGCACCCGCGAACTGTTCACCCTGGACCCGGCGGTGGCCCACCTCAACCACGGTTCGTACGGCGCCGTGCCCACACCCGTGCAACGGGTCCAGGCCCGCCTGCGGGCGGAGCAGGAGCAGGACCCGGACGGCTTCTTCGCCGACCTCCCGGACCGGATCGCCCGCGCCCGGGCCCGGATCGCCACCGCCCTGGGCGCCGACCCCGACCGGATCGCGCTGCTCACCAACGTCACCGAGGGCGTCGCGGTGGTGCTGGACTCGCTGCCGCTCGAAGCGGGCGACGAGATCCTGGTGACCGACCACGGCTACGGGGTGGTCTCGGCCGCCGCCGAGCGGCGCGCCGCGGAGACCGGAGCGGTGGTCCGCCGGATCCGGATCTCCCTGCACACCCCCGACGAACAGGCCGTCCGGGCACAGGTGCTGGCCGCGGTGGGGGAGCGGACCAGGGTCGCCGTCCTCGATCTGATCGCCTCGCCCAGCGCCCGGGAGATCGCCGGCGGACCGCTGCTCGCCGACCTCGCCGCCCGCGGCGTCGCCACCGTGGTGGACGCCGCGCACGCGCCGGGCCTGCTGCCCGTCGAGCTCGGCGGCGGGGCGTCCGGCGGGGCCGGCGGCGCGGACTTCTGGATCGGCAACCTGCACAAGTGGGCGTTCGCGCCCCGGGCCACCGCCGTGCTGGCCGTCGGCGGCGCCTGGCGCTCCCGGATCCGGCCGCTCACGCTCTCCTGGGAGCACGACCGGGGATTCCCCGGGCGGGTCGAGTGGCGCGGCACCTGCGACTACACGCCCTGGCTGGCCGCGCCCGCCGGGTTCGCCCTGCTCGAACAGCTGGGTGCCGAACGGGTTCGCGGCCACAACGCGGCCCTCGCCGGGTACGGGGCCCGGGTGCTCGCGGAACGGACCGGGCTGCGCCCGCTGGCGGCCATGCCGGGTGTGGCGATGCGGGCGCTTCGGCTCCCGCCGGGGGTCGCGGAGAGCGACCACGCCGCGAAGGCGCTGATGGTCGCCGTCGCCCGGCGGTTGCGGGCCCGGGTCGCCGTGCGGCCGTGGCCCGGGGGCGGGGTGCTGCGGATCAGCGCCCAGCTGTACAACCGGCCGCAGGAGTACCGCGACCTCGCCGCGGGGCTGCGGGATCTGATCGCCCGGTAGCGCGGGCCCGGCTCACTCCGCCGCACGCAGCTCCGCGAGCAGCACGCCCTGGTCGGCGAGGAGTTCGGTGAGGATGCGCCGGGCCGCCCGCAGCAGGTCGGCGACGTCGGCGCCGGCCAGGGCGTACACCACCGTCGAGCCCTCCCGGGTGGCGGTCACCAACCCGGCGCGCCGCAGTTGGGCCAGCTGCTGGGAGAGGTTGGAGGGCTCGATGTCCAGTTCGGCGAGCAGGTCGCGGACCGGCGTCGGGCCGGCCTGCAACAGCTCCAGCACACGGATCCGGACCGGGTGACCGAGCATGCGGAAGAACTCGGCCTTGGCCTGGTGCAGCGGTACGGGCACCCGCTCCTCCTCCCTGCGTCGCCCTGTCGGCCGGTGGCGGGTCAGACCTCAATGGAGGCCTCGATCCGCTTCAGCTGGTGCCGGGCCATCGCCAGGTTGGCCCGGGACCGGCTGAGCGCGAGGTAGAGGAACAGGCCGCGGCCGGTGTTCGTGGTCAGCGGCCTGATCAGGTGGTACTGACTGCTCAGGGTGATGAGCATGTCCTCGATGTCGTTGTCGTGCAGGTTGAGCATCTCCATCGTGCGCATCTTGGCCCGGACCACGTCGGTGTTGCCGGCGGCCGCGACGTTCAGGTCCAGTTCGGTGTTGTCGCCGAGGGTGCCGAGTGCCATGCCGCTGCCGTAGTCGACCAGGGCGACGCCGATGGCGCCCTCGATGACCATGGCGTCCTTGAGCGCGGTTTCCAGAGTCGCCATCGCGAGTCCTCCAGCAGGTGAGCGCCGCCGGGATGGCGGGGCGAGTGCTCCGACTGTGGTGGACGGGCCCGGCCGGACGCGGCGCGATGATCAGAACTGAGCGCAGCCGATCGGATCGTGAGCGATCGGCGGCGTGATCGAGCCGCATGAAGACTTCAGCAACTCCGGATCTGATTGATCGAGCGTGGCCGCCACCCCGGCGGTCACCCCGGGACACCACCTCCGGGCCCCGCGCCGTGACGCGCTGCGCAGGATCGATCGCTCCAGGTGGTCGAACGGCCGGCCGAATCCGTGCCCACGGGGCCGCCGAGGACCCACCCCCCGCCGCGGGGCCCCGGCCCTTCGAAAAATCGTTGCTATCGATGTCAGTCCCGGCGGGTAATCTCTCGCTGAGATGCTCGATCACCACAACACCCACCACATCCGCTGCGCCCCGACGGCCGTCCAAGCCCCGGCCCCGCAGCCGCAGGCGTCGCCGTCTGCGCCCCCGTCTCGCCCCTCGGGGCCGTCCGCCCGCGGGAAGAAAAGGTGACGCCGATGAACAGCGCCATGCCGGGCCGCAGTGACCAGCAGCTCACCGGCCCGGAAGAAGAGCTCAGCCCCGCCGAGGCCTACCGGGCCTCCCGCCGCCGGGCCGCCGAGCAGGCGACCGCCCTCTACGGCTTCCAGCAGTTGTACGACTTCCCCCTCGACCCCTTCCAGATCGAGGCCTGCGAGGCACTGGAGGCCGGCGAGGGAGTCCTGGTCGCGGCCCCCACCGGGTCCGGCAAGACCATCGTGGGCGAGTTCGCCGTCCACCTGGCCCTGGCCGGCGGCCGCAAGTGCTTCTACACCACCCCGATCAAGGCCCTGTCGAACCAGAAGTTCGGCGACCTGGTCAAGCGCTACGGCGCCGACAAGGTCGGCCTGCTCACCGGCGACAACTCGGTCAACGGCGACGCGCCCGTGGTCGTCATGACCACCGAGGTCCTGCGCAACATGCTGTACGCGGGCTCGCAGGCCCTCGACGGCCTCGGCTACGTGGTGATGGACGAGGTCCACTACCTGGCCGACCGTTTCCGCGGCGCGGTCTGGGAGGAGGTCATCATCCACCTCCCCGAGTCCGTCGTGCTGGCCTCCCTGTCCGCCACCGTCTCCAACGCCGAGGAGTTCGGCGACTGGCTCGACACCGTCCGCGGCGGCACCAGGGTGATCGTCTCCGAACACCGCCCGGTGCCGCTGTGGCAGCACGTGATGGCCGGCAACCGGATGTACGACCTGTTCGCCAGCCCCGACCGGGACGGCCGCCCCAAGGACGCCCCGCGCAACCCCGCCAAGGCGGTCAACCCCGAACTGGTCCGCCTCGCCCGATCCGAGCAGGACCGCGGCGGCCGCGACCGGTTCGCCCGCGGCCGCGGCCGCTCCATGCCGACCGGCCGACCCACCAGGATCTGGACCCCCGGCCGGGTCGACGTCATCGAGCGGCTGGACGCCGAGGGCCTGCTCCCCGCGATCACCTTCATCTTCAGCCGGGCCGGCTGCGAGGCCGCCGTCCAGCAGTGCCTCACCTCCGGCCTGCGGCTCAACCGCGAGGCCGACCGGGCCAGGGTGCGCGAGATCGTCGAGCAGCGCTGCGCCGACATCCCCGACGAGGACCTGCACGTCCTCGGCTACTTCGAGTGGCTGGACGGCCTGGAGCGCGGCATCGCCGCCCACCACGCCGGCATGCTGCCGAGGTTCAAGGAGGTCGTCGAGGAGCTCTTCGTCAAGGGCCTGGTCAAGGCGGTCTTCGCCACCGAGACCCTCGCCCTCGGCATCAACATGCCCGCCCGCTCGGTGGTCATGGAGAAGCTGGTCAAGTGGAACGGCGAGACCCACGCCGACATCACCCCCGGCGAGTACACCCAGCTCACCGGCCGCGCCGGCCGCCGCGGCATCGACGTCGAGGGCCACGCCGTGGTGCTCTGGCAGCGCGGCCTCGACCCGGAGGCCCTGGCCGGCCTCGCCGGCACCCGCACCTATCCGCTGCGGTCCTCCTTCCGCCCCTCCTACAACATGGCCGTCAACCTGGTCGGCCAGTTCGGACGGCACCGCTCCCGGGAGCTGCTGGAGACCTCCTTCGCGCAGTTCCAGGCCGACCGCTCGGTGGTCGGCATCGCCCGCCAGGTCCAGCGCAACGAGGAGGGCCTGGACGGCTACCGCGAATCCATGACCTGTCACCTCGGCGACTTCGACGAGTACATGGGACTGCGCAGAGCCCTCAAGGACCGCGAGAACGAGCTCGCCCGCGAGGGCACCACCCAGCGCCGGGCCGCGGCCGTCGAGGCGATCGAGCAGCTCAAGCCCGGCGACGTGATCCACGTCCCGACCGGCAAGTTCGCCGGCCTCGCCCTCGTCCTCGACCCCGGACTGCCGCCGGTCAGCCGCTCCCCGCGGACCAGCCGCCACCCCGACTACCAGGACGGCCCGCGCCCGGTGGTGCTCACCGCCGAGCGGCAGGTCAAGCGGCTCGCGATGATCGACTTCCCGTACCCCGTCCAGGCCCTGGAACGGGTCAAGATCCCGAAGTCCTTCAACCCCCGCAGCCCGCAGTCCCGGCGCGACCTGGCCTCCGCCCTGCGCACCAAGGCCGGCCACCTGGAACCCGAGCGCTACCGCAAGGGCCGCACCGCCGCCGCCGACGACCACCGGATCGCCGAACTGCGCGCCGAACTGCGCCGCCACCCCTGCCACGGCTGCGACGAGCGCGAGGACCACGCCCGCTGGGCCGAGCGCTACCACCGCCTGCACCGCGACACCGAACTGCTCGAACGCCGGATGCGTTCCCGTACCCACACCATCGCCCGCACCTTCGACCGCGTCTGCGGCCTGCTCACCGACCTCGGCTACCTCACCGGCGACACCGTCACCGACGACGGCAAGCGGCTCGGCCGGCTCTACGGCGAGCTCGACCTGCTCGCCTCCGAGTGCATCCGCGAAGGCGTCTGGTCCGACCTCGCCGCCGCCGAACTCGCGGCCTGCGCCTCGGCGCTGGTCTTCGAGGCCCGGCAGTCCGACGACGCCACCGCCCCCCGGGTCCCCGAAGGGGCGGCCAAGGAGGCACTCGGCAAGATGGTCCGGATCTGGGGCCACCTCGACGCCCTGGAGGAACAGCACCGGATCTCCACCGCCGAAGGTGTCGGCCAGCGCGAACCCGACCTCGGCTTCGCCTGGGCCGCCTACCGCTGGGCGCTCGGCCACAACCTCGACTCGGTCCTGCGCGACGCCGACATGCCGGCCGGCGACTTCGTCCGCTGGACCAAGCAACTGATCGACGTCCTCGGCCAGATCCAGGACGCGGCCGGCGAGGACGCCGCCCTGCGCTCCACCGCCCGCAAGGCCGTCGACGGCCTGCGCCGAGGCATCATCGCCTACTCCTCGGTCGGCTGACCGCCCCGGGGGCGCGGGGACCGCGCGACGACGGCAGGCACCTACCGGCGCCCTGCCGCCGCGCGCGGTGGCGCGCCCCCGGGGGTCAGCGCGAGCGGACCATGACGGTGAGCCGGGGCGAGTCGGGCGTGGGCCGCTGGCTGTTGACGGCCCGGTAGCCCCAGGTCTCGTACAGGGCCCGGACCTTGCCGTCCCCGGCGAGCGGATTCACCATGAGGGTGACGCGGCCCTCGGCGCGGTGGGCGAGCAGTTCGTCGTGGATCCGGCGGGCGGTGCCGGTCCCGCGCCAGGCGGTGCGGACGCCGATCTCCTTGACGGCCAGCACGGGGGTGTCGGTGAAGCCCGCCGGCAGCGGTTCGGCCATGCGCCTCCAGTACCGGTCGCCGGCGTCGACGGTGTTGCCGTAGGCGTACCCGACCGGGACGTCGCCGTCGTAGCCGAGCACGAGCCCGAAGCCGGGCTCGCCGACATGCCGGTCGAGGCGCCCGACGAACGCCTCGACCCGGTAGTTGGCCAGGTGCAGCAGCGGTGCCCGCACCTCCGCGTAGACGTCCACCAGGTCCCGGCGGGCCCGGGCGGTGAGGTCGGTGTGGTGGCGGAGCTCTACGGTCACGCGGTGGTCCTCCCGTGTCGTGCGCCTCCTCGGCTCGGCCACCCGGCGAACGGGTACCGCCTTCACGTGGGGCGCCGCCGCGCCGGCCGAGCTGCCGGGGCACTGGTTCGCAGAACCGCAGGCGCTACGCGGTTCCCGCCTGGGCGAGGGTGTCGAGGAGGCGGGTGAGGGAGGCGCCGAGGCCCCAGCGGGTGGCGAGGTCTTCGAGGGTCATCGGGTCGAGGGGTTCGCGGGGGAGGGCCGGGTCGAGGTCGGGGACGGCGACGTCGGTGGCGACGCGGACGACGGTGGGGGCCACGTCCAGGTAGGGGGCGCCTTCGAGGATGTTCCTGCGGCGGGCGGGGGTGAGCTTGGAGAGCGGATCGGCGGCCGCGGCACGGATGCCGGGGAGGTCGCCGTACTCGCGGATGAGCTGGGCGGCGGTCTTCTCGCCGATGCCCTTGACGCCGGGCAGCCCGTCGCTGGCGTCGCCGCGCAGGGCGGCCATGTCGGCGTACTCGGCGCCGGTGACGCCGTACTTCTCGCGCAGGTCGGCCTCGTCGATGACCTGGGCGTTGCCGACGCCCTTGAGCGGGTACAGCACGGTGACCGCCCGGCCGTCGTCGACCAGTTGGAAGAGGTCGCGGTCGCCGGTGACGATCTGCACCGGCCCGGCCGCCCGCGTGGTGAGCGTGCCGATGACGTCGTCGGCCTCGTAGCCGGGGCAGCCGACCCGGGCGATGCCCAGGGCGTCCAGCACCTGTTCGATCACCGGCACCTGCGGCGCCAGGGTGTCCGGGACCTCCTCCTCGTTCCCGGTGGTCTCCGGGGCGAGCCGGTGGGTCTTGTAGGAGGGGATCAGGTCGACCCGCCACTGCGGGCGCCAGTCGGCGTCCATGCAGGCCACCAGGTGGTCCGGGCGGTGGTCGTGGACGAGCCGGGCGATGAAGTCGAGCAGCCCGCGGACGGCGTTCACCGGCTGCCCGTCGGGGGACTTCACGGACTCCGGCACGCCGAAGTACGCGCGGAAGTAGAGGCTGGCGGTGTCGAGCAGCATCAGTCGGGGTGCGGTCACCCTCAGATCATGCCGCACCGGACGGACACAACGGTGGTGGCTGTGCTTCAGTGCGGACAGGGCCCGAGGTAGGCCCACTCCCGAAGGCCCGCGCTGAACCCGTTGACCTGGCCACCGGTGACGTCGAAGACGATCACCTTTCCGGCGAACCGAGCCGCCGACGGCGCGAAGACGAGTTCGTCCAGACTGTTGTCGACATGGGCCGGACCTACCTCACCGGCATACGTCTTCTCGACCGCCGAAGCGGGGCTCCCGACTTTGATCCCTGAGGCAGTGGAAACTGACGCCGGTTGCCGGACCGATACGGCTACCAGCCGGTCCTGGACGAACCGCAGCGCCAGCCCGTCGGGCCCACCGGCCACCGCCAGGTCCTCGCAGGCGAGGCCGGCGTCGGGGATGGGGGCCCCGACCGCCTGTTCGGCCTGGGCGCGACTCATCCCGAGGGTGAGCGGACCGATTCCGTCGACAGTGACGTGCTGATCGCCGAGGACGCCCGGTGTGGCCGCTCCGGCTGACGGGTTGTTGCCTGCGTCCGCTGTGAACCGTCGGCCGTCCCAGGTCCAGCTGAGGTGGCGGTCGATGGACGGCCCGCTGGCGTGACTGTCGCCCGGCCCGTAGAACTTGGCCTCCACGGAGACGCGCCCGTGGTCAACGGTGAGCGACGGTGGCTGGTACTGCGGGGGCAGTTCCGGCCCGGTGCTGTCGGCGGCCGGCATCGGTACCTGTCCGATCTCGGTGCCGTCGGCCGTTCGGTAGACCCGGATCTCCTGCACGTACCAGTTGCTCGGCTGCGGACTGCAGTAGAACAGCACCGCGGTGACCTCGCCGGCTGGGCCGAGGGAGCCGGCGGCGGTCTGCTGGACCTGCACGTCCCAGTGGTCGGCCGAGCCGATCCCTGGACCGTGCACCGTCGCCTTTCCGTCCCTGACCGCCACCGGCACGGGGCTCGTGACGGTGTCGGAGCAGGTGAGGCCGTAGGTTCGGTTGTTCCAGTCGACCGGTGTGGCTGACCGGCTCGGCGAGGGTGTCGACGGGTGGTCCCTGACCGTGGCGACCACCTGGTCCAGGAGATCACGGTATCTGGGCTCGTTCCAGTGAGCGCAGACCAGGTCCAGTGAGGCCCAGAGCACCTGTGGGCCGGAGGTGCCGAGGCTGGATTCGCAGGTGCGTGTGTAGCCGGCACCGGACGGATTCTGCGACTGCTTACCGACGACCAGGTCGCCGACGCCCCCGAGGTCGAGGGACACCGGGAGCGGCCAGACCGGCCGCCACTGTCCGCGGGTGTCCGCGGCCAGGGTGTACACCGGAAGGCCTTGGGGCCAGCTCGGCAGCGCTCTGACCTTGGCGGATGCGTCGGTCCGCATGCCGGTGATCCCGGAGTCGTTGCGTTCCAGGTACGCCTTGCAGGGCAGCTGGTCGACGTGTTGCCAGCAGAAGGACGAGAGGCCGTCGTCGAGGAAGGCTGGAATGCCGTGGGCCGCGGGCCCCGCGTCGGCCACCGGCGCCCCCTCGAACGGCGTACCGAGGGTGAACACCGAGGCGATGTCCTCGGGGTGTTGGTTGCTCGCGAACTTCGTGAGCAGTCCGCCCATGGAGTGGGCGACGATCACGACCGGCCGTCCGGAGGCTTGGGCCAGGCAGTGGATCGCCTCGGCCAACCGGTCGCCGGTGCTGTGCTCACCACTGGCGGGCGGTGAGGGCTTGTCGTCCACCCACGGGATCGGGCCGCCAGGAGGCCCGGCCCTGTCCGACCAGTCGAAGGTGTAGCCGGTGGCCCGGTCGGCTCCGAGCTGACTCACCACGTAGGGCAGTGGCGCCAGATGGGATCCCTCGACCGTGCCGCTGGTCCAGGCGGCGGGACCGGAGTTGATGCCGTGGACGAAGAGCACAGGTGTGGTTCCGGTGGTGACGGCCGACGGCGCGCTGGGACAGGTGGCCGACGCCGTGACCGCGGTGGCCGGAGTCCACGGGAGTACGGCGAGCAGGAGAGCGAGAACGCATCCGAGGATCAGCGGGATTCGGTCATCAGGACGTGCCATCCTCCCTCCTCCCGGATCAGGTAGATCAGCACGGGAGCCGGCGCTTGCCCCGGAACGGACACCACGGCTGCCAGGGTGGCTCGGTCGCCGTCTTGGTGCCAGCTGCCCGGGGAGAGGTCGATTCGCGTACCGGGCGGTGCCAAGGTGTCGGCGTTCACCGAATCGGCCAGGCTGCCGACGAGCGCGGCCCGTACGGCTGCAGGGTCCTGCGAGACGGTGTCGGCGACGGCTTTGGCCGCCTCTGCGGGCGGTGCGTCCGAAGGCCCGGTCGGAGAGTCCGTGGGGCGTGGTGACGGGCTCCCGCCACGAGTCGCAGCCGAGCCGCCGGCCGTGGAGCCGCCGACCGAAGGTGAGACGGTTTGGTGGGATCCCGTGGAGCGTGTACCCGCCGCCGTACCGGGTTGCGCGGCCGTTCCCCCGGACAGCGGGGTGGGTGCGGTTGCCGTCGCGCTGCCCGAGGACAGCGACGAGGTGGGGGAGGAAGGGCGGTCTGACCGGGCCGACGCGCACGCGCCGCAGCCGATGACCACCGCCGTCGTGAGCGCCGCCACCGCTGCGGTGAGGCGTTTCATGCCGTCACCCGCCTCTCAGAGCCGGGGGTGAACCTGCTTCGGCGCCGAAAGAGAGGATGTGCCTGTCACATCCAGCATCCGTCCGGCTCTGCAGGCCTGCAACCGCTCATGTCTGACGACGGCTCAGCGGTGCAGATCTCAGTGCTCGTGCGGCCCGCTGCGGTGGACGGGGCCGTGGGCGTCCGCGCAGTGGTCCCAGGGTTCGGCGGCGTCGGGGCCGGTGATCTGGAGCAGTCCGTCGAACTCCTCCTCGCCGACGTGGTCGACCTGGAGGGTGCTGTGGCTGATCCGGTAGTCCTCGCGCAGCTGGCGCTGGAGCCGGCGGCGGACGGCGTGGCAGTCACCCCCGGGGGTGACGAGGATGTGGGCCGAAAGGGCGGGCTGGCCCGAGGTGATCTCCCAGATGTGCAGGTCGTGGATCTCTTCGACCTGCGGGTCGACCACCATCCGGTCGGCGACGGCGTCCGGGTCGATGCCGGCCGGGGCGGCCTCCAGGAAGATCCGTCCGGAGTCCCGGACCAGGCCGACGCCGGCCTTGAGCATCAGCACCACCACGATCAGCGAGGCGATCGCGTCCGCCTGCACGAACCCGGTGACGAGCATCACCGCACCGGCCACGGCGGTGGCGATGAAGGCGTAGAGGTCGGTGACCACGTGCTGGAAGGCGCCCTCGACGTTCAGTGAGCTGCGGTTGGCCCGGGACATGCACCAGGCGGCCGCGATGTTGACGACGATGCCGACCAGCGCGGTGATCAGCACCAGCGCGCCGGCCACCTCGGGCGGGTGGATCAGCCGCTGGACGGCCTCGTAGCCGAGCCAGGCGGACAGCACCAGCAGGGTGACGCCGTTGGCCTGCGCGGAGAGGATCTCCGCCCGCTTGAGCCCGTAGGTGTAGCCGCCGCGGGCCGGCCGGGCGGACAGCCGCATGGCGATCAGGGCCAGCACGATCGAGGCGGCGTCGGTGAGCATGTGCGCCGCGTCCGAGATCAGGGCCAGCGACTGGGCGGCGAAGCCGACCACCACCTCGCCGGCCATGAAGACGACGATCAGGGCCAGCGCGCTGAGCAGCCAGCGGCGGTCGGCGTCGGCGGCCACCGCGTGCGAGTGCCCGCTGTGCCCGCCGTGGCCGTCCTGGCCCTGGTGGTCGTGCTGGTGGTCGTGGCCGCCCATCGAGATCCTCTCCCGCACGCTTCGTCGCCGGGACGAACTGCCCGTCCACGAAGTGAACCCCAGATCGGACGAAGATCCAAAGGCTGCACTGGTGACCGTTGTCGTTCCCGTCGGACGGCCGTACGGGCGGTCGCACGGGTGTCAGTACGGCCTTGCGTACGGCCTTGCGTGCGGCCGCGTGCACCGCCGTGCGGACACCCGCTCGTACGGGAGTTCCGCGCCGAGGACGCCGAGCCGTGCGGCCGCCGGGTCAGCCGACCGGGACGGGCACGGCGGCCGGTGCCACGGCCGGCGCCGGCGCGGCGGGGCGCGCCGCCGCGGCCGCCCGGACCAGGGCCTGCATCACCCGCAGGTCCTCGCCCTGTTCGGGGTGCCACTGCACCCCCAGGACGAAGCAGCCGCCGGTGGTGTCCTCCACGGCCTCGACCGTGCCGTCCTCGGCCAGGGCGCCGACCGTCAGCCGTTCGCCGAGCCGGTCCACCGCCTGGTGGTGCGAGGTCGGCACCACGACGCTCTCCTCCGGCAGCAGGCCGCCCAGCAGCGTCCCGGCGACCGGCCGGACCGGGTGCCGGCCGTAGCTGCCCTCACCACCCGCATGGCCCTCGTGGTGCACCCGGTCGGGGAGGTGCTGGACCAGTGAGCCGCCGCGGACCACGTTGAGCAGCTGCATCCCCCGGCAGATGCCGAGCACCGGTACCCCGGCCGCCAGCCCGGCCCGCAGCAGGGCGGCCTCCCAGACGTCGCGCTCGGGGGCGACGGCCTCGGTGCGGGGGTGCGGCTGCTCGCCGTACAGGGCCGGATCGACGTCCTCGCCGCCCGCGATGACCAGGGCGTCCAGCCGGGCGACGGCGGTGGCCGCGTGCTCGGGTGCGTCCGGCGGGAGCAGGACGGCCAGGCCGCCGGCCGCCCGGACCAGGGCGGGGTAGCGCTCGGGCAGCATGACCGCGGGCCGGCGGTCGAAGCGGCCCCAGGCCGCCGTGGTGAGGTAGGTGCTGATGCCGATGACGGGCCGTTGGGTCATGCGGGAATTCTGCCGCCTCCCGGGGCGCGGCGCGGCTGCTGGGGCGATCCGGGTGAGGGGTGTGTCTTTCTCATCGGAATCTCATCGCGGAAAGACCGTTCTCAGGTCGAGCTGATTCCGTGTTTACCCGCGTGCGCCTAGATTCTCTGGCGTGAGCGAGCAGATTCCCGCCGGGTGGTACCCGGACCCGAAGGACACGACCACCGACCCGCGGCCGGAACGCTGGTGGGACGGCACCGGATGGACCACCACGACCCGGCCCGCGCAGGTCGAGGACGCCGCCGGCGGCCCCGAGGACCGGGTGCTGGAGGGACACGTCCTGGGCACCGAGCCGACCGTCCAGTACCCCGGGCTGCCGCTCGCCGCCGCCCAGGCGCCCGCGGCGAAGGTGCGGACCGGCCCGGGCCGGGCGGTGCTGCTGGCCGCGTCGGTGGCCGCGCTGATCGGCCTGGCGGTCGGTTCCGGCGTGACCTACCTGGTGATGGACGGACGCTCCGGTGACCACCGGGCGGTGGACCGTCCGGGCGGGCGTCCCGGCTCCCAGGACCTCCGAGGTCCGGGCGGCGGCCCCGGCGGCACGGACGGCGGCGGGGAGGGCGCCGGCCGGGGCGGGGGCAAGGGTGGCGGCCCCGGGAGCGGTCGCGGCGGCGGCCAGGGCGGCGGTCCCAACCAGGGCGGCCCGGGCGGTGGCGGCAAGGCCGGCGGGCCCGCCGTCGACTCGGTGAACCGGATCAGTCTGCCCGTCCCGGACGGCTGGAAGGGCGGCACCACCTCGGACGGCTTCGCGGCCCTCACCATCGGCGCGTACACCTGCTCCGACGGCACCGGCTCGTGCTCACTGGGCGGCGTGGTGACGGGGAAGCTGGCCGGCACCGACGCCAAGCAGGCGGCCCAGGCCGACATCGTGAACGCGGTGAAGGAGTCCTACGGGGACGTCAAGTCGCACGAGGAGCTGAAGTCGGAGCAGGTCACCGTGGCCGGCCACAGCGGGTACCTGGTCCGCTGGAAGGTCGACGCGGCGCAGGGCAACGACGGCTACGTCGAGACGGTGGTCTTCCCGACCGCCGACGGCAAGCAGCTGACCACCGTGCACCTGGGCTTCGACATCGACGGCAAGGCCCCGGACGTGAAGGTGATGGACACCATCGTCACCGGCATCGCCGCCTACGACGGCCCCGGCCCGGACGGCGGTTCGGGCGGCACCCGCACCTGACCGGCACCCGCCGCCGACACCGCGCGAACCGCACCCGCCGCACCCGCCGCACCCGCCGCACGTGCCGCGCGAACCGCACGGCCCCGGTCCCCGGCACTCCTGCCGGGGACCGGGGCCGTCGCACCGTCGGACGGCCTCACCGCCGGAACGTGTTCACTGCCCGGTGTGCAGGTTCTGGATGTTGCCGCTCTGGATCACGGTGCCGTGGTACCGGCCGTTCTCCACGGTGTTGTGGACGTTGGTGATGTGCACCGACGGGCCCGCCGCCGGGTCCTGCGCGGCCGGGCTGAGCTCGTCGAGCAGTGCCCGGAGCTTGGCCGCGGCCGCCGGGTCGGCCGCGAGCGCCCGCCGCAGCCGGTTGCTCCACTCGGCCTCCGTGCCGGCCGCCACGGCCGACGGGTCGTCGGAGGCCAGGAGTTCGGCCCGGGCCTCGTCGAGGTCCGCGCCGACGTCCTCGCTGCGACGGCCGAACAGCGACGCGAACCGGCCGCGCGCCTCCGACCAGAGCTCGGTCACCATCAGCGAGACCAGTGTGGTCGCTCCTGACGTGGCCAGTGCGACGATCTCTGCCTCCACAACCGCCCCTCCCGCTCGACTTCTGGACTGGCCGTCAGCCTAGGGCAGGCCACCGACGTCAGAGGAAGGTTTTCCCCTCACCGCGGTAGGTGGGCACGGTGTCGGTCACCCGGTCGCCCTCGATCAGGTGCAACTCGGCGAAGCGCTCGCACAGTTCGCCGGCCTTGGCGTGCCGGAACCAGACCCGGTCGCCGATCAGCAGGTCGTCGGCGGCGGAGCCGAGCAGCGGGGTCTGCACCTCGCCGGCCCCCTCCTGCGGGTCGTAGCGCAGCCCGGTGGGCAGGTACGGGACGGGGGAGCGGTCCGGCCCGGCCGCGCCCGAGGCGGGGTAGCCGCCGCCGAGCACCGTCACCACGCCGACGCCGGGCCGCCGGACCACCGGCTGGGCGAACAGCGCGGCCGGACGGCCCTGGAACGAGCGGTAGTTGTCGAACAGCCGCGGCACGTACAGTCCCGACCCGGCGGCCACCTCGGTGACCGCCCGCTCGGCCACCGTGCTCTCCACGCTCCCGGTGCCGCCGCCGTTGACGAACTCCAGCTCGGCGACCTGCCGCAGCCGCCGCACCACCGCGGCCCGCCGCTGGGCGAGCTCGGTCCTGGACCTGGCCTGCATCACCCGGATCGCCCGGGACCGCAGCGGCCGCCCGGGGATCCGGTCGCCCACCCCGGCGACGTGCCCCTCGTACGCCATCAGGCCGACCACCCTGAACCCGGGCCGGGTGTGCACCAGTTCGGCGAAGGCGCCGAGCTCCTCCGGCGTCCGCATCGGGGCGCGTCGCGCGCCGACGCGGACCCGGCCGCCCAGCAGGTGCAGGGAGGTGTCCAGCTCCAGGCAGACCCGGACCTCCTCGGTGCCCTCACGGGCGCGGTCGATCAGGTCCAGCTGGGACAGGTCGTCGACCAGGACGGTGACGGCGGCGGCCAGTTTGGGGTCGGAGGTGAGCTCGGCGTAGCCGGACCGGTCGGCGGACGGGTAGGCGAGCAGGACGTCCTCGAAGCCGGAACGGGCCAGCCAGAGGGATTCGGCCAGGGTGAAGCTCATGATCCCGGCGAAGCCGTCCATGCCCAGCACCCGTTCCAGCAGCGCCCGGCAGCGCACCGACTTGCTGGCCACCCGGATCGGCTTCCCGGCCGCCCGCCGGACCAGGTCGGCGGCGTTGGCGTCGAAGGCCGCGAGGTCGACGATGGCCAGCGGTGCGTCGAGGTGGGCGGTGGCCCGGTCGTAGCGGGCACGGTCCGAGGCGGGGCCCGGGGCGGGCGGCAGGTTGGCCATGGGCGCAGACTGCCACACGGGACTACTGCTGGGTAGGCCCCGAGCCGGAGATCTCGGCGGCCGGCCCGGCGGGCACCTCAGCGGTCACCTCGGCGGTCGACTCGGCGGTCAACTCCGCCGTCAGGAAGCCCGTGGCGGCGACGGCCAGCGACTCGACCACGGCGATGCCCCGGCTCAGGTCGGGCGAACCGTCGGAGAGCACGGCGACCAGCAGCCGGCGCTGCCCCACCGTCACCCGGCCGATGCTGTTGACCACCCAGAGCCCGGTGTCGTCGCGCGGCAGCCAGCCGTTCTTGAGCAGCGCCGGCCCGGCCGCCGAGACGCCCCAGCCCTGGCCGCCGCTGATCCGGCCCATCAGCCCCTGGAGGTACGCCTGCGCGTCGGCGTCCAGCGGCGAATCGGGGCCGAAGACGACCTGGAGCAGGCGCAGCTGGTCGGCCGCGGTGGTGCTGGTCAGCCCCCAGTAGCCGTCCGCGCCGGCCGAGGTCCCGGTGAGCCCGAACACCGCGTTGGCCTCGTCCAGTCCGGCCGCGCCGCCGATCTGCCGGTACAGCTCGCTCGCGGAGTCGTTGTCGCTCCGCTCGATCATCAGCTCGGCGGCCGTCCGCTGCGCCGCGGTGAGCCCGGTCTGCGGGGCGCGCAGCAGCAGGGCGGCCAGGATGTCCGCCTTGACGATGCTGGCGGTGACGAAGGCGTCCTCGCCGTGACTCGCGCCGGTGCCGGTGGCGAGGTCCAGCACGGCGACCGCGGCGTGCCCATCGGCGGCGCCCCGGAGGGCCTCGGCCGGCACGTCGGCCAGGTCCGGCGGGGCCGGTGCGGCAGCGACCGGTGCCGCGACCGGCGCGACCCGGCCGGGAACCAGGTGCGTGCCGTACGGGGCGCCGCCCGTCAGGCCGAGTACCACGGCCACCACCGTCCGTCCGATCTATCGCCGCCGTCTGCGCGCGGCCCGCCGCCCACCTGGCACGGCCCGGTGCGCGGCCGCGCGCCCTGCCGGGTGCCGAGCCCCGGGTGAGGGTGGGCCGAGAAGGCCGTTCCGTAAGGTGGCATACCCTCACGGGGTGGAGCGCAAGAACATCCCGAACCCCGGATTCTCGGACGACGACGGCACCGCCGACCTCCGCCTGGCCGCGGCCCTCGCGGCCTGGGCCGAGGACCGCGCGGCGGAGGGCGAGCTGCTGGACGCCCTGACGGCGAGCCGGCTGATGGTGCCGATCGTCGCCCTGCTCGGCGAGGTGGAGACCGGCCCCGACGGGCTCCGGCGCGAGAAGACCAGCGACATGGCCGTCCCGGTGGTCGAGGCGCCGGACGGGCGTCGCGCGCTGCCGGCGTTCACCTCGCTGGAGAGCATGGCCCGGTGGCGCGCCGACGCCCGGCCAGCCCCGGTGGCGGCCCCGCAGGCCGCCATGGTGGCGTACTCCGAGCGGGCCGACACGCTGCTGCTCGACCCGGCCGGTCCGGTGTCCTTCCAGCTGACCGGCGCCCGGCTGCGCGCGGTGGCGGAGTGCCGCCGCTACCTGCCGCCGGTCGCCGACCCGGAGGTGCGCGAGGCGGTGCGCGGGCTGCTGGCGGCCGAGCCCTCCGTGCTGGCCGGCCACCTGGTGCCCGGCCAGGGGGTGGACGGCACGCTGGCGGTGACCCTGGAGGAGGGGACGGCCGACGAGGTGGTCCGGGAGACGGTCGAGCGGCTGGCCGGGGGGCTGACCGGCGATCCGGTGCTCCGGGTCAGGCTGGACCGCGGCCTCCAGCTGGCGCTGGTGCCGGCCACCACCGCGCTGCCCGCCGACGCCCTCTACCGCCGCTGACCCGGACCCGGAACCGGAACCGGACCGGCCCCGGCACGCCGGCCGACCCGACACCGCCGCTGACCCGGAACCGGAACCGGACCGGCCCCGGCCCCGACCCGGACCGGCCGGAGCCGGACACGGCGATGCCCCCGGCACGGGTCCGGGGGCATCGGCGGTCGCGGGCCGCGGCAGGCGCCGGCCGCGTCGGGCTGGGGCCTCAGCGGGCGGGCGAGGGGCTCAGGAGTAGACCGGCCCGGTGAACTTCTCGCCGGGGCCGGAGCCCGGGGCGTCGGGCACCAGCGAGGCCTCGCGGAAGGCCAGCTGGAGCGAGCGCAGCCCGTCCCGCAGCGGGGCCGCGTGGAAGTTGCTGATCTCCGGGGCACCGGCGGTGACCAGGCCGGCCAGGGCGGTGATCAGCTTGCGGGCCTCGTCCAGGTCCTTGTCCTTCTCGCCGCCCTCGGCGAGCCCGCACTTGACGGCGGCGGCGCTCATCAGGTGGACCGCCACGGTGGTGATCACCTCGACGGCCGGCACCTCCGCGATGTCGCGGGTCAGGTCGTCGAAGCCGATGGCCCCGTCGCCGGGGTGCTCTTCGTGGTGCTCGGGCTGGCTGGTCAAGATGGCTCACTCCGTCGTGCCGGGTTGGGTACACAGCGAGCGTACCCAGGGGGTGGTCGGCCGGTGCGCCGCAGGTCGGCGGGCCCGGCCCGGAGGGGGCGGAATACCGGCGCGGGGGGAAAGGCTGTATGCTTCGAGACTGACCGGCCAGGTTCCCGCATGGGTTCGTGGCCAGCAAGTGGAGGCTCCACCCAGGAGGCCCGTCAGGGCCGCCGCGACAGTCTCCCACCCGCTTCGTCCTCGCGGTCGACGGGTACGGTCCGCGTCGGGCGCCCCCAGGGTCGCCGGTCGCCAGTGGCGCCCTCGCCGGGCGCCCGGGATTGTGTGGAGCCCCGCCTGTCACCGTGCGGGGCTTTTTTCGTGCTTGCGGTGCTGTTCGCAGCGCAGCATGAATGAAGCCCCGCCCAGTGGTCGATACCACTACGTGCGACCGCCGTCCGACGGCCGCATCGAAGAAGGTGCAACCGAGGAGGCCCCATCAGCACCGAGCCCCGCATCAACGACCGGATCCGCGTCCCCGAGGTGCGACTCGTCGGTCCCAGCGGCGAGCAGGTCGGCATCGTGCCGCTCGCCAAGGCGCTGGAGCTTGCCCAGGAGTACGACCTGGACCTGGTCGAGGTAGCCGCCACCGCGCGGCCGCCGGTCTGCAAGCTCATGGACTACGGCAAGTTCAAGTACGAGTCGGCCATGAAGGCCCGTGAGGCGCGCAAGAACCAGGCGCACACGGTCATCAAGGAGATGAAGCTCCGGCCGAAGATCGACCCGCACGACTACGACACCAAGAAGGGTCACGTCGTCCGGTTCCTCAAGCAGGGCGACAAGGTCAAGATCACGATCATGTTCCGCGGTCGTGAGCAGTCCCGCCCCGAGCTGGGCTTCCGACTGCTGCAGCGGCTCGCGGACGACGTCCAGGAGCTGGGCTTCGTGGAGTCCTCGGCCAAGCAGGACGGCCGAAACATGATCATGGTTCTCGGCCCGCACAAGAAGAAGACCGAGGCCATGGCCGAGGCCCGTGCCATTGCGGACGCCCGCAAGGCCGAGCGCCAGGGCCGGACCCCCGGTTCGGTCGCCGACGACACCGAGGACGACATCGAGGCCGACGAGGCCCTCGACCGGACCGAGGTCGTCGAGGGTGACGAGACCGCGGACGTCGAGGCCGTCGAGGCCCCGGCCGCCGAGGTCGAGCAGCCGGCCGAGACCGCCCAGGACGCCTGAGCCCCTGCGGGCTCACGGAACGTCCGAGCGACCGGCCACCAGGTACCGGGGCAGCCGCCCCGGTCACCGAGAACCGCCCTCCTGACCCGACACCGGGTGGGGAGGGGCCTGTGCCCCGGGACCCGCGCAGCAATGTGCGGGGCCGAGGGGCGGACGATGAGGAGAGACGGCGACATGCCGAAGCAAAAGACGCACAGCGGCGCCAGCAAGCGCTTCAAGATCACCGGCTCCGGGAAGGTGCTGCGCGAGCGTGCGGGCCGTCGCCACCTGCTGGAGCACAAGCCCTCGACGCTGACCCGCAAGCTGGCCGGCACCGTCGTGATGGCCCCGGCCGACGCCAAGAAGATCAAGAAGCTTCTGGGCAAGTGATCGCCCGCCCACGGTTCCGCCGTGGGACCGGCTGATCCTTCCCGACCCAATCGAATGACGGACCGCGTGAAGCAGTCCGCGGTCCAACCCAAGGAGTAATCAAGTGGCACGCGTCAAGCGGGCAGTGAACGCCCACAAGAAGCGCCGGGTCATCCTCGAGCGGGCCAGCGGTTACCGCGGCCAGCGGTCGCGCCTGTACCGCAAGGCCAAGGAGCAGGTCACCCACTCGCTCGTCTACAACTTCAACGACCGCAAGAAGCGCAAGGGCGACTTCCGCCAGCTCTGGATCCAGCGCATCAACGCTGCGGCCCGTGCCAACGGCATCACCTACAACCGCTTCGTGCAGGGCCTGAAGGCCGCCGGCGTCGAGATCGACCGCAAGATGCTGGCCGAGCTGGCCGTGCACGACGCGGGTGCGTTCGCCGTCCTCGTCGAGGTCGCCCAGAAGGCGCTGCCGGCCGACGTGAACGCGCCGAAGGTCGCCGCTGCCTGATCCCGCGCGGATCACAGCCGAGCTGTCCGGACCCGCAGGCCACACGGCCTGCGGGTCCGATTCGTCGGGGCACCCCCGGCGGCGCACCCCGCGGCCCTACCCAGAGAACGAGAGCATGCAGAGCACCGACACCCCCCTGCTCACCTCCCTGCGCTCCCCGCGGGTGATCGCCGCCCGCCGGCTCGCCAAGCGGAACCAGCGCGGCAAGGAGCGCCGCTTCCTCGCCGAGGGGCCGCAGGCCGTCCGGGAGGCCGTGGCGTACGGGCAGCTGCCGGGCTCGGCCGAGCACGCCGTGGTGGAGATCTACCTGACCTTCGAGGCGGCCGAGCGGCACGCCGAGATCGTCGAGGCGGCGCTGGCCGCCGGGCTGCCGGTGCTCACCGCCACCGACGAGGTGATCGCGGAGATCTGCGACACCGTCACCCCGCAGGGCATCGTCGCGCTCTGCCGCTTCATCGACACCCCCTTCGACCAGGTGCTGGCCGCCCGCCCGCAGCTGGTCGCCGTGCTCGCGCACGTCCGTGACCCCGGGAACGCCGGCACCGTGCTGCGGACCGCCGACGCGGCCGGCGCGGACGCCGTCGTCCTCACCGACGCCTCGGTCGACCTCTACAACCCGAAGGCCGTCCGGGCCTCCGTCGGCAGCCTCTTCCACCTGCCGTTCGCCACCGGCGTGCCGATCGAGGAGGCCGTCGCCCGGCTGCGCGCGGCCGGCGTGCGGGTGCTCGCCGCCGACGGCGCGGGGGAGCGCGACCTGGACCAGGAGCTGGACGAGGGCACCCTCGGCGCACCCGGGGCCTGGGTCTTCGGCAACGAGGCCTGGGGCCTGCCGGAGGAGACCCGGGCCCTGGCGGACGAGGTGGTGCGGGTGCCCATCCACGGGCACGCCGAGAGCCTCAACCTCGCCACGGCCGCCGCCGTGTGCCTGTACGCCTCCGCCCGCGCACAGCGCTCGCCCGGAGGCTGTCGCGCACGGGGGTAGGGGCGCTAGGGTCACCTCGGGGCGGCAACACGCTGGGTAAGCGGGAGGAACACCCATGGTGGGCAGTGCGGCACAGCTCGACCCGGACGAACTGCCGGACGGGCTCGTGGTCGCCGACGCCCGGGGCCTGGTGACCGTCTTCAACAGCGCCGCCGCCCGGATCACCGGCATCGCCCCGGCCGCCGCGCTCGGCGCCCCGCTGGAGCAGGCCCTGCCGCTGGAGGACCTCGACGGCCGGCGCTGGTGGCAGCTGACCGACCCGTACGGCGGCCTCGCCGTCCGCACCGGCCAGCCCGAGCGCAACCTGCTGCTGCCAGGAGGCCGCGAGCTACTGGCCTCCGCCCGGTACGTGCGCGGGCACCCGCGCGGCCGGGTCGAGCGGGTGGTGGTGTCGTTGCGCGGCACCGAGGCCCGCCGGCGCACCGAGCGCAGCCACGCCGAACTGATCGCGACCGTGGCGCACGAGCTGCGCTCCCCGCTGACCAGTGTGAAGGGCTTCACCGCGACCCTGCTGGCCAAGTGGGAGCGGTTCAACGACGGGCAGAAGCGGGTGATGCTGGAGACCGTCGACGCGGACGCCGACCGGGTCACCCGGCTGATCGCCGAACTGCTCGACATCTCCCGGATCGACGCCGGCCGGCTGGAGGTCCGCAAGCAGGTGGTCGACCTGCCGGCGGCGGTCCGCCGGCACGTCGAGGGCAAGGTCGCGGCCGGCATCCCGGCGGACCGTTTCCTCATCCGGATCGGCGAGCTCTCCGGCCCGCTGTGGGCCGACCCGGACAAGGTCGACCAGGTGCTGGCCAACCTGCTGGAAAATGCCGTGCGGCACGGCGAGGGGACTGTCACCATCGAGGTGGCGTCCGCCAAGGAAGTGGTGGAAGCGGCCGGTTGGGAGCCCCCGGGCACCCCGCCCCGGGTCCTGGAAGGAACAGCGGTCACCGTGAGCGACGAAGGCAGCGGCATCCCCGAGGAGTCGATGCCGCGCGTCTTCACCCGCTTCTGGCGCGGCTCCAAGCGCGGCGGCACGGGCCTGGGCCTCTACATCGTCAAGGGCATCGTCGAGGCCCACGGCGGCACCATCAGGATCAGCCGGGCGCCCGGTGGCGGCGCCCAGTTCCGATTTATCCTGCCCGCCGGAGTGCCGGACTTCATGCTCTGAGAGCGACTGGAGCGGCCGGCCCGGCGGGCTTCGCCGCGCGGGGGCCCTCCCGGCCCGAGACGGGCCCTGCGCGCGCTACGACTACACTCGACCTTTGGCGTTGTGGTACGCCCTGCGCGGCCGAGCCGCGGACACCCCTCCCCCGGTTCACCGGGATCGGCTGCCCGCGACCAGGCCACACCGGGCGTGACGCAGGGGCGAGCTGTTCGATCAGGACCCTTCACCAGCAGGAGCACGGGAAAGATAGAGATGTCGGCACCCAATAAGTCGTACGACCCGGTAGAGGTCGAGGCACTCAAGCCCGAGGTGGTGGAGCAGGCCAGGGACGAGGCGGTTGCCGCCTTCGCCGCGGCCGGCAGCCTCGACGAGCTCAAGGCCGCCAAGGTCGCCCACACCGGCGACCGCTCCCCGCTGTCGCTGGCCAACCGCGAGATCGGCGCGCTGCCGCCGCACGCCAAGGCGGCGGCCGGCAAGCTGATCGGCCAGGCCCGCGGCGCCGTCAACCAGGCGCTGGCCCGCCGCCAGGTCGAGCTGGAGGCGGAGCGGGACGCCCGGGTCCTGGTCGAGGAGGCGGTGGACGTCACGCTGCCGTACGACCGCGCCCCGCGCGGCGCCCGGCACCCGCTGACCACGCTGGCCGAGCGGATCGAGGACACCTTCGTGGCCATGGGCTACGAGGTCGCCGAGGGCCCCGAGGTGGAGGCCGAGTGGCTCAACTTCGACGCCCTCAACCTGCACCAGGACCACCCGGCCCGCTCGATGCAGGACACCTTCTTCGTCCAGGCCCCGGACGGCACGCCGGACTCCGGCGTGGTGCTGCGCACCCAGACCTCCCCGGTCCAGGCCCGCACCATGCTCGACCGCGAGCCCCCCGTCTACGTGGTCTGCCCCGGCCGGGTCTACCGGACCGACGAGCTGGACGCCACCCACACCCCGGTCTTCCGGCAGGTCGAGGGCCTGGCGGTGGACGAGGGGATCACCTTCGCCGACCTCAAGGGCACCATCGAGCAGCTGGTGTCCAAGCTGATCGGCGACGGCCTGGAGCTGCGCTGGCGGCCCTCGTACTTCCCGTTCACCGAGCCGAGCGCCGAGATCGACCTGCAGTGCTTCGTGTGCCGCGGCGAGAGCGTCGGCAACCCCGACCGCCCGTGCCGGACCTGCTCCTCCGAGGGCTGGATCGAGCTCGGCGGCTGCGGCGTGGTGAACCCGCGGGTGCTGGTCGCCTGCGGCGTCGACCCGAGCCGCTACAGCGGGTTCGCCTTCGGCCTGGGCCTGGAGCGAATCCTGATGAACCGCCACAACGTCGCCGACATGCGCGACATG
This sequence comes from Kitasatospora sp. NPDC088346, assembly GCF_044740765.1. Classification (NCBI taxonomy): domain Bacteria; kingdom Bacillati; phylum Actinomycetota; class Actinomycetes; order Kitasatosporales; family Streptomycetaceae; genus Kitasatospora; species Kitasatospora sp. NPDC088346. The sequence continues at coordinate 75,987 of NZ_JBIURH010000011.1, forward strand.
GTCGAGGGTGACGTCCGCTTCACCCTCCCGTTCGGGATGGAGATCTGATGCGCGTCCCGCTCTCCTGGCTGCGCGAGTACGTCGACCTTCCGGCGGGTGAGACCGGCCGCGACGTGGCGGCCCGTCTGGTCCGGGCCGGGCTGGAGGTCGAGACCGTCGAGCAGCTCGGCGCCGACCTCAAGGGCCCGCTGGTGGTCGGCCAGGTCCTCTCCATCGAGACGCTGACCGGTTTCAAGAAGCCGATCCGGCACTGCTTCGTCAACGTCGGCGACGCCAACGGCACCGGCGAGCCGCAGGAGATCGTCTGCGGCGCGACCAACTTCGCCGTCGGCGACAAGGTCGTCGTGGTCCTGCCGGGCGCCGTGCTGCCCGGCCCGTTCCCGATCTCCGCGCGGCAGACCTACGGCCACACCTCGGCCGGCATGATCTGCTCCGCCCGCGAGCTGGGCATGGGCGACGACCACGACGGCATCATCGTGCTGCCGCCGGAGTACGAGCCCGGCACCGACGCGATCGAGCTGCTCCAGTTGGTCGACGAGGTGCTGGACATCGCGGTCACCCCCGACCGCGGCTACTGCCTGTCCCTGCGTGGCGTGGCCCGCGAGGCCGCCGCCGCGTACGGGCTGCCGCTGGCCGACCCGGCGCTGCTGGACGTCCCGCCGGCGAACTCCTACGGCCACCCGGTCAAGGTCGCCGACCCGGCCGGCTGCGACCGCTTCGTGGCCCGCACCGTCACCGGCGTGGACCCGGCCGCGAAGTCCCCGATCTGGCTCCAGCGCCGGCTGCAGAAGTCGGGCATCCGTCCGATCTCGCTGACCGTCGACATCACCAACTACGTGATGCTGGAGGTCGGCCAGCCGCTGCACGCCTACGACCGCGACCGGGTCGACGGCCCGATCCAGGTCCGCCGCGCGGCCCAGGGCGAGACCCTCACCACGCTGGACGGGGTCACCCGCAAGCTGTCCACCGAGGACCTGCTGATCTGCGACAACAGCGGTCCGATCGGCCTGGCCGGCGTCATGGGCGGCGCCACCACCGAGATCCTCGACCCGGTCGTGGACCCGGAGACCGGCCTGGTCGGCGGCTCCACCGAGGTGATCATCGAGGCCGCGCACTTCGAGCCGGTCAGCATCGCCCGCGCCGCCAAGCGGCACAAGCTGCCCTCCGAGGCGTCCAAGCGCTTCGAGCGCGGGGTCGACCCGGAGGCCGCCCGCGCCGCCGCCCAGCGCGCCGTCGACCTGCTGGTCCTGATCGCCGGCGGCACCGCCGAGGCCGGGGTCACCGACATCGCGGCCCCGCACCCGCTGCGTACGATCGCCATCGACGCGGACCTCCCGGACCGGGTGGCCGGCACCGGCTACGGCCGCGAGACCGTGACCCGGCGGCTGCAGGAGATCGGCTGCTCCGTGGTGGGCGCCGACATCCTGGAGGTCACCCCGCCGACCTGGCGGCCCGACCTCACCGACCCGTACGACCTCGCGGAGGAGGTCATCCGGCTGGAGGGCTACGACAACGTCCCCGCCCGGATGCCGACCGTCCCGCCGGGCCGCGGTCTGACCGAGGCCCAGCGCTTCCACCGCCGGGCCGGCGTGGCGCTGGCAGGGGCCGGCTACGTCGAGGTGAACAACTACCCGTTCATCGGCGAGGCCGTGCTGGACGCCCTGGGCTTCGAGCAGGACGACGAGCGCCGCCGTACGGTGACGCTGGTCAACCCGCTCAACGACGAGGAGCCGGGCCTGCGCACCACGCTGCTGCCCGGGCTGCTCGGTGCCCTGCGCCGCAACATCGGCCGCGGCAACACCGACCTGGCGGTCTTCGAGACCGGCACGGTGTTCCTGCCGAAGGCGGAGCTGCGGGTCGCCCCGCGGCTCCCGGTGGACCGCCGCCCGAGCGAGGCCGAGCTGGCCGAGCTGGACGCCGCGCTGCCGCACCAGCCGCGCCGGATCGCCGTCGCCCTCGCGGGCGAGCGGCTGCCGTCCGGCTGGTGGGGCAAGGGCGCGGGCGCGAGCTGGGCGGACGCCGTGGAGGCGGCCCGTACGGTGGCCCGCGCGGCCAACGTCGAACTGACCGTCCGGCAGGCCCAGCGGGCCCCGTGGCACCCCGGCCGGTGCGCCGAGCTGCTGGTCGGCGAGCGCGTGGTCGGCCACGCCGGTGAGCTGCACCCGCGGGTGATCAAGGCGCTGCACCTGCCCGAGCGCACCGCGGCGATGGAGATCGACGTGGACCTGCTCTTCGCCGACGGCGGGCAGCGGGTCGGTGGCCCGGCGGTGTCCTCCTACCCGGTGGCCACCCAGGACGTCGCGCTGATCGTCGACTCCGCCGTCCCGGCCGCCGAGGTCGAGTCGGCGCTGCGCGACGGTGCGGGCGAACTCCTTGAGGCCATCCGGCTGTTCGACGTCTTCACCGGCGAGCAGGCGGGCGAGGGCAAGAAGTCGCTGGCGTACTCGCTGCGCTTCCGCGCCGCCGACCGCACGCTGACCGCGGACGAGGCCTCGGCCGCCCGCGCGAACGCGGTCGCGGCGGCGGGCGAGCGCACCGGCGCGGTGCTGCGCGGCGCCTGACCGCATCCGACGGCCTGACAGGGCCCCGCCCCCGGAATCGTTCCGGGGGCGGGGCCCTTCGGCGTTCGGGCGAGCGGCGGCGTGACCCCGGAGGTGCCGGAGCCGCCATCGGTGCAGGTGACCGGCGGTGCGGGGGCCGGTGGCGGCCCGGTGGCGGTGCGCGGGCCGGACGTTCCGTCAACTCCTTTCCGCGGCAGGGGCCTTGCGGGTGGGGCCGGAGGGGCGCTTCAATCAGTTAGGAAAGTTTCCTAACTCGTTCTGTGGGTTCCTCCATGCCCGCAGCCGGCCGACGGAGCGTCACATGGCATCTCGACACCGCACCACCCGTACCGCGTTGGCGATCGTCCTCGCCGCCGTCCCGCTCGCGGCCGCCACCGCGGGCATCGGCCACGCCGCAGAGACCTCGGTGGTCTCGGTGGCGGGTGTGGGGCTGGACGACGCCCACAAGAAGGACATCGCGATGCAGCTGGTGTCCAGCGCGGAGAACTCCTCGCTGGACTGGAAGGCGCAGTACAAGTACATCGAGGACATCGGTGACGGGCGCGGCTACACCGCCGGGATCATCGGCTTCTGCTCGGGCACCGGCGACATGCTCGACCTGGTCGAGCACTACACGGACCTCAAGCCCGGCAACGTCCTCGCCAAGTACCTGCCGGCGCTGCGCAAGGTGAACGGCTCGGAGTCGCACGCGGGCCTCGGCACGGCGTTCGAGAAGGACTGGGCGGCCGCCGCCAAGGACACCGTCTTCCAGCGCGCCCAGAACGACGAGCGCGACCGCGTGTACTTCGACCCGGCGGTGCAGCAGGCCAAGGCGGACGGGCTGCGTGCGCTCGGGCAGTTCGTCTACTACGACGCGATCGTCATGCACGGCCCGGGCACCGACTCCGACAGCTTCGGCGGGATCCGCAAGGCCGCGCTCAAGAAGGCCAAGTCGCCGGCGCAGGGCGGCGACGAGACGGCGTACCTGAAGGCCTTCCTGGACGCCCGCAAGGTGGTCATGAAGAAGGAGGAGGCGCACGCCGACACCAGCAGGGTCGACACCGAGCAACTGGTCTTCCTCAACGCGAAGAACTTCGACCTCAACCCGCCGCTCAAGTGGAAGGTCTACGGCGACCCGTACAGCATCAACAGCTGACCCCCGGTTCCCGTCCGGCCCGGACCGCCGGGCCGGACGGCAGCCGTCACCGCCGCACAAATCGCACGACAGTACGTCAGGCGGCTGATACCGTTCCGGACGTGGCGAAACTCAACCAGATCATCGCGGTCGAAAAGGGCGTCAAGTCCAAGTCCTTCCAGGAGCTCACGCAGGCCCATCACGGCCTGCAGAAGCCGGCCCTGCTGGCGGGCATCTCCCGCACCTACCAGCCCAAGGACGAGGAGGGCGAGCAGCTCCCGCCCGAGTCGACCCGGGTCCAGGTCAAGGCCGAGGACATCCTGCGGGCCACCGCCACCTCGCTCACCCGGCTGTTCGACGTCACCGCGACCAAGGACTGGGCCAACTGCTCGGCCCGGGCCGACGTGGTCGTCGACGGGCGCCCGCTGATCAAGGACGTGCCGGTCACCTACCTGCTCTTCCTGGAGAAGCAGCTCGCCGACCTGTACACCTTCGTGCGCAAGCTGCCGGTGCTGGACGCCTCCGAGGCGTGGAACCTCGACCCGTCCACCGACGCCTGGAAGACCGACGCCGTCCGCACCATCCGGACCAAGAAGGTGCCGCGCAACCACGTCAAGGCCGAGGCGACCGAGAAGCACCCGGCGCAGGTCGAGGTGTACTACGAGGACGTCCCGGTCGGGTACTGGACCACGGTGAAGTTCTCCGGCGCGCTCCCGGCCCGGCGGGTGAACGAGCTGGTCGAGCGGGTCGAGAAGCTCCAGCAGGCCGTGCAGTTCGCCCGCGAGGAGGCCAACGGCGCCGAGATCACCGACCGGCGCGCCGGCGACGCCGTCTTCGGCTACCTGTTCGGGTAGTCTTCTGATCGCCCCTCGTGAGAGCGAAGGGGTGCGCTGGCAACAGCGCAAGCTGACACTGATGTTGAAGCTGACACAGGGGTAACGGTGGAGGTTCGAATCCTCCCCCCGGCACCACGCGCCGGGGTGGCCCAAGCGGAAGAGGCAGCCCCTTGAAACTCAGACTCTCGCTCCAGTCTCAGTATTCGCCACCGAGCGCCGGATCGACCGGGCGCGGACCGAAGCGTCGGATGCGGGTTCAAGTCCCGCCTGTGCCTCTCCTCCTGGCACGGTAGTTCAAAGGCAGAACACGGCACTGTCAGAATGATCCGCTGCTCTTAAACGTGCCGGCGCGAACACTTGGGTGGCACCTCAGGGGCCCGGGAGCCGGATACCGCTCCCGGGTCCCGTCACGTTCCCGGCCGCTCGCCAGGAGCCTGCGGCCCGCGCACCGGGGCCCGGTCCGGCCGATCCCTCACTGCGGCCCGTGCGTGCCCAGCCAGGCCGACCAGGTGGTGTCGCCGCGGCGCCCGTGCGGCGCGGTCATCATGTGCCCGGCCCGCATCAGACCGGCCGGCGCGGGCAGGTTCAGCACCCGGCGGTGCCTGCCGCGGGCCCACTGCCACTGGTCGACCAGCTCGCCCAGGGTCAGCACCTCGGGCCCGGCGAAGTCCTCGCACCGCCCCGCCGGACCGCCGGCCACGCACGCGGCGACGTACGCCGCGAAGTCCGCCGAGTCCACCGGCTGCGTCGGCATCCGGGTGGGCAGCGGCAGCACCGGCAGCCGGGCGGCCCGGCCCAGCATCCGGTCCAGCAGCCAGTGGAACTGGGTGGCCCGCAGGATCGACCACGGCACCTCGGACTCCCGCACCAGCTCCTCGGCGGTGAGCTTCAGCCGCAGGTACGGCCCGCGCGGCCGGTCCACGCCCACGATCGAGACGTACGCCAGGTGCTCGACCCGCTCCCGGGCGGCCGCCTCCAGCAGCCGCCGGGTCCCGTCCACGTCCACCTCCGGCGGGCTGCGCCACAGGTCCGCCGGTCGCGGGTAGCCGCGCTGCGCGGCCGGGGAGTACGTCGCCGCGTGCACCACGGCCGACACCCCCGACACCGCCTCGGCGACCCCGGCGCCGGTGGCGAGGTCGCCCCGGACCCACTCCACGCCCTCGTCGTCCCCCGGCGACCTGGCCAGCACCCGCACCCGGTGGGTGGCCCCCAACCGGGCCACCACGTCCCGGCCCAGGTGCCCGGTCCCGCCCGTGACCAGCACGATGTCCATCGCCGCCACCTCCAGCCGGTGAGACGGCCTCCCTACGAGACTCCCACCACCTCGAGGGCCGCGTCGACCGGACGGCCGCGAACGGCCCGGCGCGGACCGAGGTCCGGGCCGGGCCGCCGCCCCGCGTACGCGCCCTGGGTCAGGCCGTCACGGTGTAGTCGTAGAAGCCGCGGCCGGACTTGCGGCCCAGCAGGCCCGCGTCGACCATCCGGGAGAGCAGCGGGGGAGCGGCGTACAGCGGCTCCTTGTACTCCTCGTACATCGACTCGGCGATCGAGACGATGGTGTCGAGACCGATCAGGTCGCACAGCCGCAGCGGGCCCATCGGGTGGGCGCAGCCGGCCTCCATGCCCTTGTCGATGTCGGACGCGGTGGCGACCCCGGTCTCGAACATCCGGACGGCGGAGAGCAGGTACGGCACCAGCAGGGCGTTGACCACGAAGCCGGCCCGGTCGCGGGCGCGGATCGGCTCCTTGCCCAGCGACTGGACGGCGAACTCCTCGATCCGGGCGGTGGTCTCGGCGGAGGTGGTCAGCGTCGGGATGACCTCGACCAGCTTCTGCACCGGCGCCGGGTTGAAGAAGTGCAGGCCGATGACCTGCTCCGGACGGGAGGTGGCGGCGGCCAGCTTCACGATCGGGATGGAGGAGGTGTTGGAGGCCAGGATCGCGTCCCGGCGCTGCACGACCTGGTCCAGGGTCTGGAAGATCTGGACCTTGATGTCCTCGCGCTCGGCGACGGCCTCGACCACCAGGTCGCGGTCGGCGAAGTCGGCGAGGTCGGTGGTGAAGGAGAGCCGGGCCAGGGCCTCGTCCCGCTGCTCCTCGCTCAGCTTGCCGCGCTTGACCGCGGTCTCCAGGGAGTTGGTCAGCCGGGTACGGCCGAGCTCAAGGGCCTCGCCGCTGGCCTCGGAGACCAGGACGTCCAGGCCGGAGCGGGCGAAGACCTCGGCGATGCCCGACCCCATCAGGCCGCAGCCGATCACTCCGACGCGCGCGATGTCACTCACTCAGTTGCCCTTCACGGTGGTGCTGGGGGTGACCCAGCCGGCTGCTCTGCGGACGGAGCACCGGGTGTTGTGGCCCGGTGTGCCGCCCGGACGACGGTACTACCTGGCTTAACGCACGTTCACCTCCGGGCGCTCCCGGGTGCCCGGCCGGGTCCGCTGAGCCGTCCGGGTGATGCGCCCGCGGCCCCGGGTGTGCTCCCCCGAACGGCGTCCGGGCGGGGCGAGAATGCGGGCAGACCCGAGGAGGCACAGGGATGGCGACGGGATCGCTGGTCGGCCAGGTGGCGCTGGTCACCGGGGCGGGGCGCGGGATCGGGCGGGAGATCTCGGTCGGGCTGGCCGCCGAGGGCATGGCGGTCGGTCTGCTCGGGCGCAGCCACGACGCGCTGATCGACACCCTCCGGGAGTGCGTCCGCCACGGTGCCCGCGGCGTCGCCGTCACCGCCGACGTGACCCGGCCGGGCGCCGTCCGGGAGGCGGTCCGCGCGGTCGAGCGCGACCTCGGCCCGGTGGACCTGCTGGTCAACAACGCGGGCCTGGTCGACCCGGTCGAGGCGCCGATCTGGGAGACCGACCCGACCCAGTGGTGGCAGGTGGTGGAGACCAACCTGCGCGGCCCGTACAACCTGCTGCGCAGCGTGCTGCCGGGGATGGTGTCGCGCCGCCGCGGCCGCGTGGTCAACCTCAACTCCGGCTTCGCCCTGCGCCCGGACGGCCGCTACACGGCGTACGCCACCTCCAAGGGCGCACTGCTGCGGCTCTCCGACAACATCGCCGACTCGGTCGGCGCGCACGGGGTGGTGGTGCTGGACATCAGCCCCGGGGCGGTCGCCACGGACATGACCGCCGGGATGCCGATGTTCGCGGACATGAAGGAGTGGGGCTCCCTCCCGTACGTGGTGGCCGTCGCGGTGGACGCCGCCCGCGGCCGGTTCGACGCCCTGCACGGGCGGTTCGTCCACGCCGGCCGGGACAACCTGGAGCAGTTGGTCGCCCGCGCCGAGGAGATCCGCGCGGCCGACGCCCGGACACTGCGGCTGCGCCCGTACGGGGACGACGACCCGCTCGGCTGAGCGGCCGCGGGACGTCAGCTGCAGAGCTGGCTCGCCGTCACCGCCGTCAGGCCGCGGGCGTCGAGGCCGGCCAGGATCGCGGGGAGGGCGTCGGCGGTGCCGCGGTGCCCGAGGTGCAGGGCCACCACCGAGCCGGCGGTGGCGGCGCCCAGCACCCGGCGCTGCACCAGGTCGGCCCCGGGGTCGGCGTAGTCGCGCGGGTCGACGTCGAAGGACAGGCAGTGTTCGTAGCCGACCAGCCGGGCCTGCTCGCGCACGGTCGCGGTGGCGTACTGCGCGGAGGACGGCCGGAACCAGCGGCCGATCGAGCCGGTCAGCCGCAGCAGCCGGTCGGCGCACTCGGCGATCTCGGCGTGGGCCTGGGCGGCCGGCAGGGCGCAGATGTTGCGGTGGTTCTGGGTGTGGTTGCCCAGTTCGTGGCCGCCGTCGAGGATCCGGCGGGCCATCTGCGGCTGCTCGTCCAGCCAGCTGCCGACCACCAGCACGGTCAGCCGGGTGCCGTGCTGCTCGGCCGTCCGCAGCACGGCCTCGGCGATCGCGGGGTCGCCCTGCCCGTGGAAGGTGAGCGCGAGCTGCGGGCGGGTGCGCGGGCCGGTGACCACCTCCGCCGGGGTGCCGGCGGCCAGCGGCGGCAGGGCGGGCAGCGGGTTCGCGACGGCGGTCGGTCCGGCCGGCGGGCTGTCCGAGGAGCCCGCCGAGGGGCTGCCGGAGGCGGTCGGCCGGACGGGTCCGAGCCGGGCCACGGGAGTGACCCGGCCCGGCCCGGTGCGATCGCCGCCGCAGGCGGTGAGCATCGCCGAACCCGCGGTCAGCCCCGCCAGCCGCGCGGTCGCCCGCAGCACGGTGCGTCGGTCGAGTGTCATCGGGCGCCAGCCTAGACAGCGTCGCCGCAGGCGGCGACCGCACGGGTGCCCGGGGCAGCCTCAGCCGGCGGCCGGCTCCTTCGCCGCCTGCGCCTGGGCCTGGGCCTGCTGCCAGGCCCGGTGGACGGCCTGCACCCGGTCCCACAGCCCGGCCCGCTCGGCCGGTCCGACGTCGTCGAGCGCGAGCCCGAAGCGGCTGTCCAGGACGTCGAACCACTCCTCGGCGGAGCCGAGTTCGCGGACCTGCCGGCCCGCCTCGTCCAGTCGGATCAGGACCAGGCCGCGCAGCATCTCGAAGCCGTCGGCGTGCCGGCGCTGGACGACGGCCGCGCGGACGAACGGGGAGTCCGCAGCGGTGGACAGCCGCTCGTGCTGGGCGGCGAAGTCGGCCGGTGCGGCGGGTTCGAGCGAGAAGTCCATGCCGAGGAAGGAGCCGCGCGGGTCGTGCTGGAGCCGCCAGCCGCCGGGCACCGCCTCGGAGGGCGCCATCCGGTAGTCCAACCGGGCCTGGTGGTAGCTGCCTTCGCGCAGCGGCAGCGGCTCGTACAGGCCGTCGCCGAGCGCGACGTCGACGAGCAGCCGTTCGCCCTCGCACAGGACGGTGAGCGCCAGGTGGTTGCCGTCGGCGCCCGGCGGCTGCTCGGCCGGCGGGGTGTGCACCCCGGCCAGGTGCCAGCTGACCTGGTACCCGAGGGCGTCGAGCAGGGCGGAGAACGCCCCGTTGAGGTGGTAGCAGTACCCGCCGCGGCCGCGCAGGATCCGGTCGATCGACTCCTCGGGGTCGATCGAGGTCGGCCGTCCCAGCTGTATCTCCAGGTTCTCGTACGGCACGTGCTCGACGTGCGCGCGGTGCAGGCGCCGCAGGGCGTCCGGGCCGGGCGCACCGGGGTGCGGCAGGCGGAGGCGGTGCAGATAGCGTTCGACGGTCTCACGAGTGATCACGTGATGGCAGCCTAGTGGCCATGACTGACGGTGTGTTGGATCTTCGACCGATTCCCGAACGTGCGAGCGACCTGCTGGCGCGGGCGGGTGCCCAGCCTCGGCTGCGCGCGCACCTGGAGCTGGTCCACGACGTGGCCGTCCGCCTGCTCGACGGCATCGGCGCGCACTGGCCGCAGCTGGTGCTCGACCGGCCGGGCGTGCTGTTCGGGGCGGCCACCCACGACATCGGCAAGGTCCGCCACCCCGAGGAGCTGACCGGCCCGGGGCACGCCCACGAGGAGGCCGGGTACCGGCTGCTGCTCGAACTCGGCGTCCCGGAGGGGGAGGCGCGCTACGCCCGCACCCACGCCTCCTGGACGCTGCCGGGGATCGGCCTGGAGGAACTGCTGGTCAGCCTGGCCGACCAGGTCTGGAAGAACAGTCGCCGGCCCGACCTGGAGGACCTGGTGGTGTCCCGGCTGGCCGTGGCCTGCGGTCGGGAGCCGTGGGAGGTCTTCCTGCCCCTGGACGACCTGCTCGCGGCCCTCGGTGCCGACGCCGACCGGCGGTTGGCCCACCAGTCGGCGTTCGGACTCACCGCGCGCAGCGGCTGACCGGGCGCACCGGCCGACCGCTGGGAACGACCCACCGCGGGGAACGACCCACCGCGCGAACGGCTACCCGGCCGCCGGGCAGCGGGTGTCCGCGGCCGGGCGGCGGCCGGTGACCAGGAAGTCCGTCACCAGCGCGTCGCCGCAGGCGTTGCCGTTGGCGAGGTAGGCGTCGTGCCCGCCGGAGTCCACCGCGACCATCCGGGCCCGGCCGCCGAAGGCCTGCCGCAGCTTCAGCGCGCCCGCGTACGGGGTGGCGGGGTCGCGCAGGTTCTGCACCAGGAGGACGTTCGACGGCCCGTGGGAGGTCACCACCACCGGCGGCTCGGCGGGCTGCGGCCATAAGGCGCACGGCATGACGTTGACCGGCATGCCCGCCGTCAGCGGGTGCGCGGCGCGCTCCTCGGCGACCGCCCGGGCGTAGCCGCCGGCCGGGCGCGGCCAGGCCACGTCGTTGCACAGGGTGCCGACCGAGACCGCGACGGTGTTCTGCAGGACCGCCTCCGGCGGGCCCTGCACGGCGGGCATCGGGCGGCTGCCGAGCCCGGCCAGGACCAGCCGGGCCAGTACGGGGAAGCGCTCGTCGTCGTACAGGGCGTCGACCATGGTCTGGCGCAGCACGTTGCCGTCCAGGACGGCCGGGTTGGCCCCGGGCCAGGGCAGCGGCTCGCGGTCCAGCCGGGCGGCGAGGTCGAGGAGGAGCGGCCGGACCTCCGCCGCGGTGGCGGCGAGCCGGTCCGGGTTGCCGGGCGCGGCGGCCCAGGCGGCGAAGTCCGGGAAACGGTCCTCGACGCCGGTGCCGTACGCGGCCAGCCAGCCGCGGCCGACCTTCGCCGGGTCGGGGTCGTCGTTGCTGTCCAGCAGGATCCGGTCGGTGTGCTGCGGGAACATGCTCGCGTAGACCGCGCCGGCGTAGGTGCCGTAGGAGACGCCCCAGGCGGAGATCCGGCGCTCGCCGAGGGCCTGGCGGATCCGGTCGAGGTCGCGGGCCTCGTTGGCGGTGGAGATCGAGCGCAGCACCGGCCCGCCGTTGTGCAGGCAGGTCTCGGCGATCCGGCGGGCGGTGGCGGTGTTCCGGTCGACCGAGCCGTCCGCGGCGGGCCACGGACGCAGCCGCACCATGGCCAGGTCCTCGTGCGCCAGTCCGCAGTCGACGGGCGTGCTGCGCCCCACTCCGCGCGGGTCGAAGCCGATCAGGTCGTAGCGGTCGCGGACCTCCTGCGGCAGCTTGCCGAGCACGGCGGACGGGGTGTTCAGCCCGGTGCCGCCGGGTCCGCCGGGGATCAACACCAGGCTGCCCCGGCGCAGTTCGGGGTTGGCGCTGGCGATCCGGGAGACCGCGAGGTCGATCCGCTGCCCGCCGGGGTGCCGGTAGTCGAGCGGGACGGAGACGGTGGCGCACTGCTGCTGCGGGGCGCCGCCGCCGGCGCAGCCGCCCCAGACCAGCGGCTCGGTGCGGGGTGCAGCCGGCGCGGCCTGCGAGGCGGGGGCGGTGACGGCGAGGACGGCGGTGGCGGCGGTGAGCAGGGCCGCCGTGCGGTTGATGATTCCCATGCGGAGAAGTCTGTTCGGGCCGGCGGCCCGATCCCATGGGGGCGGCGGGCCGGTCCGGGGTGGGGAGTTCCCCACCTCCGGATCACCGGGCCGCCGGTGACTCCGCCGTTTCGGGGCACAACGACGCTTCCGAGGAGGGTTTCTGACGGATCATCAGTCCGACGCAGACGCCGAGCCCGACCAGCGCGCTGCCGAGCAGCTCGCCCGGGTGCAGCCCGCCGGTGCCGAGCGCGGCCCCGGACAGTGCGGCCGTCACCGGGATCAGGCCGGCGAACAGCCCGGCCCGCTCCGGGCCGAGCCGGCCGAGTGCGGTGTACCAGAGCAGGAAGGCGACCACGGTCAGCAGGACCGCGAGGTAGAGCAGCGCGGCCGCCTCCCCGGGCGTCGGGACCCGCAGCATCCGGCGGCCCTCCACGACCAGGCCGGCCAGGGCGAACATCGGCACGGCGAGCGCCGTCGTGTACGCGGACACCCGCACCGGGCCCAGCCGGGGCAGCAGGTCGACCGCGAGCAGCGAGAACGCGGCCTCGCAGGCCAGCGTGCCGAGCGCGAGGAGGAAGCCGAGCGGATCGCCGGGCCCGAACCCCTGGGTCACCGCGGCGCCCGCCACCACCACCGCGGCGGCGCCGAGCAGCCGGGCCTGCGGTCGGCGGCGGGCCAGCAGCGGCCCCAGCACGGCCAGCAGCAGCGGAGTGCAGCCGACGACGCTCCCGACCGCCGCCGGGTCGGTCCGCCGCAGGGCCTGGATCAGCAGCACGTTGAAGGCGAACAGCCCGGTGGCGGCCAGCAGCCCGAGCCGGGCCAACTCGCCGCGGTCCGGTCGGGGCCGCAGCGGGCCGCCGCGCCGGGCGAGCGGCAGCAGCAGGGCGGCGGCCAGCAGGTAGCGCAGGGCCTGCCCGCCGTACAGCGGGTAGTCGGTCAGGCCGGCGGTGGCGCCGGTGGAGCAGCCGAGCACGGTCATGGCGGCGGCGGCGCGGACTCCGCCGGAGGCGGTGGGGGAGAGCGGCATGTCTGGCACGCTAGAAGCAGAAGTGGTCCGCCGGACAGGACCACTTGCCATGCTGGATGGAGGACCACTGTGGCGGAGCTGCTCGTCCCGGTCGACCACGCGCTGGGCGACCTCACCGGTCAGCTGACCCGAGGCCTGCGCACGGCCGTGCGCGACGGCCGGCTGGTCGCCGGTGCCCGGCTGCCGGCCACCCGCGCCCTGGCGGCCCAACTCGGGCTCTCCCGCGGGGTGGTGGTGGAGGCGTACGCGCAACTGGTCGCCGAGGGCTACCTGGTGGGCGCGCACGGATCCGGCACCCGGGTCGCCCCCGGGGTCGAGACGCCCGGCCCGGCCCGCCCGGCCGAGCCCCCGGAGCCGGTGCCCGACCACGACCTGAAGCCGGGCACCCCCGACCTGGCGGCCTTCCCCCGCGCGGCCTGGCTCGCCGCCACCCGGCGCGCCCTCGCCGCCGCCCCGCACGGCAGGCTCGGCTACGGCGACCCGGCCGGCCTGCCGGAACTGCGGGCCGAACTCGCCGGCTACCTCGGTCGGGTCCGCGCGGCGGCCGCCGGCCCGGGCGAGCCGGTGGTGGTCGACGGCGTGGCCCAGGGCCTGGCCCTGCTGATCCGGGTCCTGGCCGCCCGGGGGCACCGGCGGTACGCCGTCGAGGACCCGTGCTCGCCCGGCACCCTCGCCCTGCTGCGCGCGTACGGCGTCGAGCCGGTCGGCGTCCCGGTCGACGGCGACGGGCTGGACGTGCCGGCGCTGGCCGCCACCGGCGCCACGGTGGTCCTGGTCACCCCGGCCCACCAGTACCCCACCGGCGTGGTGCTGGCGCCCCGCCGCAGGGCCGAACTGCTCCGGTGGGCGCGGTCGAACGACGCGTTGGTGATCGAGGACGACTACGACGCCGAGTTCCGCTACGACCGCGAACCGGTCGGCTGCCTCCAGGGCCTCGCCCCGGACCACGTCGTGCACCTCGGCTCGCTCAGCAAGTCCCTCGCGCCCGGCCTGCGGCTCGGCTGGGCCGTCCTCCCGGCGCCGCTGGCCGGGGAGTTCGTCGAGGCCAAACGCTACGCCGACCTCGGCACCGGGGTGATCGAGCAACTGACCTTCGCCGAACTGCTCGCCGGCGGCGGCTTCGACCGGCACCTGCGGACCGTCCGGGCCGGCTACCGGCGGCGCCGGGACGCCCTGGTGACCGCGCTGCGCGCCCACCTGCCCGCGGCCCGGGTGCACGGCGTCGCGGCCGGCCTCCACCTGTACCTCGAACTCCCGCCCGGCAGCCGGGAGGAGGCCGTCACGGCCGGGGCCGTCGCCCGCGGCGTCCGGGTCGAACCGGTCGCCCCGATGCGGTTGAGCCCCGGCCCCGCGGCCCTGGCCCTCGGCTACGGAGGCCTCCCCGAACGCCGGCTGGTCCGCGCCGCCGAGCTCCTGGCGCAGGCCGTCCACGACACCTGATCCCGGGGCCCTGCGGCCGGGATCGCCACCGGCGGCGGCCCCGGCTGCCGGGTTCGGAGCCGACGACCATCTCCGCCCCGCTCGCCGTGGGGCCGGGCCGGCCGGGCCGGCGTTCAGGTCCCGCAGCGGGACCGCGTCACACCGTGAGGTCCGCCCGGTAGGGACGCTCGCCGACGACGCAGTGGTAGCACCGCGCGGTGACCCCGTCGTGGTTGTACCAGTCGTGAGCGCCGCAGTCGCCCGTGCCCTTGCCCGCCAGCCCGAGGTCGAGGAGGAACCAGGACAGGCGCCGACGGATCTCCGTGCGCCACCGGTATCGGCCCGTTCGCGTCATCCCCGGAGGGTATCGCGGGTGGTCCCGCGGCCCGACGACGGCGGTGGCGGTGGTCGTGGTGACGGCCGGCCGGCCGGCCGTGCGGGACGGGCCCGGTCAGGTCAGCTCGTCGGCCAGCAGGTCCATCAGCAGGCCGTCGTGCCAACTCCCGTCCGCCCCGCGCTCGTAGCGCCGCATCACGCCGACCGGGCGGAAGCCGACCTTGCGGTAGCAGGCGATGGCGGCGGCGTTGTCGGCGGCCGGGTCGATCACCAGGCGGTGATGGCCCAGGTCGGTCAGCAGGTGGCGGGCGAGGGTGCGGACGGCGTCGGCGCCGAGGCCCCGGCCGTGCACCGCGGGGTCGAGGTAGATGTCGATCCCCGCGTGCCGGTAGTCCGGTTCCTCCTCGGTGTACCACTGGACCGCCCCGACCACCCGGCCGCCGTACTCGACGGCGAGGGTCGGGGTGTCGGGATCGGCGAGTTCCTCGGCGACCTCGGCCGCCAGGTCGGGCCCGCCGCGCCAGCGCTCGTACACCTCGGGCGTGGCGCGGACGGCGGCCAGGGCCGGGATGTCCGCCGCGGTGGCGGGCCGCAGGGTCAGGGCGTGGCCGTGCAGGGTCGGCCGAACGGTGTCCATGGGCCCGACGCTAGTCCTATCCGGCCAGCCACGGGTTGGCGTCGGCGAGGTCGACGGTCTTGAGCACCACCACGGTCACCAGGACCGCCAGGGTGGCCGCCAGTCCGGTCACCTGCACGACGGTGCGCTGCTTCGCCGGGGCGAAGGCCAGCACCGCGCCGGTGGCGAGACCGGTCAGCAGGCCGCCCAGGTGGCCCTGCCAGGAGGTGATGCCGGCCGAGACGACCAGCCAGATCACCAGGCTGACCATCTGCCGGTTGCCGCCGAGCGGGTCGTGGTGCAGCCGCCGGCTCAGCACGAAGTACGCGGAGGTGAGACCGAAGATCGCCCCGGAGGCGCCGACGGCCGCACCGGTCGGGTCCAGCAGGTAGACCAGGGCCGATCCGCCCAGCGCGGACAGCAGGTAGACGGCCAGGTACCGGACGGCGCCCAGGCGCTCCTCGACGACCCGGCCGATCACCCACAGCGAGAACATGTTCATCAGGATGTGGGCGATCCCGAACCGCCCCTCGGTGGGCGGCTGGTGCAGGAACGCCGAGGTGATCAGCCGGTACCACTCGCCGTCCGCGACCCCCACCGCCCGGAAGTCGGACGGCAGCACGAAGCCGTGGAAGAGGTAGTAGCCGCCGTCCGGGCCGATCACCGCGAGCCCGCGCATCGCGAAGTCGTCGATCACCGTCGACTTCGCCAGCTCCGCGAGGTAGGCCAGCACGTTCAGGACGATCAGCCCGTACGTGACGTAGGGCGCGCCGCCCACCCGGCCGCCGAACTGCGTCCGGGCCTGCCGCATGCCCTGGTTGCCGGCTTTGACGCACTCCGGGCACTGGTAGCCGACCGCGGCCTCGCGCATGCAGTCCGGGCAGATGTAGCGGTCGCACCGGGTGCACCGCACGTGGGACTCCCGCGAGGTGTGCCGGTAGCAGACCGGGTCCGGCCGGGCCTCGGGGGTCTGCGGGGTGTCGGCGGGCTGGGTGGCGTCCATGGGAGGCGGTGTTCTCCGTCGTGTGCGGGCGGCTGATCTGCGGTGTCGGCGAACAAACTAGCGAATGACCCGCGGCGGCGGCAGCCCGGCGTCCCACCGCCCGGCCTGACGTCCCGACCCCTGACGTCCCGTCCGGCCCGCCGCCGCGCGCCCCACCGCGATCGGGCCCGGCCCGGCGTACCGTGCGGTTGCGGTGGCGGAGCCGAGCGGCGCGAGGAGGCGGCGGTGTACGTCCTGGTGTACGAGTACGAGGTGGCCGAGGAGCAGCGGTCCCGCTTCGAGGAGGTGTACGGCGCCGCGGGCGCGTGGGCCGGGCTGTTCCGCCGCGGCCGCGGGTACCTCGGCACCGACCTGTACGAACGGGTCGGCGGCGGCCGCTACCTGCTGCTGGACCGCTGGGCCGACGAGGCGGCGTACCGGGCGTTCCAGGAGGCGTTCGGCGAGGAGTACCGCGACCTCGCCGGGCGGACCCGCGACCACTACCGGACCGAGACCCGGCTCGGCGTCGTCCCGGACGGCCCGGGGCTCGGCCACGGCGTCCCGCGGCCCTGAACCGCCGGCCCCCGGCTCGGCTAGCCTGAGGGCACGATGAACCGTTTCACGACGCCCTGGGGCGAGCTCGACCTCACCCGTTTCCCCGAGGACCCCCGCGACCAGCTGCGCGCCTGGGACGCCGCCGACGACTACCTGCTGCGCCACCTCGCCGGGACGGACGACGGACCGCCCACCGACCTGACCGGCACTGTCGTCGTGGTCGGCGACCGCTGGGGCGCGCTGGCCACCGCGCTGGCCGCCCACCGGCCGGTGCAGATCAGCGACTCGCACCTCGGCCAGCAGGCCACCCGCGCCAACCTGCGGCGCAGCGGCGCAGACCCGGACGCCGTCCGGCTGCTGTCGACCCGGGACGAGGTGCCCGGACGGATCGACGTGCTGCTGGTCCGGGTGCCCAAGAGCCTGGCCCTGCTGGAGGACCAGCTGCACCGCCTGGCTCCGGCCGTCCACCCGGGCACGGTGGTGGTCGGCACCGGCATGGTCACCGAGATCCACACTTCCACGCTGAACCTGTTCGAGCGGATCCTCGGGCCGACCCGCACCTCCCTGGCGGTCCGCAAGGCCCGGCTGATCCACTGCACCCCGGACCCGAAGCCCGCCCCGACGGCCAACCCCTGGCCGCACAGCTACCCGCTGCCCGCCGGCATCGGCCCGCTCTCCGGACGGACCGTCACCAACCACGCGGGCACCTTCTGCGCCGAGCGCCTCGACATCGGCACCAGGTTCTTCCTCCAGCACCTCCCGCAGCACCGCGGCCCGCTGGACGTGGTGGACCTCGGCTGCGGCAACGGCGTGGTCGGGACGGCCGCGGCGCTGGCCAACCCCGAGGCCCGGCTGCTGTTCGTCGACGAGTCCCACCAGGCGGTGGCCTCCGCGGAGGCCACCTTCCGGGCCAACACCGACTCCGTCGCGGCGGCGGAGTTCCGGGTCGGCGACGGCCTGTCGGGCGTCGCGCGCGGCTCGGTGGACGTGGTGCTCAACAACCCGCCCTTCCACAGCCACCAGGCGACCACGGACTCCACCGCCCGGCGGATGTTCCTCGGCGCCCGCGACGTGCTGCGCCCCGGTGGCGAGCTCTGGGTGGTCGGCAACCGTCACCTGGGCTACCACGTGAAGCTGCGGCGCGTCTTCGGCAACTGCGAGGTCGTCGCGAGCAATCCGAAGTTCGTCGTCCTGCGCGCCGTACGGACCTGACCGGTGACCACGGTGCTCCGCCCCGGGCGCGCCGCCGGCGCGGTGGTGGGATCGGCGGTGGGCGACGCCCTCGGTGCGCCCTTCGAGTTCGGTGCGGCCGGGGTGTTCTCCGGACGTTTCCCCGCCGCGGGCGGCGAGATGTGCGGGGGCGGCGGCTGGGCCCCGGGCGAGGCCACCGACGACACGCAGATGGCGGTCCACCTGGCGGAGTCCCTGCTGGAGCGCGGCGGGCTCGACCTGCCGGACGTGTTCGCCCGCTTCCAGCGGTGGGCCGCGGCGGACCCGAAGGACATCGGGATCCAGACCGAGTCCGTGCTGACCGGCGGGATGCCCTGGGACCTCGCCGCGGACCTCCACTTCCAGAGCACCCTCCGGGCCGCCGGCAACGGCTCGCTGATGCGGGCCACCACCTCCGCCGTCCGCTTCGCCCGGTCCGGCCGGGCGGCGACCATGGACGCCGCCCGCCGGATCGCCGCGCTCACCCACGGTGACCGTGCCGCGTGGGAGGGCACCGCCGTCTTCCACGAGCTGGTCCGGGTCGCACTGGACGGCGCGGACCCGCTCGCGGCCCTGCCGTCCGTGCTGGAGGACGTCCATCCCGAGCACCGCGGCCGGTACGCGGTGGTGCTGGCGCCCGACTGGCACCCGGGCCTGGCGACCGAGTTCAACGGCGCCGTCTGGCCGTGCCTCGGTTCGGCGGTGTGGGCCGTGCGGACCACCGGCTCCTTCGAGGACGCCCTGCGGGCGGCGGTGGACCTCGGCGGGGACACCGACACCGTGGCCGCCGTGACCGGCGGTCTCGCGGGGGCGGTGTACGGGCTCGGCGCCGTGCCCGCCCGGTGGACCGGGCCGCTGCACGTCCCGCTGCCGGGTTCGGGCGGCCGGGTGCTGCGCCTGCCCGAGCTGCTGGAGCTGGCCGACCGCCTGGAGCGGGTCTGAGCCGGCCCAGGTCGACGCCGCGGGCCCCGGCAACCCCCTCCCAGGTGCATACTTAGGGTACCCTTACATGTGGGTTCTTGCATGAATGTTCCGTGCTGCGTATATTCATGCCAAGTTCGAGAGAGGAACGCCATGGCATTGCGAGTCGCCGTCGCCGGCGCGAGTGGGTACGCGGGTGGCGAGGTGCTGCGCCTGCTGCTCGGCCACCCGGAGATCGAGATCGGGGCGCTGACCGGAGGCTCCAACGCCGGGGCGCGATTCGGCGGGCTGCAACCGCACCTGCTCCCGCTGGCGGACCGGGTGCTGGAGCCGACCACCCCCGAGGTGCTCGCCGGGCACGACATCGTCTTCCTCGGCCTGCCGCACGGCCAGTCCGCCGCCGTCGCCGAGGCCCTCGGCGAGGACGTGCTGGTCGTCGACTGCGGCGCGGACTTCCGGCTGAAGGACGCCGCCACCTGGGAGCGGTTCTACGGCTCCCCGCACGCCGGCACCTGGCCGTACGGCCTGCCCGAGCTGCCCGGCCACCGGGCCGCGCTCAAGGGCAGTCGGCGGATCGCCGTCCCGGGCTGCTACCCGACGGCCGTCTCGCTGGCGCTCTTCCCGGCGTACGCGGCCCGGCTCGCCGAGCCCGAGGCCGTCGTCGTGGCGGCCTCCGGCACCTCCGGCGCGGGCAAGGCGGCCAAGGCGCACCTGCTCGGCAGCGAGGTGATGGGCTCGATGAGCCCGTACGGCGTCGGCGGCGGCCACCGGCACACCCCGGAGATGGCGCAGAACCTCGGCCCGGTCGCGGGGGAGGAGATCACCGTCTCGTTCACCCCGACGCTCGCCCCGATGCCCCGCGGCATCCTGGCCACCTGCAGCGCCAAGGCCCGTCCCGGCACCACCGCCGCCTCGCTGCGCGCCGCGTACGCCGAGGCGTTCGCGGGCGAGCCCTTCGTCCACCTGCTGCCCGAGGGGCAGTGGCCGCAGACCAGCTCGGTCTACGGCTCCAACGCCGCGCTGGTCCAGGTCGCCCTGGACGAGCACGCCGGGCGGATCATCGCGATCAGCGCGATCGACAACCTGGTGAAGGGCACCGCCGGCGGCGCGGTGCAGAGCATGAACATCGCCCTCGGCCTCCCCGAGGAGCTGGGCCTTCCGCTGAACGGAGTCGCACCGTGACCGACAGTCAGAACGTGGGCGTGACGGCAGCGAAGGGCTTCCGCGCCGCCGGGGTCACCGCCGGCATCAAGGCCTCCGGGACCCCGGACCTCGCGCTGGTCGTCAACGACGGCCCGTCGTTCGCCGCGGCCGGTGTCTTCACCTCCAACCGCATCAAGGCCGCGCCGGTGCGCTGGTCCGAGCAGGTGCTGAAGGCCGGCCGGCTCGCCGCCGTCGTCCTCAACTCCGGTGGCGCCAACGCCTGTACCGGACCGCTCGGGTTCCAGGACACCCACGCCACCGCCGAGAAGGTGGCCGAGCAGCTGGACACCGGCGCGGGCGAGGTGGCGGTCTGCTCCACCGGCCTGATCGGCGAGCGGCTGCCGATGGACATCCTGCTGCCGGGCGTCGAGCAGGCCGTGGCGGCCCTCAGCGCGGACGGCGGCCGGTCCGCCGCGATCGCCATCAAGACCACCGACACCGTGCACAAGACCGCCGAGGTCACCAGCCCGGCGGGCTGGACGGTCGGCGGGATGGCCAAGGGCGCGGGCATGCTCGCCCCGGGCCTGGCCACCATGCTGGTGGTGATCACCACGGACGCCGCCGTCGAGGCCCCGGCGCTGGACGCCGCGCTGCGCGCCGGCACCCGCACCACCTTCGACCGGATCGACTCCGACGGCTGCATGTCGACCAACGACACCGTGCTGCTGCTCGCCTCCGGCGCCTCCGGCACCGTGCCGGACGAGGTCGAGTTCGCCGAGGCCGTCCGGGCCGTCTCGGCCGACCTGGCCCGCCAGCTGATCGGCGACGCCGAGGGGGCCAGCAAGGACATCCGGATCGACATCGTGAACGCCGCCACCGAGGAGGAGGCCGTCGAGGTCGCCCGCACGGTGGCCCGCAACAACCTCCTCAAGTGCGCCATCCACGGCGAGGACCCGAACTGGGGGCGGGTGCTGGCCGCGATCGGCACCACCTCCGCCGCCTTCGACCCCGACCGGCTGGACGTCGCGATCAACGGCGTCTGGGTGTGCCGTGACGGTAGCGTCGGCGAGGACCGCGACCTGGTCTCGATGAAGGACCGCGAGGTGGTCATCACCGCGGACCTCAAGGCCGGTCCGGCCGCGGTCAGCGTCTGGACCAACGACCTGACCGCCGACTACGTGCACGAGAACAGCGCCTACTCGACCTGATCCGGGGGACACCGTGCAGATCGCACCCAAGGGCGAACAGGCCCGTAACAACACCGCGTTGCCCAAGGCCCGCACGTTGATCGAGGCGCTGCCCTGGCTGGAGCGCTTCCACGGCAAGACCATCGTGATCAAGTTCGGCGGCAACGCCATGGTCGACGAGGACCTGAAGGCGGCCTTCGCCCAGGACGTCGTCTTCCTGCGCTACGCCGGCCTGCACCCGGTCGTCGTCCACGGCGGCGGCCCGCAGATCAGCGCCCAGCTGGAGAAGCTCGGACTGGAGTCGTCCTTCACCGCGGGTCTGCGGGTCACCACGCCGGAGACCATGGACGTGGTGCGGATGGTGCTGGCCGGCCAGGTGCAGCGCGAGCTGGTCGGGCTGCTGAACGGGCACGGCCCGTTCGCGGTCGGCATGACCGGTGAGGACGCCCACACCATGACGGCCGTCAAGCGGTACGCCGTGGTCGGGGGCGAGCAGGTCGACATCGGGCTGGTCGGCGACATCGTCCACATCGAGCCGGGCGCCGTGAAGGCGCTGATCGGCGACGGGCGGATCCCGGTGATCTCCTCGATCGCCCGCGGCGCCGACGGGCACGTCTACAACATCAACGCGGACACCGCGGCCGCCGCCCTGGCGGTGGCGCTCGGCGCCGAGATGCTGGTGATCCTCACCGACGTCGAGGGCCTGTACCGCGACTGGCCGGACTCGGACGACGTGATCAGCAAGCTCTCCGTCACCGAGCTGGACGAGATGCTGCCCGGCCTGGCCAGCGGCATGCTCCCGAAGATGGAGGGCTGCCTGCGGGCCGTCCGCTCCGGCGTGGGCACCGCCCGCGTGCTGGACGGCCGGGTGCAGCACAGCCTGCTCCTGGAGATCTTCACCGACGAAGGCATCGGCACCATGGTCGTCCCCGACGACGAGGTGCCCGTACTGGGGGGACTGGCATGACCGGCGGCAACGGCGGGATCACCGAACGCTGGCAGGGCGCGCTGATGGACAACTACGGCACCCCGCGGGTGGCGCTGGTGCGCGGCGCGGGCTCGCGGTTCTGGGACGCGGACGGCAAGGAGTACCTGGACCTGGTCGGCGGCATCGCGGTGAACGCGCTCGGCACCGCCCACCCGGCCGTCGTCGAGGCCGTCACCGGCCAGATCTCGACCCTGGGTCACGTGTCCAACCTGTTCATCGCCGA
Organism: Kitasatospora sp. NPDC088346; assembly: GCF_044740765.1. Lineage (NCBI taxonomy): Bacteria > Bacillati > Actinomycetota > Actinomycetes > Kitasatosporales > Streptomycetaceae > Kitasatospora > Kitasatospora sp. NPDC088346. The sequence continues at coordinate 98,390 of NZ_JBIURH010000011.1, forward strand.
GCCGACCGTGCGGCTCGCGGAGCGCCTGCTCCAGCTGTTCGGCCGCGAGGGCCGGGTGTTCTTCTGCAACTCCGGCGCGGAGGCCAACGAGGCCGCGTTCAAGATCAGCCGGCTGACCGGGCGGACCCAGCTGATCTCCGTCCAGGGCGCCTTCCACGGCCGCACCATGGGCGCGCTCGCGCTGACCGCCCAGCCGGCCAAGCAGGACCCGTTCCGCCCGCTGCCCGGGGACGTCCTGCACGTGCCCTTCGGCGACGTCGAGGCGCTGCGGGCGGCCGTCACCACCGAGACCGCCGCGGTCTTCCTGGAGCCGATCCAGGGCGAGAACGGGGCGGTCCCGCTGCCCGACGGCTACCTGCGCGCGGCCCGCGAGATCACCCGGGCCACCGGCACCCTGCTGGTCCTGGACGAGATCCAGACCGGCGTCGGCCGCACCGGCCACTGGTTCGCCCACCAGGCCTTCGAGGGCGTCGAGCCGGACGTCGTCACCCTGGCCAAGGGCCTCGGCGGCGGTCTGCCGATCGGTGCCGCGGTCGCCTTCGGCCCGGCGGCGGACCTGCTCCACCCGGGCCACCACGGCACCACCTTCGGCGGAAACCCGGTGGTCGCCGCGGCCGGCCTGGCGGTGCTCGACACCATCGAGTCCGAGGGCCTGCTGGACCACGTGCGCAAGGTCGGCGAGCAGCTGCGGGCCGGCATCGAGGCGATCGGGGACCCGCTGGTCGCCCACGTCCGCGGCGCGGGCCTGCTGCTGGGCATCGTGCTGACCGAGCCGGTGGCCGCCCGGGTGCAGGCCGCCGCCCAGCAGGCCGGCTTCCTGGTCAACGCGGCGGTACCGGACGCCGTACGGCTGGTGCCGCCCCTGGTCCTGACCGAACAGGAGGCGGACGGCTTCCTGGCCGCCCTGCCGGCGATCCTCCGGTCGGTGCGGGAGTCCGCCCCCGACGCGAACAGCTGAGCGCAGTCCAGGAGAATCATCGTATGACCGCTCCCCACCCCGACCAGTCCGCCTCCGGGCCGACCTCGCAGGTCCCGCAGACCCGTACCGCCCGTCACCGGCGGATCGTGGACCTGCTGACCCGTCAGCCCGTCCGTTCGCAGAGCCAGCTGGCCAAGCTGCTGGCCGACGACGGACTGGTGGTCACCCAGGCCACCCTCTCCAGGGACCTGGACGAGCTGGGCGCGGTGAAGATCCGCAACCGGGACGGCGCGCTCATCTACGCCGTCCCGGCCGAGGGCGGCGACCGCACGCCGCGCGCACCGATGGGCGAGTCCGCCAGCGAGGGCCGGATGGCCCGGCTGGCGGGCGAGCTCATGGTGTCCGCCACCGCCTCCGGCAACCTGGTGGTGCTGCGCACCCCGCCGGGCGCGGCCCAGTTCCTCGCCTCGGCGATCGACGCCGCCGAGGTGTACGAGGTCATCGGCACCATCGCCGGTGACGACACCGTGCTGCTGATCAGCCGGGACCCGGCCGGCGGCCAGGCCCTGGCCGACCACCTGATGCAGCTGGCCCAGGCCAAGGTCCAGTAGTCCGTCCCGGCCGGCCGTCCCGGCCGGGACGCACCCCACCGGAAAACGGGGTTTGGCGTTTCATACGCAGTGATGCATACTTATGCCTAACGCCGCATGGGATCCCGCACAGCGCCGTTCCCCTGCCCTGTACGCACCCTTTGTGAAGGAGAAAGCCGTGACCGAGCGCGTCGTACTCGCCTACTCGGGCGGTCTGGACACGTCCGTCTGCATCGGCTGGATCGCCGAGGAGACCGGCGCCGAGGTCATCGCCGTCGCGGTCGACGTCGGCCAGGGCGGCGAGGACCTGGAGAAGATCCGCCAGCGCGCGCTGGACTGCGGCGCCGTCGAGGCCGAGGTCGCCGACGCCCGCGAGGAGTTCGCCGACGAGTACTGCCTGCCGGCGCTCAAGGCCAACGCCCTCTACCAGGGCCAGTACCCGCTGGTCTCGGCGCTGTCCCGGCCGACCATCGTCAAGCACCTGGTCGCCGCCGCGCAGAAGCACGGCGCCACCACCGTCGCCCACGGCTGCACCGGCAAGGGCAACGACCAGGTCCGCTTCGAGGTCGGCATCAACTCGCTCGCCCCGGGCCTCAAGTGCATCGCCCCGGTCCGCGACTACGCGATGACCCGCGACAAGGCGATCGCCTTCGCCGAGGCCAAGGGCCTGCCGATCGCCACCACCAAGAAGTCGCCGTACTCGATCGACCAGAACGTCTTCGGGCGGGCCGTCGAGACCGGCTTCCTGGAGGACATCTGGAACGCCCCGATCGAGGACGTCTACGAGTACACCCAGAACCCGGCCACCCCGCGCGAGGCCGACGAGGTGGTCATCACCTTCGAGGCGGGCGTCCCGGTCGCGATCGACGGCCGCAAGGTCACCGTGCTCCAGGCCATCGAGGAGCTCAACAAGCGGGCCGGCGCCCAGGGCGTCGGCCGCCTCGACATGGTCGAGGACCGCCTGGTCGGCATCAAGTCCCGCGAGATCTACGAGGCCCCCGGCGCGATCGCCCTGATCACCGCCCACCAGGCCCTGGAGAACGTCACCGTCGAGCGCGAGCTGGCCCGCTACAAGCGGCAGGTCGAGCAGCGCTGGGCCGAGCTGGTCTACGACGGCCTGTGGTTCTCCCCGCTCAAGCGCGCCCTGGACGGCTTCGTCAACGAGGCCAACCAGTCCGTCTCCGGCGACATCCGGCTCGTCCTGCACGGCGGCCGCGCGGTGGTCAACGGCCGCAAGTCCGAGCAGTCGCTGTACGACTTCAACCTGGCCACCTACGACACCGGCGACACCTTCGACCAGTCGATGTCCAAGGGCTTCATCGAGATCTTCGGCCTTTCCTCCAAGATCGCGGCCCGCCGCGACCTCGCCTGACCAACCCCTCCCGGTCCCGGCTGCTCCCCCCGGCAGCCGGGACCTCCCCCTACCCAGCAAGGAGCCCACGCGATGTCGTCCGACCAGAACGCAGACGTCCGACTCTGGGGCGCGCGCTTCGCCGACGGCCCCTCCGAGGCACTGGCCCGGCTCTCCGCCTCCGTGCACTTCGACTGGCGCCTCGCGCCGTACGACATCGCGGGCTCCAAGGCCCACGCCAAGGTGCTGCACAAGGCCGGCCTGCTGAGCGACGAGGAACTGGCCGCCATGCTGGCCGGCCTCGACCAACTGCTCGCCGACGTCGACGCGGGCACCTTCACCGGCACCATCGCCGACGAGGACGTGCACACCGCCCTGGAGCGCGGCCTGCTGGAGCGGCTCGGCCCGGACCTCGGCGGCAAGCTGCGCGCCGGCCGGTCGCGCAACGACCAGATCGCCACCCTCTTCCGGATGTACCTGCGGGACCACGCGAAGATCATCGGCGGCCTGGTGCTGGACCTCCAGCACGCCCTGGTCGGCCTCGCCGAGGCCCACCCGGACACCGCGATGCCGGGCCGCACCCACCTCCAGCACGCGCAGCCCGTCCTCTTCGCCCACCACGTCCTTGCGCACGTGCAGGCCCTCGGCCGGGACGCCGAGCGGCTGCGCCAGTGGGACACCCGCACCGCCGTCTCCCCGTACGGCTCCGGCGCCCTGGCCGGCTCCTCGCTCGGTCTCGACCCGGAGGCCGTCGCCGCCGACCTGGGCTTCGAGCGCGGCTCGGTCGGCAACTCCATCGACGGCACCGCCTCGCGGGACTTCGTCGCCGAGTTCGCCTTCGTGACGGCGATGATCGGGATCAACCTCTCCCGGATCGCCGAAGAGGTGATCATCTGGAACACCAAGGAGTTCGGCTTCATCACCCTGCACGACGCCTTCTCCACCGGCTCCTCGATCATGCCCCAGAAGAAGAACCCGGACATCGCCGAGCTGGCCCGGGGCAAGTCCGGCCGCCTGATCGGCAACCTCACCGGCCTGCTGGCCACCCTCAAGGCCCTGCCGCTCGCGTACAACCGCGACCTCCAGGAGGACAAGGAGCCGGTCTTCGACTCCTGCGACACCCTTGAGGTCCTGCTGCCCGCCTTCACCGGCATGATGGCCACCCTCACCGTGCACCGCGAGCGACTGGAGGAGCTGGCCCCGGCCGGCTTCTCGCTGGCCACCGACATCGCCGAGTGGCTGGTCAAGCAGGGCGTCCCGTTCCGGGTCGCGCACGAGGTGGCCGGCGCCTGCGTCAAGGTCTGCGAGGGCCTGGGCATCGAGCTCTCCGACCTCACCGACCAGCAGTTCGCCGAGATCTCCGAGCACCTCACCCCCGAGGTCCGCTCCGTCCTCAGCGTCCACGGCGCCATCGCCTCCCGCAACGGCCGCGGCGGCACCGCCCCCACCGCCGTCGCCGCCCAACTGGCCGAGATCAAGGCCGACCTGGCCACCCAACAGGACTGGACCACCCGCTGACCCCGCAGCCCACCCCCTCCCCGCGCCCGCCCCTCAGGGGCGCGGGGAACTGCGCGCCCAGCCACCGCCCCACCGCCACGGGGCCTCCAGCGCCCGCCCCTCGCACCCTCCGAGGCCCGGGATCGTCCCGCCCCTCCCGGCCGGCAGGCCCCCCGCGCCCCCGTCCGAGTGATCAACCCCCACCCCCCGTGCCCCACCCACCCCCCACCGGGTCATACCGGGTGTGATCCCCGTCTCCGACCTGCGCCGCGACCTGCTGTCCTTCCTGCTGCCGCTCGCCCGCGGCAGCGGAACGGATCCCGAGGATCTGGAGCAGGCGGTCTGGCTGACGGCCCTGGAGCGCGCCGCCCCCGGCCCGCTCCCCGCCGCCCCCGTCGCCTGGCTCCGCGGCCTGGCCGTCCGCGAGGTCCTCGCGGCCCGCGCGGCGGCCCGGGAGCTCCCCGTCCCGAAGGTGACGCAGCGTCACCCCGACCCGGCGCTGCACCTCGCCCGAGCCGAACTCCACCGCGCCGTGCGGCGTGCGCTCGCCGCCCTGCCCGGCCGCTGCCCGGAGCTGCTGGCGGCGCTGGCCGAGTCGCCCGAGCTGACGTACCGGCAGCTGGCCGGCCGCCTCGGTGTGCCCCGCGGTTCGCTGGGTCCGACCCGTTCGCGGTGCCTGGCCTGCCTGCGGGCGCTGCTCGCGGCCTGGCGGGAGGAGTGGCGGGAGGGGTGGCGACCCGGTGAAGGGTGAGTGACGCTCGCCACGTCGCGCGTCCGGAAGGTTGAGAGCGGTCGACGGCTGGGTAGAGCGGTGGCGAACGTCGCTCTTGACGGTCGTCCCCGGTTCCGGATACTGAGCGTGAGCGCTGGTCCGGTCCCGGCGGGCGGTCGTGCCGTCCGGAGGGGCGTCCGCGCGCTTTCCCCCGGGCCGGGCAGATCCCCGTCCGGGCACACCTCGGCAGGCGGCCGGTGCGAGACCCTCACTCGTCGCGCCGGACACGATCCATGGGGAGGCCCCGTACATGGGCATGAGTGTGAGCATCTCGGCGGCGACCGAGCAGGACGCGGAGCAGATCCTCAAGCTCCAGTACCTCGGCTACCAGAGCGAGGCGGAGCTGTACTCGGACTGGTCGATCGACCCGCTGACGCAGACCCTGGACAGCCTCCGCGAGGAGATCGCCGAACGGCACGTACTGGTGGCGCGTCTCGGTGACGAGGTCGTCGGTACGGTGCGCGGCTGGGCGGACGAGCAGGGCGTCGGGCACATCGGGCGCCTGGTGGTGCACCCGCGGATCCAGCGGCACGGTCTGGGCCGCCGCCTGCTGGACGCCGTCGAGCGCCGGCTGACCGCCGAGCACGAGGTCAGTGCGTTCGCCCTGTTCACGGGCCACCGCAGCCTCGCCAACCTGCGCCTGTACGCCCGCCAGGGCTACCGGCAGACCGAGGTGCGCGAGGTCTCCCGCCGCCTCAGCATCGTCACCCTGGAGAAGCCGGTCGCGACCTCGCTCGCCGCCTGAGCTCCGCTGAGCTCCGCCGAGCTCCGCCGGACTCTGCCGAGTTCCGCCGAGTTTCGCCCCGCCGACGGCGCCCGCCCCCTGTGGCCGGGCGCCGTCGGCCTTGGCGCACAAGGGTCGTGTCCGTATTCCGGACAGCAAGTCCTGGCCATTGGGACTGCGCCCATATGTCTGATTTACTTGCACCCATGACTGCGACGACGAAATGCATCCCCACCGGCACCGTGCCGGCAGGCGAGCGATGCGTGTGCCGTCGAATGTGTCACTGCTGAGGGCCACCGTCCCCCGACTCGCGCCCCGAAGCGAGTAATCCCGTCCGCGCCGTTCCCGGCGTATTTTCCCACCGGTCCCTGATGGCCGGGCGGAGCCTGTCCACGTGCGTCGCCGCAGCTCAGCGGCCGCGACCACCGTACGGCAGAAGCTGACCCCCATTTCGCCTGCACCGGCGTGCCCCGCATGCCGCTGACCGCCTTCGGCGTACCGCCTTCCGGGCCGTCCGCCCACGAACAACGGAAGCAGCTGTGATCACCACCAAGGACCTGAGAAAGGTCTACAGCTCCCGGGGCCGCGAGGTCACCGCTCTCGACGGCGTCGACCTGCACGTCCGCCAGGGCGAGGTCTACGGAGTCGTCGGCACCAGCGGCGCCGGCAAGTCCACCCTCATCCGCTGCGTCAACATGCTGGAGCGGCCCAGCTCCGGCACGGTCACCGTGGACGGCCTCGACCTCACGGCGCTCTCCGGCAGCGAGCACCGCGCCGGACGCGAGCTGCGCGAGGCCCGCCGCCGGATCGGCATGGTGTTCCAGCACTTCAACCTGCTCTCCTCGCGCACCGTGCAGGAGAACGTCGAACTCCCGCTGGAGATCATCGGCCAGGACGGCACCCAGCGCCGCCGCCGCGCGGCCGAACTGCTGGACCTGGTCGGTCTCGCCGACAAGGCGCGCAGCTACCCGAGCCAGCTCTCCGGCGGCCAGAAGCAGCGCGTCGGCATCGCCCGCGCCCTGGCCGGCGACCCCAAGGTGCTGCTCTCCGACGAGGCCACCTCGGCGCTCGACCCGGAGACCACCCGCTCGATCCTCGCCCTGCTGCGCGACCTCAACCAGCAACTCGGCCTGACCGTGCTGCTGATCACCCACGAGATGGACGTCATCAAGTCCGTCTGCGACTCCGCCGCCCTGATGCGCGGCGGCCGGGTGGTCGAGTCCGGCGCCCTGAACGACCTGCTCGCCACCGAGGGCTCCGAGCTCGCCCGGGAGCTCTTCCCGCTCGGCGACTTCGGCTCCGGCCACCCCGGTCACACGGTCGTCGAGGTCACCTTCCAGGGCGACACCCCGGCCCAGCCGTTCATCTCCCAGCTCGCCCGCACCTACCAGATCGACATCAACATCCTGGGTGCCGCGGTCGAGACCATCGCCGGCCGGATGGTCGGCCGGATGCGGGTCGAACTGCCCGGCGGACACCAGGACAACGTGGTGCCGATCGGTTTCCTGCGCGAGCAGGGCCTCCAGGTGGACGTCCTCGCGGCGAGCGGAGCGGCGGCATGAGCAACACCCTGACCTGGGACCAGATGCAGGACCTGATGTGGCCCGCCACCTGGGAGACCCTCCAGATGGTCGGCGTCGCCTCGGTCGCCACCGTGATCCTCGGTCTGCCGGTGGGCCTGCTCCTGGTGCTGACGGACCGCGGCGGCCAGTTGGAGAACCTCCCGCTGAACCGGGTGGTCGGCGCCGTGGTCAACATCGGCCGCTCGCTGCCGTTCATCATCCTGATCGTGGCGCTGGCGAGCTTCACCAAGCTGATCGCCGGCACCAGCATCGGGTGGCAGGCGGCGACGGTGCCGCTCACGGTGGGGGCCATTCCGTTCTTCGCCCGGCTGGTCGAGACCTCCGTCCGCGAGGTCGACCCCGGCCTGGTCGAGGCCGTCCAGTCGATGGGCGGCTCGACCTGGACGACCGTCCGCAAGGTGCTCCTCCCGGAGGCGCTGCCCGCGCTGGTCGCCTCGGCCGTCACCACGGTGATCGCCCTGATCGGCTACTCCGCGATGGCGGGCGTGGTCGGCGGCGGCGGCCTCGGAGACCTGGCCTACCGCTACGGCTACCTGCGCTTCCAGACCACCTTCATGTGGGTGATCGTCGCCGAACTGGTCGTCATCGTGACGGTGCTCCAGCTGATCGGTGACCGGATCGCCCGCCACCTCTCCCACCGCGGCTCGTACCCCAGCCCGCTCGGCCTGCTCTTCGGCGGACGCCGCCGCAGCGCCGACGACGACGAGCTCGTCTCCCACTGACCCCGCCGGCCCGACCCGGGCCCGGCGAGAACCAGGCCGCACGTCCGTCACCCACGGCCCGGACGGCCGAACGCAACCCGCAGAAAGGCACTTTTCGTGCGTAACGTCCTGAAGACCACCGCCATCGTCGCCACCGCCGGCCTCGCCCTCTCCCTCGCCGCCTGCAGCAGCTCCGGCTCCTCGCCGGCAGGCGCCTCGGCCGACCCGAACAAGGCGCTGACCGTCGTCGCCAGCCCCACCCCGCACGCCCAGATCCTCCAGTACGTGAAGGACAACCTGGCGGCGAAGGCCGGGCTCAAGCTGGACATCAAGGTGGTCAGCGACTACGTGACGCCCAACACGGCGGTCCAGGACGGCTCCGCGGACGCCAACTACTTCCAGCACGTGCCCTACCTGGACGACTTCAACCAGAAGAACGGCACCACCATCGTCCCGGTCGGGCCGGTCCACCTGGAGCCGCTCGGCGTCTACTCCAAGAAGGCCAAGGCCGTCGGCGACCTCAAGGACGGCGCCCAGGTCGGCGTCCCGAACGACGCCACCAACGAGGGCCGGGCGCTCAAGCTGCTCGCCGACAACAACGTCATCACCCTCAAGACCGGCGCGGGCACCGCCGCCACCGTCCAGGACATCGCCACCAACCCGAAGAACCTCAAGTTCAAGGAGCTGGAGGCGGCCCAGCTGCCGCGCGCCCTGGACGACCTGGACGCCGCCGTCATCAACGGCAACTACGCCCTCGACTCCGGCCTCAAGCCCGCCACCGACGCCATCCTGCTGGAGAAGGCCGAGGGCAACCCGTACGCCAACATCCTCGCGGTCAAGAAGGGCAACGAGGCCGACCCGCGGGTCAAGAAGCTCGCCGAGCTGCTGCACTCCGCCGAGGTGAAGAAGTACATCGACGACACCTTCCAGGGTTCGGTGATCGCGGCCTTCTGAGCCGTCCGCGCACCCTGACGACCAGGCCCCCGCCGACACCCGGCGGGGGTCCGGTCGTGCAGTATGCAGGGGAGGCGGCTCCGTCGGGGACGGATCTGACGGGCCGTCGCCACAACGGCGGCGTACCTGACGGGCCGTCGACGGACAGCGGGTACCCTGGCACGCCCGAGGAGGGGCGCGGCGTACCGTGTGTCCACGACCGGCGAGGAGAGACGGCAATGGCAGCGAGCTTCCCCGAGACAGCCATCAGCACCGACCGGTTGCTGCTGCGCCCGCCCGCGGACTCCGACGCCGCCAGCCTGGTGTCGATGATGGCCGACGACCAGGTCAACGCCTGGACGGCCGTCCCGCAGCCGTTCACCGAGACGCACGCCCGGGCGTGGATCCGGCAGCTGTCACCGGCCCGCCGGTCCGAGGGCCGGGGCATCGCCTTCGTCGTGACCGAGCACCTCACCCAGCGGGTGGTGGGCACGGTCGAGCTCGACGGCACCGACTGGCGTCTCGGCTCCACCGGGATCACCTACATCACCGCACCCTGGGCACGCGGTGAGGGTTACGCCCCCGAGGCCGTCCTCGGAGTCGCCCAGTGGCTGTTCGAGGACCGCGGCTTCCACCGCCTGGAACTGCGGACCGCCGCCGGGAACACCGCCGCCCAGCAGGTCGCCCAGAAGATTGGCTGCATCAGCGAGGGCGTGCTGCGCAGCGCCTGGACGGTCCGGGACGACCTCGCCCAGGGCGACCGGGGCACCTCCCGCCGCGGCAGCGAGTCCCGGACCGACCTGATCCTGTGGAGCCTGCTCCCGGAGGACCTGGACGTGCCCGAACCGGACTGGGCGGAGCAGCGCCACCTGCTGAGCGACTGACCTGCGGGTACGGCCGCCGGCGACTGCGCGGGGCGCACGGCCGGACGGTCCGGCGGCGCGCGGGGGAGCGCACCCGGTAGCCTCTCCTGGGGCGTGCCGCGACCGGCCGCCCGAGGGTCCGGTCGTACGGTTCCCGGGCGTCGAGTCGCTCCGCCGAGAACCGTCATCAGCCGGCCCCTGCAACGGGGCGGATCAGGCGAGGGAGAACAGCCGCAGATGGCTGACCGGATCACGGTCATCGGGTGGGACGGAACCCCGCTCACGGAGGCGGCGGCATCCGCGCTCGCCGGCGCGACCCTGGTGGCGGGGGCGCCCTACCAACTCAACGCCCTGCCGGTCCCGGCCGGCGCCGAGCGGATCGCGCTCGGCAGCATCGCCGCCGCCGCGCACCGCCTCGCCGAGCACCGCGGCACCGCCGTGGTGGTGGCGGAGGGCGACCCCGGCTTCTTCGGGGTGGTCCGCACGCTGCGCCGCCCCGAGTACGGGCTGGAGCTCGAAGTGCTGCCCGCCGTCTCCTCGGTGGCCACCGCCTTCGCCCGGGCCGGGATGGCCTGGGAGGACGCTCAGGTGGTCTCGGCGCACGGCGGGCGGCTGCGGCGTGCCGCCAACGTCTGCCGGGCGTACTCCAAGGTCGCGGTGCTCACCACCGCCGACGCCGGGCCGGCGGAGCTCGCGCTGATGCTCCGCGGGGTGCACCGCACCTTCGTGGTCTGCGAGGCGCTCGGCACCCCGGAGGAGGACGTCACCGTCCTGACGTCCGACCGGGTGCCGGACCGCGACTGGCGTGATCCCAGCGTGGTGCTGGTGATCGGCGGCCACGTGCCGAGCAACGTCACCGAGGCGGCCGGCTGGCTGGCCGGTCGCCCGGTCTCCTTCCCCGCGCCGGAGCGGGGCTGGGCCCTGCCCGCCCCGGCGTACGCGGGCGCCGAGCCGTCGCCCGAAGCAGAAGGGGGCGCGCGGGACGACGAACGCGCCCTGCCCGAGCACGTCCGTGCGCTGGCACTGGCCCGGCTCGGGGCCGTCCCCGGCGACCTGGTCTGGACGGTCGGCGGCAGCAGCGCGGCACTCGCCGTCGACGCCGCGCGGTTCGGCGCGGCCGTCGTCGCGGTCCAGGCCGACCCGGCCGTCCGCGCCGGGATCGCCGCCGCCGCCCGCCGCCACGCGGTCGAGGTGGAGGTCGTCCCGGGGGAGGGGCCCGAGGCGCTGGGCGGACTGCCGGAGCCGGACGCCGTCCTGGTCGAGTCCGGCGGGGCCGAGCTGGTCAGGGCGGTCGTCGCCCGGCGGCCCGACCGGCTGGTCGCGCTGGCCCGCAACCTGGCCGAGGCCGGTGAGCTCCGGAGGATCGCCGAGACCGCCGGGTACCGGGTCGACGGCGCGCTGCTCCAGTCCGCGCCGCTCACACCGGCGCGCGCCGAGCACGACCGCCCCTCCTTCGGTCCGGCGGACCACACCCTGCTGCTCTGGGGCAAAGCCGGATGAGCCGCCCCCGCGGGGCGGCCCCGGACGGTGATCCACGTCGCATCCTGCGGCCGGGCCGGGAGAGCGTCGGCCCCGGCCGGTAGGGTGGCGTCCGGGCTGTGCTCATGGGTGGGTCGTGTCCGATCCGGACTGGTTGACACCTATTTGACGCGGTGCAACCTGTATCGACACATCTTGGACGCATTCGACGCGATGCGGGCCGGGCCGGAAGAATGTCGCAGGGAGCCGGTGGGATCGTGCCGGTTGCCCCGTGCGGTCGTTGTTCCTGACGGTGCGCCGGCCCGGCAGGGCCGCCGCGCCGCCAGGGGTGGAGCAGCGCGCCGGAGCCGACGGCCGCCGTGTGCGCGGCGGCCGCCAGTAGGTGCAGGGGCGGGCCGTCCACGGTTCCCGTCCCAGCGGAGTTGGGCGCTGCGGTCGTGGCCGTGCCGCCGAGGGCGCGGAAGCGGCCTGGAAGGAGCTTTGACATGACCGATGGCGGCCACGTCCCGAGCGCGGGAGTACCGGAGCAGCCGTACGGCGGAGCCGACCCGCTCGGCTCGCCGGAGGGCATCCCCATGCCCGGCGCGCAGCCACCCGGCCAGACCTGGGCCGCCGAGCCCCGCCCCGCGTACACCTTCCTCGACCAGCTGGACGAGGAGGAGGACGAGCTGCTGATGCCCGGCCCGCAGGGGTCCTGGGGCGAGCAGCTGATCGGGGCGGTGGAGACCGTCAACGTCATCGAGCACCCGGTCGTCGTGCCCGTCCAGCCGCAGGCCGCGATGCCGGTCCACGAGACGATGCCGCTGCGGACGATCCCCGAGGCGCAGCCCGCGGGCGTTCCGGTCGAGCCGTCCTGGCCGCCGCTGAACCCGCCGATGCCGGTCGCCGAGGTGTTCGCCCCCGAGTCGCAGGCCCAGCCCCTCCCCGCAGAACCGGTTGTCCCGCAGGCGCAGGCGCAGGCACCGGAGCAGGCCCAGCCCCAGAGCCAGGACCAGCATCGGCAGCAGGACCCGACCCAGGTTCACCCGCAGGTGCAGGCCCAGCCGCAGGAGCCGGTCGCCGCCCAGGCGCCCGCCGCACCGGCCGTCGAGGCCCAGGCACCGCTGACGGCCGCTCAGCCGGTCCGGCGCCCGCTGCACGCCGGACCGCCGATCCCGGACGCCTCGCTGATGACCGGCCACGTGCCGGTCCGCTCGCTGGCCGACCGCGGCCCCTCCGGCGGCACGGACCCGCAGGCGTACCCGGGCCGCCCCGGCACCACCCCGGCGTTCGGCACCCCGGTCGGGATGGCGCAGCCGGTCGCCGAGCCGGTCGCCGCGCCCGTGCAGCCCGTCCAGCCGGCGGCGGAGGCCGCCGTCGAGGCGCCCGCCCCGATCGAGGCGCCCGCGGTGGCCGCCCCCGTCGCCGAGCAGCCGGCCCCGCAGGCCGTCGAGCCGGTGGCCGCGGCCCCGGTGGCACCGGAGGCCGCGCCCGTCGAGGTCCCCGCCGAACTGCCGGCGGAGACCGTCGTCGAGGCCCAGCCCGAATCCCAGGCCCCGCCCCAGGTCCAGCCCGAGGCCCCGGCACCGGTCGAGCTCCCGGCCCACCCGGAGCCGGTCACCGAGCCGGTCGCCGAAGCACCGTCCGAGGCGGTGGCCGAGACCGCCGCCGAGGCCCCGGCGCCGGTCGCCGTGCCGCTCGCGCCGGTCGCCCCGGTCTTCGTCGAGCCGGTCTACGCCGCCGCGACCGCACCGGCGTCCGCGCCGCTCGCCGAGGCCCAGCCGGTCGCCCCCGTCGTGGCCGTGGCCGTGGCCGAGCAGCCCGAGGCCCCCGCCGCCGAGACCGTCCAGGCGACGATCCCCGCGCAGGCCGCCCCGCCCGCCCCCCAGCACCGCCGGATCTCGGCCTTCCTGGCCGCCCCCGCGCCGCACGGCCTGCCGATCGTCGAGCCCGCGCCGCCCGCGGACGGCGCCGGCGACCCGACCTCCCCGCTGGCCGCGGGCACCGGTGACCTGCTCACCGGGCCCGTCGCCGCCGAGGCCCCCGCGGAGCCGGTGGCCGCCGAGCCCGTACCCGTGCCGGACCCCGAGCCCGTCGTGGCCGAGGCTGCCCCGGAGGCCGTCCAGCCGCAGCCCGAGCCGGCCGCCGCCGAGGCCGCTGTCGAGGCCCCTGCCGCCGAGGTCCCCGCCGCCGAGCCCCGAGCGGTGACCGAGCCCGGTTCCGAGCCCGAGGCCGCCCCGGCCGAGCCCGTGGATCAGCCCGCCGAGCAGCCGGCCGAGGCCGCCGAGCCGACCGCCGAGGCCCAGCCGGCCGAGGCGGAGCAGACCGCCGCCGTCGCCCCGGCCGAGCCCGCTGACGGGTGGGAGGCCGCCGAGACCGGCGAGGTCGGGGAGCCCACCGTCGAGGCCGACCGGTCCACCGCCGAGGCTCCCTCCGGCGAGGCGGCCTCGGACGAGACGTCCTCCGGCGAAGCCTCCGCCGAGGAGCAGCCCGAGGTCGACCGCGGCCCCGCCGCCCCCGGCTACGACGAGGCCGGCCGTGAGGCCGTCCACCAGGTGATCCGCGAGCGCCGCGACATCCGCAACGGCTTCCGCCCCGACCCGATCCCGCACGAGGTGCTGATCCGCGTCCTGGAGGCGGCCCACACCGCCCCGAGCGTCGGCTACTCGCAGCCGTGGGACTTCGTGGTCATCCGCTCCTCGAAGACCCGTCAGAAGATGCACCGGCTGGCGGAGCGCCAGCGGGCTGCCTTCGCGGACTCGCTGCCCAAGGGCCGGGCCAAGCAGTTCAAGGAAATCAAGATCGAGGCCATCCTCGAGACCCCGGTGAACATCGTGGTCACCGCCGACCGCACCCGCGGCGGCCGGCACACCCTCGGCCGGCACACCCAGCCGCAGATGGCCCCCTACTCCGCCGCGCTGGCCGTCGAGAACCTCTGGCTGGCCGCCCGGGCCGAGGGCCTCGGGGTCGGCTGGGTGAGCTTCTTCGACGAGGAGGAGATGATCCGCGAGCTCGGCCTGCCCGAGCACCTGGACGTCGTCGCCTACCTCTGCGTCGGCTACGTCGACGCCTTCCCGGACGAGCCCGAGCTCCAGCAGCAGGGCTGGGCGAAGAAGCGCCCGCTGGCCTGGGTCGTCCACGAGGAGCAGTACGGCAACCGCGCGCTGCCCGGCGAGGAGCCGCACAGCCTGCTCTCCGACACCCTGCGCGGCATCCGTCCGCTGGACGCCAAGTCCCTCGGTGAGGCCTGGGACCGGCAGAAGCGGATGACCAAGCCGGCCGGTTCGCTCGGCATGCTGGAGATAATCGCCGCGCAGCTGTGCGGCCTGTCCCGCAAGTGCCCGCCGCCGATCCCCGAGCCCGCCTGCGTGGCGATCTTCGCCGCCGACCACGGTGTGCACGCCCAGGGCGTGACCCCCTGGCCGCAGGAGGTCACCGGCCAGATGGTGGCCAACTTCCTGGCCGGGGGAGCGGTGGTCAACGCCTTCGCCGCCCAGGTCGGCGCGGAGGTCTGCGTGGTCGACGTCGGCGTCAAGTCCGATCTGCCGGAACCCGTCCAGCAGGGCCGCACCACCGGCCTGCTGCCCCGCAAGGTCAAGCCCGGCACGGACGACATGACGCAGGGCCCGGCGATGACCCGGGAGGAGGCGCTCAAGGCGATCGAGATCGGCATCGAGACCGCCCGCGACCTGGTCGCGGCCGGCAACAAGGTGCTGATCACCGGCGACATGGGCATCGCCAACACCACCGCGTCCGCCGCGCTGATCTCGGTCTTCACCGGCACCGACCCGGCCGAGGTCACCGGCCGCGGCACCGGGATCGACGACGAGACCCACGCCCGGAAGGTCGAGGTCATCCGCCGGGCCCTCGCCCTGCACCAGCCCGACCCGGCCGACCCGATCAGCGTCCTGGCGGCGGTCGGCGGTCTGGAGCACGCGGCCATCGCGGGCTTCCTGCTCGGGGCCGCCTCGCTGCGCACCCCGGTCGTCCTGGACGGCGTGATCGCGGGGTCCGCCGCGCTCGCCGCCAAGGCGATCGCCCCCGAGGTCCTGGCCGCCTGCATCGCGGGCCACCGTTCCGCCGAGCCGGGCCACCAGGCCGCGCTGGCCAAGCTCGGCCTGCGTCCGCTGATCGACCTCGACCTGCGGCTCGGCGAGGGCACCGGAGCCCTGCTGGCCCTGCCGCTGGTGCAGAGTGCGGCCCGGGCGATGCACGATGTAGCCACCTTCGACTCCGCCGGGGTCACCGAGAAGGCCTGACGCCTCCCGCAGTCCCCGTACCGGCCCGAGGGCGCGCCGGTACGGGGCACCGCCGTACGCCGTACCGACCTCCACCCACCCAGGAGCACCGCCGATGACCGCGCCCAAGCCCCACCCCAGCACCGAGGGCCTCACCCCGTACCCCGTCGGCCTGCTGCTCGACGGCCGCCGCGTGGTCGTGGTCGGCGGCGGCCAGGTCGCCCAGCGCCGGCTGCCCGCGCTGATCGCCGCCGGTGCGGACATCCAGCTGATATCGCCGGCCACCACCCCCGCCGTGCACGCCATGGCCGACGCCGGCGAGCTGACCTGGCACCGCCGCGGCTACGCCGACGGCGACCTGGCCGGCAGCTGGTACGCCCTGGTCGCCACCGACGACCCGGCCGTCAACACCGCGGTCTCCGCCGAGGCCGAGCGCCTGCGGGTCTTCTGCGCCCGCAGCGACGACGCCTCCGCCGCCACCGCCTGGACCCCGGCGAGCGGTCGCGACGGCGGTGCCACCGTCGCCGTGCTCACCGGCGACCCGCGCCACTCCGCCGGGCTCCGGGACGCCATCGTGGACGGTCTGCGGGACGGCTCGCTGACCGCCCGCCAGTACCGCGAGCGGGTCCCCGGCGTCGCCCTGGTCGGCGGCGGCCCCGGCGACCCGGACCTGATCACCGTGCGCGGCCGCCGCCTGCTCGCCGACGCGGACGTGGTGGTCGCCGACCGGCTCGCGCCCCGCGAACTGCTCGCCGAACTCCCCCCGCACGTCGAGGTCATCGACGCCTCCAAGATCCCGTACGGCCGTTTCATGGCCCAGGAGGCGATCAACCGGACCCTGATCGAGCACGCCGAGGCCGGGAAGTTCGTGGTCCGGCTCAAGGGCGGCGACCCGTACGTCTTCGGGCGCGGCGGCGAGGAGCTGCTCGCCTGCGCAGAGGCGGGGATCCCGGTGACGGTGGTCCCCGGCATCTCCAGCTCGATCAGCGTCCCGGCCGCCGTCGGCATCCCGGTCACCCACCGCGGGATGACCCACGAGTTCACCGTCATCTCCGGTCACGTCGGCCCCGGCGAGCGCTCGCTCACCAACTGGGACGCGGTCGCCCGGATGACCGGCACCCTGGTGCTGCTGATGGCCGTGGACAAGATCGGCGACATCGCCGCCAAGCTGGTCGCGTCCGGCCGTCCGGCCGACACCCCGGTCGCCGTCGTCCAGGAGGGCACCACCGCCGCCCAGCGCCGCGTCGACGCCACCCTGGCCACCGTCGCCGCCACGGTGGCCGCGGAGGGCATCCGCCCGCCCGCCGTCATCGTCATCGGCGACGTGGTCGACGTCCTCGCGCACTGAACCGCCGCGGCCACCGGGCGGGCCGGCCCGCCCGGTGGCCCGCAGCACGCCCGCCGGTGTCCCGCGTCCGTCGGGCGACGACGGCCCGCCCCCGCCACCGAAGGCCGGGAGCGCCGCCGCACGGGCCGATTGGATTAGCGCCCGCCGACCGGGCAGGATCGGGCCCGTGTCCGAACCAAGCACCGTCACCGACCCCGCCGACCCCCGTCTGGCCGACTACACCGGCCTGACCGACGTCGAGCTGCGCCGCCGCCGCGAACCCGCCGAGGGCCTCTTCATCGCCGAGGGCGAGAAGGTCATCCGCCGCGCCCTGGAGGCCGGCTACCGGATGCGGTCGATGCTGCTGACCGCCAAGTGGCTCGGCGTCATGGCCGACGTCATCGAGGCCGCGGACGCCCCGGTCCACCTGGTCGAGCCGGCCCTCGCCGAGCAGGTGACCGGCTACCACGTGCACCGCGGCGCGCTCGCCTCGATGGAGCGCAAGCCGCTGCCGGAGGCCGCCGAGATCCTCGGGTCCGCCCGCCGGGTCGCCGTCCTGGAGGGTCTGGTCGACCACACCAACCTCGGTGCGATCTTCCGCAGTGCCGCCGCGCTCGGCATGGACGCCGTGCTGCTCTCCCCGGACTGCGCGGACCCGCTCTACCGGCGGGCGGTCAAGACCTCGATGGGCGCCGTCTTCGCCGTCCCGTACGCCCGTCTCGACCCGTGGCCGGCGGCCCTGGACGCGGTCCGTGCGGCCGGCTTCCAACTGCTCGCTCTCACCCCGGCCGAGCACGCCGTGGACCTCGCCGAGGCCGCCCCGCAGCGGCTGGAGCGCGCCGCCCTGATGCTCGGCGCCGAGGGCGACGGCCTGACCCGCCACGCGCTGGCCGCCGCGGACCGGGCCGTGCGGATCCCGATGGCCCACGGCATCGACTCGCTCAACGTGGGTGCCGCCGCCGCGGTGGCGTTCTACGCCGTCACCGCGGGCTGACCGGGGCCGGATCTCCGCGCGATCCAAGGCCGGGGGTTCGTTCGCCGCCGTCCGACCGGACGTCAGCGGGTGCCGCCGACGGCGCCGCCGGAGATGCCCGCACCGGGCCAGGACTCCTCCAGGCTGCCGTCGCCCCGGACGGTGTAACGGGTGGTGGAGACGGCGCCGGTCTGCGAGACCCGCTCCTCGCGCAGCAGCGCGCCGTTCTCGATCCGCCAGACCGCGCCGGCCTGCGGGTCGGCCGCGGAGGCCCGGGAGGCCCGGGCCACCGCGACGTCACCGTTGAAGCCGAAGAGCTGCACCAGGTCGACCGGCACCGAGCCCTCGGACCGCCGCAGCACCACCACGACGGCCGGCGCCTCCCGGTAGCGGGCGGGCAGCACGGCGGTCAGGACGCTCTGCGCGCCCTCGCCGGTGCTGCGGCCGTCCTTGAGCTGGATCGCCGGGCCGCCGGCCGGGTCGGCGTACAGCCGGTTCGACCAGTCGCCGTTCGGGACCTGGCCGGCCGCAGGCCCGAGCCCGGCGTCGCCGCCGCTGCGCGCGGCGGTGGCCAGCGGCGCGACGGCCCCGGCGCCGTCGATCGACAGCGGCGCGGGCTGCTCGGCGGACGGTGAGCCGACGACGGCCGGCTGCTGCGCGGGCAGTCCCTGCTCGCCGCGGTTCTCGCAGCCCTGGGCGGCGGCGATGGCCAGCGCGACGCCGACCGTCACCGTGACGAAGACGATCACCCGCTGCCGCAGCAGCCGTCGCCGGGATCCGCCCGGACGCACCGGCGGCGGGGTGTGCTGACGGTCCCTCGGGGCCGGCGGCCGGACCGGGGCGGGCGTGGGCTGGCGCTCCCGCACCTGCTCCGCGTGGTGCGGCCGGGGCATCGGCGCCGTGACGGGCTGGCCCGGGCGGCGCCGGACCGGCCGGTCGGCGGGGGCCGCCGCCATCGGCCGGACCGGCGCCGCGGGCTGCGGTACGGCGGGCTGCGGTACGGCGGCCCGGCCCCGGGCTGGCCCGGCCGCACCGCGCGCGGCCAGCTCGCTCAGCCGCTCGTGCAGCGCGGCGGCCGGCGGACGCTCGGCGGGCTCCTTCGCCAGGCAGGCGCGGACCAGCGGCGCGAGCGGCGCGGGCACGCCCGACAGCTCCGGCTCCTCGTGGACCACCCGGTACAGCATCACCTCGGACGAGGCACCCGAGCCGAAGGGCGTGTCACCGGTGAGCGCGAAGGCCAGCGTGGCGCCGAACGCGAAGACGTCGGTCGCCGGCGTGACGGCGGCGCCGCGCACCTGCTCGGGCGCGAGGAAGCCGGGGGAGCCCACCGCCGTGCCGACGTGGGTGAGCGTGCTGGCGCCGCGCGACCAGGCGATGCCGAAGTCGATGATCCGCGGGCCCTTGGGGGAGAGCAGGATGTTGGACGGCTTGAGGTCACGGTGGACCACCCCCGCCTCGTGCACCTTGACCAGCCCGTCGGCCAGCGCGGCACCGATCCTGGCCGCCTCCGGCCAGGGCAGCGGCCCCTCCTCGCCGACCCGCTTGTACAGCGAGGGGCCGGGTACGTACGCGGTCGCCAGCCAGGGGCGCTCGGTCTCGATGTCCGAGCCGACCACCCGGGCCGTGCAGCCGCCCCGGATCCGTGAGGCGGCGGCGATCTCCCGGGCGAAGCGGGTGCGGAACTCGGCGTCCTCGGCCAGCTCCGCGCGGATCAGCTTGAGCGCGACGCGCTGCCCCCTGCGGTCCGAGCCGAGGTAGACCACGCCCATCCCGCCGGCCCCGAGCCGCCGGTGCAGACGGTAGGGGCCGACGATGCGGGGGTCCTCACGCCGCAGCCGCATCATCGCCATGCTCGTTCCCGTCAGCCTGTGGGGTGACCCCCCGTCGGATGGGGGATCGTCAGATCCTGTCGGCCCACAGCTTACGGACTGGCCGCTGCGGTGTGCTGATACGCAACACCCCCGGCGCCGGTCGGATTGTCGGACACCGCTCACCCTGACCCGGAACCCGGTTGTCCCACCCCCTCTGACCTGCGGCGGAGCGAGCTCTAGGGGCCGTTCTCAGGGTTCCCTCGGGGATCCGTTCCGCCCGGTCTCCGCCTCCAGTAGTACACGGCACGGCGCGGGGTCATCCTCGGGGAGGCCCGGAGACGGTACGGGGGCATGACGTCATGCGCCACTCCGACGAATACCTTGGTTATCAGCGGCGGGCGGAGACCCTCGTCCCCCGAGAATCCGCCCCCGCGCCCACGTCCCACCCCGTCCGGACCGACCGGACGGCAGCAACCGGTCCGAGCAGGACGGCAGGAGCAGAGACCATGGCCATGCAGCTCAACGGAGCCGGCCGCCGCCAGAGGCCGAACGCCCCGCACAGCGGGGCCGAGACCAGGCACCCGGCGGTCGCCCTGGCCATCGCGGTCCCGTGCGCGGTCCTGCTGCTCGTGCTCTTCGGCGGGTGGGAGCAACTGGCGACGCAGACCCAGGCGGTCGCCGATCTGATCGGACGCTGACCTCGGGGGAGGTCGGTGTCGGGCCGGGGTCCGCGCACCGCGCGGTTCCCCTCCTCCGCAGGGCACGTGGACGGGCGAGCGGCGGAGGAGCACAGCGGTCGCACCAAGCGGCCCCGGAGCGTGGTTGCCGGGTACAGGTTGTCGGTGAGGGCAGCGCTGTACCCGGCGACACGCATGTCCGGGCCCCGACGAGACGAGCCGTGAAACGCCGAGAGCCGCGACCTCGGGGAGGTCACGGCTCTCGTTCTGCGGTGCGCGATACTGGGATTGAACCAGTGACCCCTACCGTGTCAAGGTAGTGCTCTCCCGCTGAGCTAATCACGCTCGACCGCTGTCACAGTCGCGGTCGTACTGGTGCGGATCCGCGAGGATCCGAGTGCGCGATACTGGGATTGAACCAGTGACCCCTACCGTGTCAAGGTAGTGCTCTCCCGCTGAGCTAATCGCGCTCGACCAGCACTGACGTGCCGACCTGGGGCTGACCCCGGTGGATCCGAGTGCGCGATACTGGGATTGAACCAGTGACCCCTACCGTGTCAAGGTAGTGCTCTCCCGCTGAGCTAATCGCGCTCGACCAGCACTGACGTGCCGTCCCGGGGCTGACCCCGGTGGATCCGAGTGCGCGATACTGGGATTGAACCAGTGACCCCTACCGTGTCAAGGTAGTGCTCTCCCGCTGAGCTAATCGCGCTCGACCAGCACTGACGTGCCGTCCCGGGGCTGACCCCGGTGGATCCGAGTGCGCGATACTGGGATTGAACCAGTGACCCCTACCGTGTCAAGGTAGTGCTCTCCCGCTGAGCTAATCGCGCGGGGAGGGCCCCGGAGAACCGGGGAACCTCTTGGAGGTGGAGACGGGATTTGAACCCGTGTACACGGCTTTGCAGGCCGTTGCCTCGCCTCTCGGCCACTCCACCAGGCAACTTCTGAAGAACGATCTTACCCTGTTCCCCATCGAGCGGACGACGAGATTCGAACTCGCGACCCTCACCTTGGCAAGGTGATGCTCTACCAACTGAGCCACGTCCGCCTGTCTCCCGGCCGCTTCCCCGACTTTCCTCGGCTCCGCTTCCCGGCGACGTGTTGAACTCTAGCGGATTCCCGGGCCAGCTAAAAATCCGTTCCCGCAGCGTGGCGCGGGGGTGGCCCCGGGGTGGCGGTTCGTCAGCCGTCCCGGCAGCTCGGGAGCCCGCACCCCGGGGGGCGCCGACCTACACTTCAGGCACCGGGGCCAGCCCCGGCGCGCGCGCCCGCACCCGGGCCGGCAGTACCGAATCCGCGCAGGAGAACCGTGTCCGGCCGCACCACCCCCCTCAGCCCCGACCAGCCGATGGCCCGCTTCGGCGGGTTGCTCGCCACCGGGCTGCGCGAGGTGACCTCCGACCCCGCGGCGCTCGACTCGGCCGGTTTCTGGGCGGTCGCCCACGACTTCGAGGGCCGACTGGTCTGCGCCCGCTTCGACGAGCTCCGGCCCGACCTCGCCCCGCCCCGCACCGACGGCTGGCTCGGCCCGCGTCCCGACGGCTGGCACAGTTCGCTCGACCGGGCCGCGTACACCGCGGGCGTCCGCCGGATCCGCGAGCACATCGCGGCCGGCGAGGTCTACCAGGCCAACCTCTGCCGGGTGCTGTCCGCGCCGCTGCCCGACCCGGGTCGCACCGACATCGACGCGCTGACCGGGCTGCTCGCGCACGGAAACCCTGCCCCCTATGCAGGAACGATTCGGCTGCCCTCGCACGGCGTCGAGATCGCCACCGCCTCGCCCGAGCTCTACCTCCGCCGGGACGGCCGCACCGTCTCGTCCGGTCCGATCAAGGGCACCGGCCGCACCGAGCACGACCTGCTGGAGAAGGACCACGCCGAGAACGTGATGATCGTCGACCTGGTCCGCAACGACCTCGGCCGGGTCTGCGAGACCGGCAGCGTGACCGTCCCCGACCTCTGCGTGGTGGAGAAGCACCCCGGCCTCGTCCACCTCGTCTCCACCGTCCGGGGCACCCTGCGACCCGGCGCCGGCTGGGGCGAACTGCTCGCCGACACCTTCCCGCCCGGTTCCGTCACCGGTGCCCCCAAGTCGAGCGCCCTGCGGATCATCGACGCGCTGGAGACCGCCCCGCGCGGCCCCTACTGCGGTGCGGTCGGCTGGGTCGACGCGGACCGCGGCACGGCGGAACTGGCCGTCGGCATCCGCACCTTCTGGATCGACCGGTCCGACGGCCCGCCGGTGCTGCGGTTCGGCACCGGCGCCGGCATCACCTGGGGCTCCGACCCCGAACGCGAGTGGGACGAGACCGAGCTCAAGGCCGCCCGGCTGGTTGCGATAGCGTCGGGCACCCACGTGTACTGAGCGGGCCCCGCCCCTGCACCGGGACACCTCGAACCACCTGCACCGAGCTCCGAGGAGCGGCGCCACATGAAGATCTGGGTCAACGGATCCCTGGCGGAGAGCGACACCGCGGCGCTCTCCGTGCTCGACCACGGGCTCACCGTCGGCGACGGCGTGTTCGAGACCGTGAAGGCCGTCGACGGCCGGCTCTTCGCCCTCACCCGCCACCTCGACCGGCTCACCCGCTCCGCGCGCGGCCTCGGCCTGCCCGACCCGGACCACGCCGTCCTCCGGGAGGCCTGCGAGCAGGTCCTCGCGGCCAACCCGATGCCGCTCGGCCGGCTCCGCATCACCTACACCGGCGGCACCAGCCCGCTCGGCTCCGAGCGTGGCGAGCTGCCCCCGAGCCTGGTGGTCGCCCTCGGCACGGCCAAGCCCCGCCCGGACACCACCGCGGTGGTGACCGTCCCCTGGCGCCGCAACGAGCACAGCGCAGTCGCGGGCCTCAAGACCACCTCGTACGCCGAGAACGTGGTCGCCCTCGCCGCCGCCCACCGGGCCGGCGCCTCCGAGGCGCTCTTCGCCAACACCGCGGGCCTGCTCTGCGAGGGCACCGGCTCCAACGTCTTCCTGGTCCTCGACGGGCAGCTGCTCACGCCGACCCTGGCCTCGGGCTGCCTCGCCGGCATCACCCGGCAGCTGACCGTGGACTGGACCGGCGCCGAGGAGCGCGACCTGCCGTTCGAGGCCCTCTTCGAGGCCGAGGAGGTCTTCCTCACCTCCACCCTGCGCGACGTCCAGGCGGTGGTCCGGGTCGACGGTCACGAGCTGCCCGCGCCGGGCCCGACCACCCTCAAGGCGATGGCCCAGTTCGCCGAGCGCAGCGGCGACGACCTCGACCCCTGAGCCGGCCCGCCGGCGCGTGGTAGAACCGGGCTCCCACCGGGAAGGGAGCCCCCATGACCACCACCCTGCGCCCCGAGGGCGCCGAGCACTCCTGGCCCGGCGGCGGCCGCAGCCGGCGCTGGCGGATCTGCGTCAACGGTCGCCCGGTGGGCGGCCTGCGCACCACGGCACTGCCCCGCGGTGAGCAGTGGTGGGGCGAGATCACCGAGCTGGAGGTCACCGAGGGCCGGCGGCGCGGACGGGCCACCATCGGCGCGCTGGCCGCCGAGGAGGTGCTGCGCGGCTGGGGCTGTTCCCGGCTGGACGTCCCGGTGCCGGCCGGCGCCGACGGCGCCCTGGCCCTGGCGCGCACCCTCGGCTACACCGAGCGGATGCGCAACATGACCAAGCGGCTCGGTCCGCCGCCGGAGCTGCCCGCCGGCCTGACGGTCCGCCGGATCGGCCCGGCCGAGTACGAGGAGTGGCTGGCCGGGGCCCGCGCCGGCTACCTGGCCGACCTGCTCGCCTCCGGGCTGAGCGAGGCCCAGGCCCGGGCCAAGGCGGACGCCGACCACCAGCAGGTGCTGCCGGACGGGCACGCCACCGAGGGCGTCGCCCTGCGGCAACTGTGTGCGGCGGACGGCACGGTGCTCGGCAGCCTCTGGGTCGCCCTGCGGCAGAGCACCCTGCCGGACGGCTCCCCGCTGGCCTGGGTGATGGTGGTGCAGGTGGACGAGGAGCACCGGGGGCGCGGGTACGGCCGCGGCCTGATGCTGCTGGCCGAGCGCGAGTGCCTGGCGGCGGGCGTCCACGACCTGGGCCTGAACGTCTTCAGCCGCAACGAGGTCGCGGTCGCGCTCTACGCCTCGCTCGGCTACCGGACCACCCTGCGGGTGCTCGGCAAGCAGCTCTACTGAGCCGGTGCGGCGGGCCCGGGTCAGGCCGTCCGGTGCTGCTCGATCAGCTCGACGACTCGATCAGCTCGACGATCCGCTCGCGCAGGCCGTCCTGGCTCCGGCCGCCGTCCAGCCGCTGCCCGGCGATCACGTAGGTGGGGGTGCCGCTCACGCCGATCGCCTTGCCCTCGGCCTGGTCGGCGTCGACCAGCAGCATGTGCCGGCCGTCGATCAGTGCCAGGTCGAGCTCCTCGGCGTCCAGCCCGAGCTCCTCGGCGACGGACACCAGGAACGCCGTCCCGCCGCGCTCCAGCTCCTCGACCCGGCCCAGCACGGCCTCCACGTACTCCCAGCCGCGCCCCTGGTCGAAGGCCTCCTGGGCGGCCTCGGCCGCCGCGTAGGCGTGCTTGTGCTTCTCCAGCGGGAAGTGCCGCAGCTCCACGGTCAGCGCGTCGCCGTACCGCGCGCGCAGCGCCCGTACGTCGTCCAGGGCGGTGCGGCAGTCGGAGCACTGGAGCTCGCACCAGAGTTCCAGGCGGGGGAGTGGAGCGTCGGTCATGGCGCCCAGTCTCTCACCCCGGGCGGGGGCCTCAGCCCGTGGTGACGGCCTCCGCCGAGCGCTGCCGGGCCCGGTAGGCGGCCACGTGCAGGCGGTTCCCGCAGGTCCGGCTGTCGCAGTAGCGGCGGGAGCGGTTGCGGGAGAGGTCGACGAAGACCCGCGCGCAGTCCGGTGCCTCGCAGCGGCGCAGCCGCTCGCGCTCGCCGGCCATCACGATGAACGCCAGCGCCATCCCCAGCTCGGCGGCGAGGTGGTCCCCGATGGCCGCGTGCGGGGCGAAGTAGTGGATGTGCCAGCCGTGGTGGTCGTGGTTGGTCAGCCGGGGCGTGGTGCCGGCGGCCGCCACCACCGCGTTGACCAGCTCGGCGGCCCGGTCGGTGGAGTCGGCCGAGAACACCTCGCGCAGCCGTCCGCGCACGGCCTGGACGGCGGTCACGTCGGCCGGGGTGAGGGAGTCGATCTCGCTGATCTCCTGCCGCACCACGAACGCGGACAGCGCCGGGACGTCCGGCAGCTGCTCGGTGCCGCACGCTTCGGGCGCGGTGTTGAGAAGCTCGACCAGAATGCTCAGGGCGCACTCGGTGTCATGAGTGATCAGCACGTGGTGACTCCTCACCCGGCGGGGGCCTGCTGCACCCGCGTCGGTCATCACCCGTGACTCTACCGGCAGCCGCCGTCACCCGACGGTGAACCGGCGCGTACGCGACATCCCGGTGGCCGGCGGGCGGACGCCCGGGTACGCCGACGGCGCGGCCCCACCCGGTCAGGGGAGGTGGCCGCGCCGCCGGGCGCGCTGCGTGTCGCGTGTTCGATGGTGCTGTGATGCGGATCATGCTCCTCGCTCTGGACCGGCCCCGGGACCGCGCACGGCGGCCCGGAGTGCGTCCGTGCCCCCGAGTTGGACGGACGCAGTGAGGTTCGCCCCGCCGCTCGCCGGCGGCGGGCACCTCGGTCGGGGTCAGCTCTCGGCGAGGATGTGTGACAGCTCCCGGTCGAGGTCGAAGTGACGGTGTTCGGTGCCGGGAGGCACGGCGGCGTCGGTGCGCTTGAGAAACGACTCCAGCGCGCGTGCCGGGGCCTCCAGCAGGGCTTCTCCTTCCGGAGAACTGAGGGCGATGCAGACCACCCCCTGTCCATGGCTGCGCGAGGGCCACACCCGCACGTCGCCGGTGCCGGTGGGTCGGTGCAGCCCCTCCGCGAGGAGGTCACGGGCGAACACCCACTCAACGGTCTCGTCGGCACCGGTGTGGAACGTCGCGTGCACGGCATAGGGGTCGGCGGTGTCGTAGCGCAGGCCCGCGGGGACGGGCAGTGAGGACTCGCTGGACACGATGAGGCGCAGGTGCAGCTCGCAGCTGACCGTGGTGTTCATAAGCGCCAGGGCCTTTCGCTCAGTGTGCGCTCGGGGAATCGCACGTCGGCGAACGGACCATCCCACCTCTAAGCCCGCTGTAAACCCGTCTGTCCCGATTCCGGTGCGAGTCGTACCCCTTCCGGCGCATTGCGGAATCGCCGCGCAGGGCGCCCGAGGCCCCGCGGGGCCCGGAACTCGGGTACTTTTCCCGGCATGTCTGTACGAAGTGACAAGGAAGAGCTGGAGTCGGCCGGCGGGGCGGCCGCGGGCGCCGGGCCGGCGGGCCGGCCGACGGGCTCCCGGGCGCCGCTGTTCATCCGGCGCTCGCCGGCGCTGCACACCAGCTGGCGGGTGATCGTCTTCCTGGCCGGCCTCGCCGTGGTCGGGCTCGGGATCGTGATGCTGCCGATGCCCGGGCCGGGCTGGGTGGTCATCTTCCTGGGCATGAGCATCTGGGCGACCGAGTTCGCGTGGGCGCAGCGGGTGCTGCGCTGGACCAGGCGCAAGGTCGCCGAGGCGGCCCACCGGGCCATGGACCCGAAGGTCCGCCGGCGCAACCTGGCGATCACCGCGGTGGTGCTGGTGCTGATCGCCGCGGCCGCCGCCTGGTACCTCCGGCGGTACGGGCTCGCGCTGCCCTGGTAGCCGGCGCCGGGCGCCGGGGCGGCCCGGGCGTGTTCGGAGCACCCCCGCAGATGGGGTAATGTTTTCCCTGCACCCGGGCGATTAGCTCAGCGGGAGAGCACTTCGTTCACACCGAAGGGGTCACTGGTTCGATCCCAGTATCGCCCACCGGAATGCACAGTAAGTCGTAGGGCCCCGGCCATTCATTGGCCGGGGCCCTACGTCTTTTCGATATCCCGGCAACTCCTGATGCCTATTCACCGGGCCGGTGCGCAAGGGGATCTGGGGGTGTGTCGGGAGGGGCGGCCGGGAACGCGATTGCGGACCTGCGGCCAAGTAGTGCTAGTCTTCTTCTCGTTGCCCGGGCGATTAGCTCAGCGGGAGAGCACTTCGTTCACACCGAAGGGGTCACTGGTTCGATCCCAGTATCGCCCACCGAGCACAACTGTCAGGCCCCGACCACATGGTGGTCGGGGCCTGACTGCTGTTCGGCCTGACTGCTCTTCGGGTCAGGCTGCCGTTCGCGCCGCGGTCTAGGCGGCCAGTTCGCAGCGGTGGTCGGCGCCGAGCCGGTGGCCGCAGGCGCAGCGGGCCGGGCGCAGTGGCCAGGAGAAGTCCACCCGTTCCGGGGTGCCCGACCGGTCGAACCAGCGTTGCAGGCCCCGGGCCTGGGCCGCGTGCCAGACGGCCTGCCGCAGATGCAGCTCGCCGGGTGTCACCGCACCGAGCCGTTCGGGGTGGCGGGAGCCGAGTGCCCGGACGAGCTGGAGGGCGGCGGCCGCGTCCACGCCGGCGTCGTGCGCGCCGACCAGGCTCACGTCGTAGTGCGCGCACAGGTCGGTCAGCGTGCGGCGGCCCTTGCGGTAGCGGTCCACGTGCTTGTCCAGCACCCACGGGTCCAGCACGAGCAGTTCGGTGCCGGCGAGGCTGTCGGCGAGGGATCCGCCGCGGTGCCGGCGTAGTTCGCGGTCGAGCAGGGTGAGGTCGTAGGGGGCGTTCATCACGACCACCGGGACGCCCGCGGCGGCCTGTTCGGCCAGCGCGCGGGCGATCTCGCCGACCACCGCGCGGGCGGGGCGGCCGTGGGCGCGGACGTGTTCGTCGCTGATGCCGTGCACCGCGCGGGCGCCGTCGGGGATCGGCACCCCCGGGTCGGCGAGCCAGCTGGTGGTGCGGGCGGGCAGGCCGGGGGCGGGTTGGAGCACCAGGGCGGCGGAGACGATCCGGTCGGACTCGACGTCCACGCCGGTGGTCTCGGTGTCGAATGAGGCGAGCGGACCTTCGTACCAGTGCCGAGACTGCTGCATGACTGCCCCTCACGGTGCCACCGGGCGGGGCGCCGCGCCCCGCCGAGGACCAGTGGGGCGCCGCGCCGCGCGGCGTTACGCAGAGGTGATACCGCAGTTGACGCCCCCTCAATCCACGGTTCGGCGGACCCCGTGCGACGGGGGC
The DNA here is from genome assembly GCF_044740765.1 of Kitasatospora sp. NPDC088346. Classification (NCBI taxonomy): domain Bacteria; kingdom Bacillati; phylum Actinomycetota; class Actinomycetes; order Kitasatosporales; family Streptomycetaceae; genus Kitasatospora; species Kitasatospora sp. NPDC088346. The sequence continues at coordinate 126,924 of NZ_JBIURH010000011.1, forward strand.
GCGTCACGCAGGGTGAGGGGGCCCTCACCGGGGCGCCGGGGTGATATCGGTGCACGGCGGCCGGTCACGGATCGGTACCATCGGGGGTGCGCAGCAGAGTGCTGTGGCAGACAGATGTCAGGAGAGACCGGTGACCGACGTCCGGATCATCATCAACCGCGAACCCGATCGGGAAGAGCGCGTGGTGACCACGGGCACTACCGCCGCCGATCTCTTCGCCGACGACCGCTCGATCGTCGCCGCCCGCGTCGGCGGGGCGCTCAAGGACCTCGCCTACCGGGTGGCCGAGGGCGACGAGGTCGAGCCGGTCGCGATCGGCAGCAAGGACGGCCTGGACATCCTGCGCCACTCGACCGCGCACGTGATGGCGCAGGCCGTGCAGGAGATCTTCCCGGAGGCCAAGCTCGGCATCGGCCCGCCGATCAAGGACGGCTTCTACTACGACTTCGACGTCGAGAAGCCGTTCCACCCCGATGACATCAAGGCCATCGAGAAGAAGATGCAGGAGATCATCAAGCGCGGGCAGAAGTTCTCGCGCCGGGTGGTCACCGACGAGGCCGCCCGCGAGGAGCTGGCCGCCGAGCCGTTCAAGCTGGAGCTGATCGGCCTCAAGGGCAGCGCCTCCGTCGAGGACGGCGCGTCCGTCGAGGTCGGCGCCGGCGAGCTGACCATCTACGACAACGTGGACCCGAAGACCGGTGACGTGTGCTGGGGCGACCTGTGCCGCGGCCCGCACCTGCCGTCCACCCGGAACATCCCGGCCTTCAAGCTGATGCGCTCGGCCGCCGCCTACTGGCGCGGCAGCGAGAAGAACCCGCAGCTCCAGCGCCTGTACGGGACCGCCTGGCCGACCAAGGACGAGCTGAAGGCGCACCTGGAGTTCCTGGAGGAGGCCGCCAAGCGCGACCACCGCAAGCTCGGCAGCGAGCTCGACCTCTTCTCCATCCCGGAGGAGATCGGCTCCGGCCTCGCCGTGTTCCACCCCAAGGGCGGCGTGATGCGTCGGGCCATGGAGGACTACTCGCGCAAGCGGCACGAGGAGTCGGGCTACGAGTTCGTCTACACCCCGCACGCCACCAAGGGCACCCTGTTCGAGCTCTCCGGTCACCTCGACTGGTACGCCGACGGGATGTACCCGCCCATGCAGCTCGACGGCGAGAACGACTACTACCTCAAGCCGATGAACTGCCCGATGCACAACCTGATCTTCCGCTCGCGCGGCCGGTCCTACCGTGAACTCCCGCTGCGGCTCTTCGAGTTCGGCACGGTCTACCGCTACGAGAAGTCCGGTGTGGTGCACGGCCTGACCCGCGCCCGGGGCTTCACCCAGGACGACGCGCACATCTACTGCACCAAGGACCAGATGGCCGGCGAGCTGGACTCGCTGCTCACCTTCGTCCTGGACCTGCTGCGCGACTACGGTCTGAACGACTTCTACCTGGAGCTGTCGACCCGCGACCCCAACAAGTCGGTGGGTTCGGACGAGGACTGGGCGGAGGCGACCCAGGCGCTGGCCGACGCGGCCGAGAAGCAGGGCCTGGAGCTGACCCTCGACCCCGAGGGCGCGGCCTTCTACGGCCCGAAGATCTCGGTGCAGGCGCGGGACGCGATCGGCCGTACCTGGCAGATGTCGACCATCCAGGTCGACTTCCAGCTGCCGCAGCGCTTCGAGTTGGAGTTCCAGGGCTCGGACGGCAACCGCCAGCGACCGGTCATGATCCACCGTGCGCTGTTCGGCTCGATCGAGCGGTTCTTCGCGGTGCTGCTGGAGCACTACGCCGGCGCCATGCCGCCGTGGCTCGCCCCGGTCACCGTGGTCGGCATCCCGATCACCGACGAGCACATCCCGTACCTGCGCGAGGTGGCGGCCGAGCTGAGGAAGCACGGCGTCCGGGTCGAGGTGGACGCCTCGGACGACCGGATGCAGAAGAAGATCCGCAACGCGCAGAAGCAGAAGGTCCCGTTCATGCTGATCGCGGGCAACGACGACGTCGAGGCGGGCGCGGTGTCGTTCCGCTACCGCAGTGGCGAGCAGAAGAACGGCGTGCCGGTGGCGGACGCGGTCGCGGAGATCGTCGACGCGGTGCAGCGCCGGATCCAGGTGTGACCGGATCGGTGTGACCCGGCGGGGCAGGCTCGTGACGAGTCTGCCCCGCACTGGTTTCCCGGCCTGCCGCGGCGCCTATGCTGATCAGCATGACGAGCGAGCCGGAACTGCAGCAGGGCGTGGGGGAGCCGGACGGCTTCCAGCGCCTGTGGACCCCCCACCGGATGGCCTACATCCAGGGTGAGAACAAGCCCACCGGACCGGCCCCCGGCGACGGCTGCCCGTTCTGCTCGATCCCGGCGCTCAGCGACGAGGACGGGCTGGTCGTCGCCCGCGGCGGCTCGGTCTTCGCCGTGCTCAACCTCTACCCGTACAACGGCGGCCACCTGATGGTCGTCCCCTACCGGCACGTCGCCGACTACACCGACCTGGACGGGGCCGAGACGGCCGAGCTCGCCGACTACACCAAGCGGGCCATGACCGCGCTGCGGGCGGCCTCCGGTGCGCACGGCTTCAACATCGGGATGAACCAGGGCGCGGCGGCCGGTGCCGGGATCGCGGCCCACCTGCACCAGCACGTGGTGCCGCGCTGGGGCGGGGACACCAACTTCATGCCGGTGGTCGGCCACACCAAGGTGCTGCCGCAGTTGCTCGCCGACACCCGGAAGATCCTCGCGGACCTCTGGCCGAAGGGCTGACGCCCGCGGGCGCGTACGGAGGGGGCCGGTCCCGTCGGGACCGGCCCCCTCCCGTGAGCCTCGGTGACGGGCCGTCAGCCCGCGTCGTACCGGTCGGCGCGGTACGGGCGGGCGCCCTGCATCTCGGACTTCATGATGTTGGAGCGGTTGGTGAAGCGCTCGACGTTCACGTCGTGCTCCGCGAGGAAGTCCATGGTGGCGGCGAGGATGACGTTGGCCACCGGGGTGGAGCCCTGGATCACGTCGTCGCTCTTGAACCGGCTGGGCCACGTCCGGTCGGCCCAGGAGGCGCGCAGGCTGAGCGGCTCCGGCAGGCCGATCGAACCGCCGAGCCAGGTGAGCAGGGTGGGGATCCGCATGAACGGCGCCCGCACCGCCTGTCGGACCACCTCGTCGTTGTCCACCAGCGCGAGCTGGACGGTCTGCTCCTCCCAGAACCGCACGGTCTTGGGGACGCTCTTCTCCTTCGGCTTGGGCTTGGCCGTGAAGTAGCCCGCGATCGGGCCGAGCGCGTGGCCGGTCACGCTGACCCGCAGGTGGTTGTGGAGCACGGTGATGTCGACCAGCATGGTCGCCACCAGCTGCCCCTTGTGCAGCACGAACTGGACGGCGACCCGGTGCCGCAGGTCGCTGCCGTAGGTCTGCCGGTTGGCCACCTCGCCGACGGCGAAGTCGCGCATCCGGAAGCCGTCCATCTCGCTGCCGCCGGGGCGGCCGATCTCGTCCGCGCCCTCGGGGATGTCCTGCACCACCCACTGGTGGATGGCCGGGCGGGGCATCGCGCCGTTCGGGATCTCGCTGGTGGACAGGGATCCGAGCCGGTCGGCGATCTTCCGGGCGAGGTCGTAGATGTGGAACGTCCGGAAGTCCTCGTGTCCTTCGGCCGGGCGCAGGTCCTCGGAGAGGTCCCAGTTCGCCCAGCGCGCGCCGACCCCGAGGATGCCCTTGCCACCGGCGTAGTGGTGGACGTTGGTCTCCTGCTCGGCCGCCAGGCGGTCGAGGGCGCCCTTGAGCGCCGTCGCCTTCTTGTCGAGGTGGTCGCGCGGCACCGCCTTGGGGACCGTCGCGGCCACCGCGCTGCCCTCGACCAGGCCGCCCCAGCGCGAGCGCAGCTCCAGCGTGGAGCGCAGCGCGATCCGCTTGGCCAGGAACCAGCCGAGGACCGGGCCGAGCATCATCACCCGGAGGTACAGGCCGGCGATCCCGCCGAGCGGCGGCCGCACCGCGAACAGCACGGCCAGGCCGGCCGCCACCAGCAGCGCCAGGGTGCCGAAGAAGCCGTCCCGGGCCGAGCCGGCCTTCGCGAAGTGGGCGCGGACCTGGTAGGCCGCGAGCCAGATCAGGGTGCCGGGCAGGAACAGGCCGCCGCACAGGAAGGTGACGGTGCTGAGCTGCCGGTCCCGGGCGTCCCGGAGGTCCTGGGCGGCGAGGCAGTGCTCGACCACCATCCGGACGTCGGTGCCGAACGAGGGCACCAGCGGGTTGCGCCCGGGCGGCAGGGTGCGGTCCAGCAGGGCGCGGCTGAAGGCCTCGCCGGCGCTCGGCCGGAAGAGGGCGAACTTGCCCTCCTTGACCTTGACCCCGGTCAGCCCCCCGAGCTCCTGGTAGTCGGCGTCGCGGTACGCGGCCGAGGAGAGGGCCTGGGTCACCGCGGTCTGGGTGCTGACGTCCGTCCGGGGTATCTGCGCACCCGGGGTCATGTCGAGCTGGCTCACTGTGGCAGGCCCTCCTCCCCTTGTCAGCGGCAGGTTACCGTGCCACCGCCCGGTCGCGCGGATGATCGTCTGAACCGCTGTCACATCTCGGCCACCGCCGCCGTCCACAGGATGCTGCCCGCTCACGGCACGCTTCGATCCTCCGGTGATCGGTTGTCTGCCGCGGGTCCCCGGATGAGGCAGGATGCGGGGCATGGCTGAGGACATCCAGCGGGACCCGGTTCTGGTCTTCGACGGCGACTGCGCTTTCTGCGCCACCTGCGTCAACTTCGCGGAGCGCTACCTGAGGGCGAGCCTGTCCTCGGGGGGCTGGGACGCGGTGCCGTACCAGTTCGCCGACCTGCCGGCGCTGGACGCGCGGGCGGGAGGCCGAGGGCTGGTGACCGCCGACCGGGCGGAGCGGGAGATCCTCTGGGTGACCCCGGCCGGGGCGGTCCACGGCGGCGCCCAGGCCGCGGCGCGGCTGCTGATGCGCTCCGGCGGGCTGTGGGCCTACCTGGGGGCCGTCCTGACGCTGGCGCCGGTGCGGCCGGCGGCGGCGGCCGGGTACCGCTGGGTCGCCCGCCACCGGCACCAGCTGCCGGGCGGCACACCGGCCTGCGCGCTGCCGCCCCGTGGGCGGGTCTGAGACCGAGCAGGGTCGGGGTCGGGTCGGTCGGGGGCCGGACTCAGGTGGCGCGTTCGTAGCGGGCGGCGACCGGGCCCGGCATCGGGGAGTGCCGCAGGTAGCTGCGGGAGAAGCTGCCGGTGCCGTGCGAGAGCGAGCGCAGGTCGACCGGGTAGTGGGTGAGTTCGATCTCCGGGACCTCGGCGCGCACCAGGCTGAGGCCCGGCCCGCCGGGTTCGGTGCCCAACACGTGGCCGCGGCGGGCGGAGAGGTCGCTGAGGACGGCGCCCTGGTACTCGTCGGGCAGCAGCACCTGGACCTCGTCGACGGGTTCGAGCAGCTGGACCTTGGCGTTGCCGGCGGCCTCCTTGAGGGCGAGCGCGGCGGCGGTCTGGAAGGCGGCGTCGGAGGAGTCCACGGAGTGGGCCTTGCCGTCGGTGAGGGTGACCCGGACGTCGGTGACCGGGTAGCCGGACACCACGCCGTGGGCGAGTTGGGCCCGCACGCCCTTCTCCACCGAGGGGATGAAGTTGCGCGGCACGGAACCGCCGACCACGTGGTCGACGAACTCGAACCCGCCGCCCGGCAGCGGTTCGACGGTGAGGTCGCAGATCGCGTACTGGCCGTGGCCGCCGGACTGCTTGACGTGCCGCCCGTGCCCCTCGGCCCGGGTGCCGAAGGTCTCGCGCAGCGCGACCCGGTACGGGACGGTGTCGACGTGCACGCCGTACCGGGTGCGCAGCCGGTCCAGGGTGACGGCCTGGTGCGCCTCGCCGGTGCACCAGAGCACGAGTTGGTGGGTGTCCGGGTTCTGCTCGACGTGCAGGGTCGGGTCCTGGGCGGCGAGCCGGGCCAGGCTCTGCGAGAGCCGGTCCTCGTCGGCCTTGCTGTGCGCCTCGACGGCGGCCGGCAGCAGCGCCTCGGGCAGCGGCCAGGGCGGTAGCGCGTCCGGGCCGGTGGTGAGGGTGTCCCCGGTGCGGGCGGCGGTCAGTTTGGCCAGGCAGACCAGGTCGCCGGCGACGGCGTGCGGGACGGGCCGCTGCTGCCTGCCGAACGGGCAGCTGAGCCCGGTGACGCGCTCGTCGGGGTGGCCGGGCAGCTGGACGGTGGTGTCGGGGCGCACGGTGCCGGAGTAGATCCGGGCCAGGCTGAGCCGGCCGACGTACGGGTCCTCGCCGGTGTGGACGATCTGCGCGGCCAGCGGTGCGTCCGGGTCGCAGGCCGGGAGGCCGTCGGTGCGGTCCAGCGGGGAGGGGAAGGCGGCGGCGATCAGGTCGAGCAGCTCGGTCGTCCCGGCGGGCCGGCCGCCGGGCTCGGTGGGCGGGGCGGTGGCGAGGACGGGGTGCAGGGTGTCCTGGCGCAGCTCGCGACGCAGTGCGGCGGTGAGGGCGTCGGTGTCGAGCTCCTCGCCGGCCAGGTAGCGCTCCAGCAGGGTGTCGTCCTCGCCGGCGATCGCCTCGGCGAGCAGGGCGCGTTCGGCGGAGAGGTCGCCCGGCTCGCCCGGTTCGCCGCAGCGGCGGCCGGTGAGCAGGTCGACCGAGCCCGCCAGCCGGCCGTCGGCGAGGGTGTAGTGGTGCAGCGGCAGGAGGGTGTCGGTGCGGCCGTCGGCGAGGACGTCGCGGAGCATCGCGAGGGTCTCGTCGAGGCGGACCCTCGCGGCGTTGAGGTGGGTGAGGACGACGGCGCGGGTGAGGCCGAGGATCTCGCACTCCCGCCACAGGGCGAGGGTGCCCGGTCCGATCGGCTCGGTGGCGGAGATCACGAACAGGGCGGCCTCGGCGGCCCGCAGGCCGGCCTGGAGCTCACCGGCGAAGTCGGCGTAGCCGGGTACGTCCAGCAGATTGATCTTGGTGTCCTGCCAGCCGATCGGGAGCAGCGAGAGCTGCACGGAGCGCTGCTGCTGGTGCTCGATCTCCTCGTGGTCGGCGGCGGTGGTGCCGTCGGGGACGCTGCCGGCCCTGGTCAGGGCGCCGGCGGTGAGCGCGAGTGACTCGGCGAGGGTGGTCTTGCCGGCACCGCTGCCGCCGATCAGCACGACGTTGCGCAGTTGGTCGGGCCGCTCGACGGTGGGTGCGGGGCTGTGGGTGACTGTCCGGTCCGGCATGGCTCTTCTCACCTCCGTACGCCCCGGGTTGGCTACGCAGGGGGACGGTCCGATCACGTCCCGTGGATGCCGAACTGCCCTCGGCGACGGCCAGTTGGCCCGGATGCCCGCTCGCGGGCGTGGGGCGACGGAGCGCGCGAGCAGCGTGGATACCATTGTCCAGCCGGGTGGGACGATCCGCTCGGTCGCCCGGGTCCGGCAGCGGTCCGGGGTGCGATCCCCGAGAATCGGAGCGGTCCGGAAGGCCATGCTCAACAAATACGCGCGTGCCTTCTTCACACGTGTCCTGACCCCGTTCGCCGCCCTCCTGCTGCGCTGGGGTGTGAGCCCGGACGCGGTGACGCTCATCGGGACCGCCGGGTCGGTCGCGGGTGCGCTGGTGTTCTTCCCCCGCGGGGAGTTCTTCTGGGGCACCATCACCATCACCCTCTTCATCTTCTCGGACCTGGTCGACGGCAACATGGCCCGCCAGGCGGGCAGTTCCAGCAAGTGGGGCGCGTTCCTGGACTCCACGCTGGACCGGGTCGCGGACGCGGCGATCTTCGGCGGCCTGGCCATGTGGTACGCCGGGACGGGCGACAACAACCTGCTGTGCGTGGTCGCGATGTTCTGCCTGGCGAGCGGCCAGGTGGTCTCGTACACCAAGGCGCGCGGCGAGAGCCTGGGCTTCCCGGTCGACGTCTCGGGGCTGGTCGAGCGGGCCGAGCGGCTGGTCATCACGCTGGTCGCGGCCGGTCTCTCGGGGCTGCACGCGTTCGGCGTGCCCTACGTGGAGTGGCTGCTGCCGTTCGCGCTGTGGGTGGTCGCGGTGGGCAGCCTGGTGACGGTGCTGCAGCGGATGCTGACGGTGCGCCGGGAGTCCTTCGAGCTGGAGCGCGCCGCCGCCGCACCGGCCGGTGTCGAGGGGGCGGAGTGAAGGAACGGTTGTCCGACGCGGCCTACGCGCTCGGCTGGGCGGCGGTGAAGCGGCTGCCGGAGCCGGTGGCGCGCGGGCTGTTCAACCGGATCGCGGACATGGCCTGGAGCCGGCGCGGCAAGGGCGTCCAGCGCCTGGAGGCGAACCTCGCCCGGGTGCACCCGGAGGCGGACGCCGAGCGGCTGCGCGAGCTGTCCCGGGCCGGGATGCGCTCCTACCTGCGGTACTGGATGGAGTCGTTCCGGCTGCCGGCCTGGAGCCTGGCCCGGATCGCCGACGCCATAACGGTCAAGAACATCGAGCAGCTCGACGCGGTGATGGCGTCCGGCCGCGGGGCGGTGCTGGCGCTGCCGCACATGGCCAACTGGGACCTGGCCGGTGCGTGGATCGCCTCGGCCGGCGGGTACCCGTTCACCACCGTCGCCGAGCGGCTGAAGCCGGAGTCGCTGTTCGACCGGTTCGTGGCGTACCGCGAGGGCCTCGGGATGGAGGTGCTGGCGCTCACCGGCGGCGAGGTCTCGGTGATCGGCACCCTGGCCCGCCGGCTGCGGGCCGGCGGCCTGGTCTGCCTGGTGGGCGACCGGGACCTCTCGGCGGCCGGCGTCCCGGTGGACTTCTTCGGCGAGCCGACCCGGATGCCGGCCGGCCCGGCGGCGCTGGCCCAGCAGACCGGCGCCGCGCTCTTCCCGGTGACGCTCTGGTACGACGGGCCGATGCTGCGCGCCGAGGTCCACCCCGAGGTCCCGGTGCCGCAGGAGGGCGACCGCAAGGAGCGCACGGCCGCGATGGTCCAGTCGCTGGCCGACGTGTGGGCCGAGGGGATCCGCGAGCACTCGGTGGACTGGCACATGCTGCAGAAGCTGTGGCTGGCGGACCTCGCCGGTCCGCGGCCCGTGAGGGGGAGCCAGTGAAGATCGGCATCGTCTGCCCGTACGACTGGGACGTGCCCGGCGGGGTGCAGTTCCACATCCGCGACCTCGCCGAGCACCTGATCGGGCTCGGCCACCAGGTCTCCGTGCTGGCACCGGCCGAGGACGACGAGGCGCTGCCGCCGTACGTCGTCTCGGCCGGCCGGGCGGTCGCGGTGCCGTACAACGGCTCGGTGGCCCGGCTGAGCTTCGGCATCCTGTCGGCGGCCCGGGTCCGGCGCTGGCTGCACGACGGCCGGTTCGACATCCTGCACGTCCACGAGCCGGCCTCGCCCAGCCTGTCGATGCTGGCCGCCTGGTCGGCCTCCGGCCCCATGGTCGGCACCTTCCACACCTCCAACCCGCGCTCGCGGGCGATGATCGCGGCCTCGCCGATCCTCCAGCCCGGGCTGGAGAAGATGAGCGCCCGGATCGCGGTCAGCGAGTACGCCCGGCGCACCCTGGTGGAGCACCTGGGCGGCGACGCGGTGGTCATCCCGAACGGCGTCGACGTGCGGTTCTTCGCCGACGCGCAGCCCGACCCGCGCTGGCAGGGCACGGCCCTGGACGGCGGCGCCGGCACGATCGGCTTCATCGGCCGGATCAACGAGCCCCGCAAGGGCCTGCCGACCCTGCTGGCGGCCCTGCCGAAGATCCTCGCCGAGCGGCCCGGCGTACGGCTGCTGGTGGCCGGCAAGGGCGACGAGGAGGAGGCCGTGGCGGGCCTGGCCCCCGAGGTGCGGGCCCAGGTCGAGTTCCTCGGCATGGTGAGCGACGCCGAGAAGGCGCGGCTGCTGCGCAGCGTCGACCTGTACGTGGCCCCGAACACCGGCGGGGAGAGCTTCGGGATCATCCTGGTCGAGGCGATGTCGGCCGGCGCCCCGGTGCTGGCCAGCGACCTGGACGCGTTCCGGCAGGTGCTGGACGGCGGCGGCGCGGGCGAGCTGTTCCCGGTGGAGGACGCCGACGCGCTGGCCGGTGCGGCGGTGAAGCTGCTCGGCAACCCGCAGCGGCTGGCCGAGCTGCGGGACGCGGCCTCCCGGCACGTGCGGCGGTTCGACTGGGAGACGGTCGGGGCGGACATCCTGTCGGTGTACGAGACGGTGACGGACGGCATGCCGCCGGTCGCCGAGGACGAGCGCACCGGCTGGCGCGAGCGGCTCGGCCTGGCCCGCGACTGAGGCCCGTCGCGCGGCGGGCCACCGGGTCCCGCCGCGGCGGGACCCCGGCGTGCGGGAGGATGGGCGGACCTGTCGTCCGTGCCCCAGGGGAGGGCCCCTCATGCCGCAGATCATCGTCGACCACTCGGAGCGCCTCGGCCTCGACCGCCGGGCCTTCGCCGCGGAGCTCCACCCGCTGGTCGCCAAGACGATCAACGCCGCCGTGGCCGAGTGCAAGACGCGTTTCCGCCGGATCGAGGAGACCTACGTCGGGGACGGCGACGCCGCCCGGGACGTGGTGCTGCTGGAGATCCGGATCCTGGACGGCCGCACCGCCGAGCAGCGGACGGCCCTGGCCGAGGCGCTGCTGGAGCTCCTGGAGCGGCACGCCGTCCCCGCCGGGGGCGTCGAACTGCACCTGGCGGTGGACGTGGTGGAGATGGACCGCCGGACCTATCGGAAGTCGGTTTCCGCGGCGGGGTAGCGTAACGCCCCGTGACTACCTGGATCTGGGCCGCCGCGGCCGTCGTGCTGTTCGCCGTCTACCTGAGCTGGACGGCGGGCCGGCTGGACCGGCTGCACGCGCGGATCGACGCGGCGAAGGCCTCGCTGGACGCCCAACTCGTCCGGCGGGCCTCGGTGGCGCTGGAACTGGCCACCTCCTCGCTGCTCGACCCGGCGGCCTCGATCCTGCTGTACGAGGCCTCGCACGCCGCCCGGCAGAGCGAGGACGAGCACCGCGAGGTGGCCGAGAGCGAGCTGAGCCTCGCGCTGCGGGCGGTCCTCGCCGAGCCGGAGCAGGTCAGGGCACTGCTGGCGGCGCCGGGCGGCGCGGAGGCGGTGAAGGACCTAACGGCGGCCGTCCGCCGGGTCCCGATGGCGCGGCGGTTCCACAACGACGCGGTACGGGCGGCCCGGGCGGTGCGCGAACACCGACTGGTCCGCTACTTCCGGCTGGCGGGCCGGGCGCCCTTCCCGCTGGCCTTCGAGATGGACGACGAGCCCCCGGTGGCGCTGACGCCCGAAGGCGCGCCCGCCTGACGCCGTCCGGCCGTTCGCCGTCCGGATCCAGCCTGTTTGTCGTATGCGGATGGCCTCGATGGACTGGATGGCGCATGGGTCGGGGCCACTTCGGGCCTACGATAGGGCGATAGCACTGGTTCATCTTCGAGTGAGGTCTCACGTGTCCACCACCCCCATCACCGCAGACCAGCCGCAGATCGGCACCGCCCGCGTCAAGCGCGGCATGGCCGAGCAGCTCAAGGGCGGTGTGATCATGGATGTGGTCAACGCCGAGCAGGCGAAGATCGCCGAGGACGCCGGTGCGGTGGCCGTCATGGCGCTGGAGCGCGTCCCCGCGGACATCCGCAAGGACGGCGGCGTGGCCCGGATGTCCGACCCGAACATGATCGAGGAGATCATCGCCGCGGTCTCCATCCCGGTCATGGCGAAGTCCCGGATCGGCCACTTCGTCGAGGCACAGGTCCTCCAGTCGCTGGGCGTCGACTACATCGACGAGTCCGAGGTGCTGACCCCGGCCGACGAGGTCAACCACTCCGACAAGTTCGCCTTCACCACCCCGTTCGTCTGCGGCGCCACCAACCTGGGCGAGGCGCTGCGCCGCATCGCCGAGGGCGCGGCCATGATCCGCTCCAAGGGCGAGGCCGGCACCGGCAACGTGGTCGAGGCCGTCCGCCACCTGCGCCAGATCAAGAACGAGATCGCCAAGCTGCGCGGCTTCGACAACAACGAGCTGTACGCCGCCGCCAAGGAGCTCCGCGCCCCGTACGAGCTGGTCAAGGAGGTCGCCGAGCTCGGCAAGCTCCCGGTGGTGCTGTTCTCCGCCGGTGGCGTGGCCACCCCGGCCGACGCCGCGCTGATGCGCCAGCTGGGTGCCGAGGGCGTCTTCGTCGGCTCGGGCATCTTCAAGTCCGGCGACCCGGCCAAGCGCGCCGCCGCCATCGTGAAGGCCACCACCTTCTTCGACGACCCGAAGATCATCGCGGACGCCTCCCGCAACCTGGGCGAGGCCATGGTCGGCATCAACTGCGACACCCTGCCGGAGACCGAGCGCTACGCCAACCGCGGCTGGTAACTCCCTTCCACCGCATGTTCGCCGGCCCGCCGCGGCTCCACCGCGCGGCGGGCCGCGCCACGCACCCAGACCGATTTCCCGAGGGGTAACAACCGTGTCCACCAACAACCCAGTCATCGGCGTCCTCGCCCTCCAGGGCGACGTCCGCGAGCACCTGATCGCGCTCGCCGCCGCCGACGCGCTCGCCCGTCCGGTGCGCCGGGCCGAGGAGCTGGCCGAGGTCGACGCGCTGGTGATCCCCGGTGGCGAGTCCACCACGATGTCCAAGCTGGCGCTGCTGTTCGGCGTGATGGACCCGCTGCGCGAGCGGGTGGCGGCCGGGATGCCGGTCTACGGCACCTGCGCGGGCATGATCATGCTGGCCGACAAGATCCTCGACGGCCGGGACGACCAGGAGACCGTCGGCGGCATCGACATGACGGTCCGCCGCAACGCCTTCGGCCGGCAGAACGAGTCCTTCGAGACCTCGATCCCGTTCCGGGGCCTGGGCGGCGAGGCCGTCAACGGCGTGTTCATCCGCGCACCGTGGGTGGAGTCGGTCGGCGAGGGCGTCCAGGTGCTCGCCGAGGTGCCGGCCGCCGACGGCCCGGACAGCCGGATCGTCGCCGTCCGCCAGGGGAACCTGCTGGCCACCTCGTTCCACCCGGAGCTGACCGGTGACCACCGGGTGCACGCGTACTTCGTGTCCATGGTCGAGGGCGCGCTCTGAGCGCGGCCTGAGGCTCGCGCTGACCGTGTGCGAGGTGTCGGTGACGACACCGGTAAGATCTCCTCTGTTCATTTCCATCTGGCGACGTAAAGGAGCTGGCGATGTCCGGCCACTCTAAGTGGGCTACCACCAAGCACAAGAAGGCCGTGATCGACGCCAAGCGCGGCAAGCTCTTCGCCAAGATGATCAAGAACATCGAGGTGGCGGCGCGCACCGGCGGCGGCGACCCGGCGGGCAACCCGACGCTCTACGACGCCATCCAGAAGGCGAAGAAGAGCTCGGTCCCGATCGACAACATCAACCGCGCCGTCAAGCGCGGTTCCGGGGCCGAGGCCGGCGGCGCCGACTACTCGACGATCATGTACGAGGGCTACGGCCCGAACGGCGTCGCGGTGCTCATCGAGTGCCTCACCGACAACCGCAACCGCGCCGCCTCCGACGTCCGGGTCGCGATGACCCGCAACGGCGGCAACATGGCGGACCCGGGCTCGGTCTCCTACCTGTTCAACCGCAAGGGCGTCATCATCGTCCCGAAGTCGGACGGCGTGGACGAGGACAAGGTGTTCGAGGTCGTCCTCGACGCCGGCGCCGAGGAGGTCAACGACCTGGGCGAGACCTTCGAGGTGATCTCCGAGGCCACCGACATGGTCGCCGTCCGCACCGCCCTGGTGGACGCCGGGATCGACTACGACTCGGCCGACGCCAACTTCGTCCCCAGCATGCAGGTCGAGCTGGACGCCGACGGCGCCCGCAAGATCTTCAAGCTGATCGACGCCCTGGAGGACAGCGACGACGTCCAGAACGTCTTCGCCAACTTCGACATCAGCGACGAGGTCGGTGCGCAGCTCGACGCCGAGTGAGCCCCGCCCTCCTGCCGGCCCGGTGGTCCTCCTGGACCGCCGGGCCGGTGTCGTCGGTGCGGCTGTCGGAGGCGACCGGTAGCCTGCGGAGGTCTCCGAGCGGCGGGGAGTCACAAGGGAAGCGGGGCCGGAGTGCGGGTGCTGGGTGTGGACCCTGGGCTGACCAGGTGCGGCGTCGGCGTGGTCGACGGCGCGCCCGGGCGGCCGCTGACCATGGTCGGCGTCGGGGTGGTGCGCACCCCGGCCGACGCGGAGATCGGGCAGCGCCTGCTGCTGGTCGAGCAGGGCCTGGAGCAGTGGCTGGACGAGCACCGTCCGGACCTGGTCGCGGTCGAGCGGGTCTTCGCGCAGCACAACGTCCGGACGGTGATGGGCACCGCGCAGGCCAGTGCCGTCGCGATGCTCTGCGCCACCCGCCGCGGGATCCCGGTCACCCTGCACACCCCGAGCGAGGTCAAGGCGGCCGTCACCGGATCCGGCCGGGCCGACAAGGCCCAGGTCACCGCGATGGTCACCCGGCTGCTGCGGCTGGACGCCCCGCCGAAACCGGCCGACGCCGCCGACGCGCTGGCCCTGGCCATCTGTCACATCTGGCGCGGCGGCTCGACCAACCGGCTCACCGCCGCGATCGCCCAGGCGGCCGCGCAGAACGCCGCCACCGCCCCCGCCACCGCACCCCGCACCACCCGCCCCGCCGTCCGTCAGGAGCGTCGCCGATGATCGCCTTCGTCCAGGGTCCCGTGGCAGCCGTCGCCACCGGCACCGCCGTCGTCGAGGTCGGCGGGGTCGGGATGGCCGTCCAGTGCACCCCGGCCACCCTGGCGGGGCTGCGGCTCGGCGAGAGCGTGCGGCTCGCCACCTCACTGGTCGTCAGGGAGGACTCGCTCACCCTCTACGGCTTCGCGGACGACGACGAGCGGGCCACCTTCGAGATCCTCCAGGCCGCCCCCGGCGTCGGCCCCAGGCTGGCGCAGGCCATGCTCGGCGTGCACAGCCCGGACGCGCTGCGCACCGCGATCGCCGGCGGGGACGAGAAGGCGCTGATCGCGGTGCCCGGGATCGGCAAGGCCAAGGCGGCCAAGCTGCTGCTGGAGTACAAGGACAAGCTGGGCGCCCCACACGGCCTGCTGCCCGCCCAGAAGCCGATCGCCGCCGGCCCCGCGCCCTGGCACGAGCAGCTGCACGCCGCACTGGTGGGCCTCGGCTACGCTCCGCGCGAGGCGGACGACGCGGTCGCCGCGGTCACTCCCGAGGCCGAGGCACAGACCGTGCCGGACATCGGGGTGCTGCTGAAGGCCGCCCTGCGCGGTCTCAACCGCACCCGCTGACGCCCGGCCCGGCGCGCCCCGGCCGGCCGCCCGCGCCCCGCGACCGGGCCCCCGCCCTGACGCCTTAGCCACCTGACGACCTGTCACCTTGTCGACATTGGAGCCCGCCCCGATGAGCCCGTACGACTCCGACCCCGCCGACCGCCTGGCCGCCGACCGGCTGGTGCGGGCGGCCGCCGACGGCGAGGACCAGGCGGTCGAGGCGGCACTGCGGCCGAAGCTGCTGGACGAGTTCATCGGCCAGGAGCGGGTGCGCGAGCAGCTCTCGCTGGTGCTCCAGGCGGCCCGCCGGCGCGGCAGCGCCCCCGACCACGTGCTGCTCTCCGGCCCGCCCGGACTGGGCAAGACCACCCTGTCGATGATCATCGCCGCCGAGCTCAACGCGCCGATCCGGATCACCTCGGGCCCGGCCATCCAGCACGCCGGTGACCTCGCCGCGATCCTCTCCTCGCTCACCGAGGGCGAGGTGCTCTTCCTGGACGAGATCCACCGGATGTCCCGGCCCGCCGAGGAGATGCTCTACCTGGCGATGGAGGACTTCCGGGTCGACGTGATCATCGGCAAGGGTCCGGGGGCCACCGCCATCCCGCTGGAGCTGCCTCCGTTCACGCTGGTCGGCGCGACCACCCGGGCCGGGCTGCTGCCGCCGCCGCTGCGCGACCGCTTCGGGTTCACCGGGCACATGGAGTTCTACACCCCCGCCGAGCTGGAGCGGGTGGTGCACCGCTCGGCCGCCCTGCTGGACGTGGAGATCGACCCGGCCGGCGCCGCCGAGATCGCCGGCCGCTCGCGCGGCACACCCCGGATCGCCAACCGGCTGCTGCGCCGGGTGCGCGACTTCGCCCAGGTCCGGCACGACGGCGCGGTCACCCGGGAGATCGCCGCCCGGGCCCTGGAGGTCTACGAGGTCGACGCCCGCGGGCTCGACCGCCTGGACCGCGCGGTGCTGGACGCCCTGCTGCGGCTGTTCGGCGGCGGCCCGGTCGGCCTGTCCACGCTGGCCGTGGCGGTGGGGGAGGAGGCCGAGACGGTCGAGGAGGTCGCCGAACCGTTCCTGGTGCGTGAGGGCCTGCTGGCCCGCACCCCCCGCGGGCGGGTCGCCACCGCCGCCGCCTGGCAGCACCTGGGGATGACGCCGCCGCTCCAGCAGCCGCGTCCGGGCTCGCCGTCGCAGCCCGGACTGTGGGGCGCCAAACCCGCCGAGTGACCCGCCCGGGCCGGTCACGTGATCGGACCGTACGGAAACTGTGCAGGCAGGGGCTCGCCACTTTCGGCGGCATGATGCGATGCTTGGCGTTGTCCGATCAGAACGGGTCGCCTAGACTCCGCCGGACCGCCCCTCTCACCCGATGGGCCGACGCATACCCTGGCCGCCCCGGCGGGCGGCCTGTAAAGGACCCTGGCTGTGAACTTCATCATCCTCCTCCTCCCGCTCCTGGCGATCTTCCTGCTGTTCCGCTCGCAGAAGAAGCGCCAGTCGCAGATGCAGTCGATGCAGCAGGCGCTGGAGCCGGGCGCCGGCGTGCGCACCATCGGTGGCCTCTACGCGCTGGTGAAGTCGGTCAACGAGGAGACCGTCGAGCTGGAGATCGCGCCGGGTGTGGTCACCCACTTCACCAAGGGCGCCGTCGCGGCCGTGCTGGACCCGCTGGAGTACGACGCGATCATCAACGGCCGCCCGGCCGAGGACGAGCTCGCGGACTCCGTCGAGGACGCCGCCGACGAGGACGACGCGCAGGACAAGCCGCTCAGCCTTGACAAGGACAAGTCGGGCAGCAGCAGCGCCGACGGTGAGGCCCCCGAGAGCAAGTAGTACGGTCGGGCCGTGCCCGGACCAGCGGCAGCCCGCCGCTAGCCAACAGGACCTCAGGGCCGTCCCGCGTCGGTGCCCCCCGTCTTGCCACGAGTCGGACCGGGGTGCAGCGTCCGCGGCGGCATGGACAGGGAGAAACGAGCAAGGTGGCAACACCAAAGTCGCGCCCGCGCGACGGTTACCCGGGACGGGCTCTGGCCCTCATCCTGGTGGCGACCGTCGGACTGGTCGCCCTCATGTTCGGGACGGGTCACAAGACCCCGCGTCTCGGAATCGACCTCGCCGGTGGCACCAGCATCACGCTGACCGCTACGTCGAAGGACCCCGCCGCGATCAACAAGTCCAACATGGACATCGCGGTCGGGATCATTCAGCAGCGCGTCAACGGGATGGGTGTCTCCGAGGCGGAGGTGCAGACCCAGGGCGACAAGAACATCATCGTCAACATTCCCGACGGTGGTGACCAGCAGACCGCTATCAAGCAGGTCGGCGACACCGCGAAGCTCTACTTCCGCCCCGTGCTGACCTACGCGCCCAGCGGTCAGCCCACGGCCGACCCCTCGGCCTCGCCGAGCACGGCCCCGAGCGGCTCGGCCGCCCCGAGCGGTGCGGCGACCCCGGGCGCCACCGCCTCGGGCGCCGCCGCCACGGGTGCGACCCCGAGCGCCTCGGCCAGTGCCAGCAAGGCCGGCCGCGCCGTCAGCGGCGCCCTGCAGGCCGACCCGACGGCCTCGGCGTCCGCTCCGGCGGCCTCGCCGAGCGCCCCGGTCGACCCGGGCACCGCGCCGACCCCGGCCGCCGACCCGGCCGTCGCCGCGCTCCAGCAGCAGTTCGCCGCGCTGGACTGCTCGGACGCCAAGCAGCGCCAGGCGCTCAACAACAACCAGGCCGACCCGACCAAGCCGACCGTGGCCTGCTCCTTCAAGGAGGAGGAGAGCGGGGTCAAGGGCCAGGCGGTCTGGAACAAGTTCGTCCTCGGCCCGGTCGCCCTGAACGGTGGCGACGTGGCCAAGGCCTCCGCCGGCTTCGACACCCAGCAGGCGGCCGGCTGGCAGGTCCAGCTGTCCTTCACCGACGCCGGCTCCAAGGCCTTCGCCGCCGTCACCGGCCAGCTCGCCACCCAGCAGTCGCCGGCCAACCAGTTCGCGATCGTGCTGGACGGCAAGGTCGTCTCGCACCCGTACGTCAGCCAGTCGATCACCGGCGGCAACGCGGTCATCTCGGGCAACTTCGGCCAGGAGGAGGCCAAGGGCCTCGCCAACGTGCTGAGCTTCGGCGCCCTGCCGCTCGACTTCACCAAGAGCGACGTCACCACCGTCTCCCCGCAGCTCGGCGGCGAGCAGCTGAAGGCCGGTCTGATCGCCGGTCTGATCGGCATGGTCCTGGTGGTCGTCTACTCGCTGGTCTACTACCGCGGCCTCGGCCTGGTGTCGATCGCGGGTCTGATGGTCTCGGCCGCGCTCACCTACGCGATCATGTCGCTGCTCGGCGCGGGCATCGGCTTCGCGCTGAACCTGCCGGCGGTCTGTGGTGCGATCGTCGCGATCGGCATCACGGCGGACTCGTTCATCGTGTACTTCGAGCGGATCCGCGACGAGGTCCGCGACGGCGCCCCGCTGCGTCCGGCCGTGCAGCGCGCCTGGCCGCGGGCCCGGCGCACCATCCTGGTCTCGGACTTCGTCTCGTTCCTGTGTGCCGCCGTGCTGTACCTGGTGTCGGTCGGCAAGGTGCAGGGCTTCGCCTTCACCCTGGGTCTGACCACGCTGCTCGACGTCGTGGTGATCTTCCTGTTCACCAAGCCGCTGATCACGCTGCTGGCCCGCACGAAGTTCTTCTCCAGCGGCCACAAGTGGTCCGGCCTGGACCCGAAGCGGCTGGGCGCCCGCCCGCCGATCCGGAGCAGCCGCCGTCGCGGCTCCGCCCCCAGTGCCCCCAAGGAGGCCTGACGCCATGTCGCGCTTCGGCAACATCGGCCACCGCCTCTACCAGGGCGAGATCAGCTTCGACTTCGTCGGCCGCCGCAAGCTCTGGTACTCGATCTCCGGTGTGATCGTCCTGGTCGCCGCGATCGGTCTGGCCATGGGCCTGCACCTGGGCATCGAGTTCAAGGGCGGGTCGGTCTACACGGTCAACAAGCCGGGCCTGTCGGTCTCCCAGGCGCAGGACGCCGCCAACAAGATCACCCACGACTCGACCGCCCTGGTCCAGAAGACCGACAAGGGTGACGTCCGGATCCAGGTGAGCTCGGCCTCCAACGTGGACGCGGAGACCTTCACCGAGCAGCTCGCCAAGGACCTCGGCGTTCCGCAGAACGAGGTCAACGCCCAGGTGATCGGCCCCAGTTGGGGCCACGAGATCTCCCAGAAGGCGCTGCTCGGCCTGGTGATCTTCATGGTGCTGGTCACCATCTACCTGGCCGTCGCCTTCGAGTGGCGGATGGCCCTGGCCGCCCTGGTCGCCCTGATCCACGACCTCCTGATCACCATCGGCGTGTACGCCCTGGTGGGCTTCGAGGTCACCCCGGGCACCGTGATCGGCTTCCTCACCATCCTGGGCTACTCGCTCTACGACACCGTCGTCGTCTTCGACACGGTGAAGGAGAACACCCGGGGCATCGCCAAGCAGAACAAGCGCACCTACAGCGAGGCGGCCAACCTCGGCCTCAACCAGACCCTGGTGCGTTCGATCAACACCACCGTGGTCGCCCTGCTCCCGGTCGCCGCGCTGCTGTTCATCGGCGGCGGCATCCTGGGCGCCGGCACCCTGAACGACATCTCGCTCGCCCTGTTCATCGGCCTCGCGGCCGGTGCGTACTCCTCCATCTGCGTCGCCACCCCGCTGCTCGCGCAGCTCAAGGAGGCGACCCCGGAGATGAAGGACCTGGCCAAGCGGGTCGCGCAGCGCCGCGCCGCGGACGCCAAGGCGGCCGAGCAGGCGGGCGGGGACCAGGCCGGGGACGGTGAGCCGGACGGTGACGTCCCGGCGGGTATGGTTGGTCAGCGCAACCAGCCGGTCGGCCGCGCCCGCGGCAAGGGCCGCCCCTCCGGCAAGCACTGAGCCCGCACTCCGTAAGGACCCCCGTGACCTCCGCTGACCCCGCCCTGGCCGCGCTGCTCGACAGCCGGATCCGGGACGTACCGGATTACCCCAAGCCCGGCGTGCTGTTCAAGGACATCGCGCCGCTGCTGGCCGACGCCGAGGCCTTCGCGGCCCTCACCCGGGCGCTGGCCGACCGGGCCAGGGCGCTCGGTGCGACCAAGGTGGTCGGTCTGGAGGCGCGGGGGTTCGTGCTGGCCGCCCCGGCGGCCTTCGCGGCCGGGCTCGGCTTCGTGCCGATCCGCAAGGCGGGCAAGCTGCCCGGCGAGGTGTTCCGGAAGTCCTACGACCTGGAGTACGGCTCGGCCACCCTGGAGGTGCAGTGCGACGCGTTCGCCCCGGGTGAGAAGGTCCTGGTGGTGGACGACGTGCTGGCCACCGGCGGCACCATCGGCGCCTCGGTGGACCTGGTCCGCCAGGCCGGCGTGGAGCTGGTGGGCGTGGTGGTGCTGATGGAGCTGGGCTTCCTGCCCGGCCGGGAGCGGCTGCTGCCGCATCTGGGCGGCGCCCCGCTGGAGACGCTGGTGACGGTCTGAGACCGTCCCGATCCCACCCCCGAGGGGGCGCACGGCGAAAGCTGTGCGCCCCCTCGGGCGTTCCCGGCCGGGCGGCGGAACGCCCGGCCTGCACTCTCGGTACCATGAAGGTTCACCCCTGCCCACCAGTGCGAGGGGCAGGCCCCGCGCCCCCGAGGAGTGTCCTTGCCCGACGAGGTTGTGCCCACGGCTGACCAGACCAGGCCCGCGCCCTCCGGTACGGCCCCGGTACGCCCCGGGCCGCCCGCCGCCCCCCGGCCGTCCTCCGGCGGCATGCGCGCCCGGCTGGCCCGCCTCGGCGGACAGCGCAGCTCCACGGTCAACCCCGTGCTGGAGCCGCTGTTCCGCACCATCCGGGCGCAGGACCCGAAGGCCGACCCGGTGCTGCTCAAGGACATCGAGAACGCCTACGCGGTCGCCGAGAAGTGGCACCGCGGCCAGAAGCGCAAGAGCGGCGACCCGTACATCACCCACCCGCTGGCGGTCGCCACCATCCTGGCCGAGCTGGGCATGGACGCCCCGACCCTGATGGCCGGGCTGCTGCACGACACCGTCGAGGACACCGACTACGGCCTGGAGACGCTGCGCCGCGACTTCGGCGACTCGGTCGCCCTGCTGGTCGACGGCGTCACCAAGCTGGACCGGGTGAAGTTCGGCGAGGCCGCCCAGGCGGAGACCGTCCGCAAGATGGTCGTGGCGATGGCCAAGGACCCGCGGGTCCTGGTGATCAAGCTGGCCGACCGCCTGCACAACATGCGCACCATGCGCTACCTCAAGCGGGAGAAGCAGGAGAAGAAGGCCCGCGAGACGCTGGAGATCTACGCCCCGCTGGCGCACCGGCTGGGCATGAACACCATCAAGTGGGAGCTGGAGGACCTCGCCTTCGCGATCCTCTACCCCAAGATGTACGACGAGATCGTCCGTCTGGTGGCCGAGCGCGCGCCCAAGCGGGACGAGTACCTGGCCACCGTGATCGACCAGGTCCAGGGCGACCTGCGCGGGGCCCGGATCACCGCGCAGACCACCGGCCGGCCGAAGCACTACTACTCGGTCTACCAGAAGATGATCGTGCGCGGCCGCGACTTCGCCGAGATCTACGACCTGGTGGGCATCCGGGTCCTGGTCGACACCGTCCGCGACTGCTACGCGGCGCTGGGCACCATCCACGCGCGGTGGAACCCGGTGCCGGGGCGGTTCAAGGACTACATCGCGATGCCCAAGTTCAACATGTACCAGTCGCTGCACACCACGGTGATCGGACCCGGCGGCAAGCCGGTCGAGCTGCAGATCCGGACCTTCGACATGCACCGCCGGGCCGAGTACGGCATCGCGGCGCACTGGAAGTACAAGCAGCGTGCGGTCGCCGGCGCCTCCAAGGTCCGCACCGACACCCCCACGCACGGGCGTCAGCACGACAAGGCCGACGCGGTCAACGAGATGGCCTGGCTGCGGCAGCTGCTGGACTGGCAGAAGGAGACCGAGGACCCGAGCGAGTTCCTCGAATCGCTGCGCTTCGACCTCTCCAACAACGAGGTCTTCGTCTTCACGCCCAAGGGCGACGTGATAGCGCTGCCGGCCAGCTCCACCCCGGTGGACTTCGCCTTCGCGGTGCACACCGAGGTCGGCTACCGCTGCATAGGGGCCAGGGTCAACGGCCGCCTGGTGCCGCTGGAGTCGACCCTGGAGAACGGCGACGCGGTCGAGGTCTTCACCTCCAAGGCGGAGAACGCCGGCCCGTCCCGGGACTGGCTCACCTTCGTCAAGTCGCCGCGGGCCCGGAACAAGATCCGTGCGTGGTTCTCCAAGGAGCGCCGCGAGGAGGCGATCGAGCACGGCAAGGAGGCGATCGCCCGGGCGATGCGCAAGCAGGGCCTGCCGATCCAGCGCATCCTCACCGGCGACTCGCTGGTCACCCTGGCGCACGAGATGCGCTACCCGGACATCTCCTCCCTGTACGCGGCGATCGGCGAGGGCCACGTCACGGCCCAGTCCATCGTGCAGAAGCTGGTCCAGGCGCTCGGCGGCGAGGAGGGCGCGGTCGAGGACCTCGCCGAGACGGCCACCCCGACCCACCAGAGCCGGGCGGTGCGCCGCCGGGCCAAGGGCGACCCGGGCGTGATCGTCAAGGGCGTCGAGGACGTCTGGGTCAAGCTCTCCCGCTGCTGCACCCCGGTGCCGGGCGACCCGATCGTCGGCTTCATCACCCGGGGCAACGGCGTCTCGGTGCACCGCGCGGACTGCGTCAACGTGGAGTCCCTGACCCAGCAGCCCGAGCGGATGATCGAGGTCGAGTGGGCGGCCACCCAGTCCTCGGTCTTCCTGGTGGCCATCCAGGTCGAGGCGCTGGACCGCTCCCGGCTGCTCTCGGACGTCACCCGGGTGCTCTCCGACCAGCACGTCAACATCCTGTCGGCGGCGGTGCAGACCTCCCGGGACCGGGTGGCGATGAGCCGCTTCACCTTCGAGATGGGAGACCCGAAGCACCTCGGCCACGTGCTCAAGGCCGTTCGCGGCGTCGAGGGCGTCTACGACGTGTACCGGGTGACCTCGGCGCGCAAGTAGCGCCCGGGCGGCCCCCGACTGCGGATGCGCGGCCTCCGCGACCGGCACAGAATGTCACCGTCCGATCCGGTGCTTTGAGTGTCGACTCGCGGAGGCCGCGATGCGTGGCAGGCAGATGGTCGTGGCAGTGGTGATCGGCGCCGGCCTGGCGGCGGGTGCCACCGGCTGCGGTGGCGGCGGCGGGGGAGGCGGGGGCAGCGGCGGCAGCGCGTCCGCGGGCGGCCCCGGTGAGGCCTCCGGCGCCACCGGCAGCCCGAACGGCGTGGAGAGCCTGGAGCCGCGCCAGATCGTCGACCGCTCGGTGCAGGCGCTCAAGGACAGCCACAGCGTGCACGTCACCGGCCGGGTGGACTCGGCAGGGGAGACGACCACCCTCGACCTCGCGATGGACTCCGACGCGCACTGCGCCGGCACCATGAGCCTGGACGGCCAGGGCGGATTCCGGGTCGTCAAGGTCGGCGAGCAGCTCTGGATCAAGCCCGACCAGGAGTTCTGGCAGACCCACGGCGGCCCGGCGATCGCCCAACTGGTCGGCGACAAGTACCTGAGGACCACCACCGACAACACCGACTTCTCGGACGTCGCCTCGCTCTGCGACCTGAACGGGATGGCCGACCTGATCGGTACCGACAACGGCCCGCTCAGCGCGGGCACCCGGACCACGGTGGAGGGCGCCCCGGTGGTCTCGGTGATCACCACCCAGGACGGCGCGCCGGGCACGCTCTACGTGGCGGTCGAGGGCCGGCCCTACCCGGTACGGCTGGAGAAGGTCGGCGGCACGGACACCGGACAGCTGGACTTCAAGGACTTCGGCGCCCGGGTCGCGGCCACCGCGCCGTCCGAGGACCAGTCGCTGGACCTGGACGAGCTCCAGCGCGAGTCCGGCGCGACCGGCCGGCCGTCCACGGTCTGAGCCGCCCCGGCGGGCCCGACCCGTCGCCGGTACGCGAGAGGCCCCCTCCGCGGAGGGGGCCTCTCGTCGCGCGGAGCGCCGGAGCCAGGTGCCGCCGGACGATCAGCCGCTGAACTCCTCAAGGCTCTTCTGGGCCTGGTCCAGCAGGGCCTGCCGGCCCGCCAGCTCGGACTCCAGCTTGGCGACCCGGCTCGCGTTGCCGGCCGCCCGGGCCTTGTCCAGGTCGGCCCGGAGCTTGTCCACGGCCTGCTGGAGCAGCCCGGTCATGCCGGCCGCGCGCGCCCGGGCCTCCGGGTTGGAGCGCTGCCACTCGGCGTCCTCCGCCTCGCGGATCGCCCGCTCGACGGTGTTCAGCCGGGCGTCGAGCTTCGGCCGGGCGTCCCGCGGCACGTGGCCGATGGCCTCCCAGCGCTCGTTGACGTCCCGCAGCGCGGCCTTGGCGGCCTTGAGGTCGGTGATCGGCAGGATCGCCTCCGCCTCGACCAGCAGGGCCTCCTTGAGCTTCTGGTTCTCACCCTGCTCGGCGTCGCGCTCGCTGAAGGTCGCGGACCGGGCCTGGAAGAAGACGTCCTGCGCACCCCGGAAGCGGGCCCACAGCTCCTCCTCCGCGTCGCGCTGGGCGCGCCCGGCGGCCTTCCACTGGGTCATCAGGTCGCGGTACGCGGCGGCGGTCGCACCCCACTCGGTGGAGTCGGAGAGCGCCTCCGCCTCGGCGACCAGCTTCTCCTTCACCGCACGGGCCTGGTCGCGCTCGGTGTCCAGCGCGGCGAAGTGCGCCTTGCGGTGCTTGGAGAAGACCGAGCGGGCGTGCGAGAAGCGGTGCCACAGCTCGTCGTCACTCTTGCGGTCCAGCCGCGGGAGCGCCTTCCAGCTGTCCACCAGGGCCCGCAGCCGGTCCCCGGCCTCCCGCCACTGGGTCGACTCGGCGAGCCGCTCGGCCTCGGCGACCAGCGCCTCCTTGGCGGCCCGGGTCTCCTCCTGGGCCTTCGCCCGGGCGGCCCGGCGCTCGGTCTGCCGGGTCTCGATCTCACCGGACAGCGTGTCGAGGCGCTTGGCCAGCGCGTCCAGGTCGCCGACCGCGTGCGCCTCGACCACCTGCGCGCGCAGGTGGTCCAGCGCGACCTGCGCCTCCTTGGCGGCCAGGTCGGTCTTGCGGACGCGGTGCTCCAGCAGGCCGATCTCGGCCTCCAGGCCCTGGTACTTCCGCTCGAAGTAGGCGAGGGCCTCCTCCGGGGAGCCGGCCTGCCAGGAGCCGACGGCACGTTCGCCGTCCGCGGTCCTGACGTACACGGTCCCCTGCTCGTCGACACGGCCCCACGGGTCGCTGCTCACAGCGCCTCCTCCACATGACGCCGCGGCCCGCGGAGGTGCGGGGCGCGTACGTCGTCCACAGTTGATGTGCGGCGGACCGATGGAGTCCGCCGTCCGAGCCGTCCGAGTGTTGCGCCGAGGGTGACGGCCGACGGTCAGGGAACCCTATACAACAGCAACATAGGCGACCAGCGCCGGTGCTGTCCGCATCCGGGCCGGGCGATTTCCTCCGGTGCCGCGCCCCGGGCCCGGGACGCGGCACCGGGATCCGTCAACCCTTGGCGACGGCAACCTTGTTGAGCACCACGTCGGCGACCGGGGCACCGTCGCCGCCGCCACCCTGGACCCCGCCGCCGGCGATGTTCTGGAGCACGTCCAGGCCGCCGGTGATCTTGCCGAACGGGGTGTAGTTCGGCGGCAGCTGGGTGTCCTTGTAGACCAGGAAGAACTGGCTGCCGTTGGTGCCCGGGCCGGCGTTGGCCATCGCCAGGGTGCCGGCCGGGTAGGTGGCGCCGGTCAGGTTCTCGTCCGGGAACTTGTAGCCCGGGCCGCCGGAGCCGGTGCCGGTCGGGTCGCCGCACTGGAGGACGTAGATGCCCTCGGTGGTGAGGCGGTGGCACTTCACGTGGTCGAAGTACTGCTCACCGGCGAGGAACGCGAAGGAGTTCACCGTGTGCGGCGCCTTGGCGGCGTCCAGGCTGACGGTCACCGGGCCGCAGCTGGTGTCCAGGGTCGCCGTGTAGGCCGCCTTGGTGTCGACGGACATGGCCGGCTCGGTCTGCCACTGCTTGCCGTTCGGCGTGCCCGCGGCCGGCGGGTTGCAGCCCTTGACCTGGGCGGCGGGGGCGGTCTTGTCGGGAGCGGCCTGGGGCGAGTTGTTCTTGCCCTTGTCCGAGGAGTCGAAGACCCCGCCCGCCCAGGCACCGCCGGCGGCGACCACCACGACCGCGAGCGCGGCGCCGACGATCGCGTTCCGCTGCTTGCGGTGCTTGTGGGCCTCCGCCCGACGTGTTGCCTGGCGCTCGTACTTCTCTCGAGCGAGCTGCCGCCGCCGCTGTTCGTTGCTGCTGGCCACCGACCGTGTCTCCTACGTAGGCGCTGAACGTCTGGGAAAGTGCCGATGCGGATCATCGCACCTGCCGGCGGCCAAGTGTAAGGACCCTGTGCGTAAGTTCGAGGTCAAGCGAGCGGCGTGCGGGCCGGGAACGACCCGCGGGGGGCGCGTGGTAACGGGTTCGCCCGCGGTGCCGTCCCGCCGGTAGGCTGCCACGTGACCAGGCGGTGACACCGGAACGCCCGCCCCCGACCGAAGAGGACTCGCGTTGTTCGTCGCCGGATTTCCCGCCGGGGCCTGGGGCACCAACTGCTACCTGGTAGCGCCGGCCGCCGGCGAGGAGTGCGTGATCGTCGACCCCGGTCACGAGGCCACCCGCGGCGTCGAGGACCTCATCCGCGAGCACCGGTTGAAGCCCGTCGCGGTGGTCCTCACCCACGGGCACATCGACCACATCGCCTCGGTGATGCCGATCTGCGGCGCCCGCGGCGTGCCCGCCTGGATCCACCCCGAGGACCGCTACATGATGGCCGACCCGGAGCGGGCGCTCGGCCGCTCGCTCGGGCAGCAGCTGATGGGCAGCCTCAGCGTCGGCGAGCCGGACGACGTCCGGGAGCTCACGGACGGCAGCCTGCTGGAACTGGCCGGCCTGCAGCTCACCGTCGACCACGCGCCCGGCCATACCAAGGGGTCGGTGACCTTCAGGACGCCCGCGTCGGCCGAGATCCCGCCGGTGCTGTTCTCGGGCGACCTGCTCTTCGCCGGCTCCATCGGGCGCACGGACCTCCCGGGCGGCGACAGCGCGGCCATCATGCGGTCGCTGGCCCGGGTGTGCCTGCCCCTCGACGACGCCACCGTGGTCCTGTCCGGCCACGGCTCCCAGACCACCATCGGCCGTGAGCGCGCCACCAACCCCTACCTCCAGCAGGCGGCCGGTGCGCTGGACGCCCCGGCCGTCCCGCGACGAGGAATGTGACGGAAGAGAAGTTGAGCACCTTCACCGCCCCCAAGGGCACCTACGACCTGCTGCCGCCGAGCTCCGCGACCTACCTGGCGATCCGCGACCGGCTCTCCGGCCCCGCGCGCCGGGCCGGGTACGGCTACATCGAGACGCCGGTCTTCGAGGACGTCAAGCTCTTCTCCCGCGGTGTCGGCGAGTCCACCGACATCGTCACCAAGGAGATGTACACCCTCACCACCAAGGGCGGCGACGAGCTGGCGCTGCGCCCCGAGGGCACCGCCTCGGTCGTCCGCGCCGCCCTCCAGGCCAACCTGCACAAGCAGGGCAACCTGCCGGTCAAGCTCTGGTACTCCGGCTCCTTCTACCGCTACGAGCGGGCCCAGAAGGGCCGCTACCGCCAGTTCGCCCAGGTCGGCGCGGAGGCGATCGGCGCCGAGGACCCGGCACTGGACGCCGAGCTGATCATCCTGGCCGACGACGCGTTCCGCTCGCTGGGCCTGCGCTCCTACTCGCTGCTGCTCAACAGCCTCGGCGACAAGCAGTGCCGGCCGGTCTACCGGGCCGCCCTGGTCGGGTTCCTGGCCGGGCTCGACCTCGATGACGACACCCGCCGCCGCGCGGAGATCAACCCGCTGCGGGTGCTCGACGACAAGCGCGAGTCCGTCCAGGCCCAGCTCACCGACGCCCCCCGGCTGCGGGACTACCTCTGCGAGGACTGCAAGGCGTACGACGAGCAGGTCCGCGAGCTGCTCACCGCCGCCGGCGTCGCCTTCGTCGACGACCCGAAGCTGGTCCGCGGCCTGGACTACTACACCCGCACCACCTTCGAGTTCGTGCACAACGGCCTCGGCGCCCAGTCCGCGATCGGCGGCGGCGGCCGCTACGACGGCCTGTCCGAGATGCTCGGCGGCCCGGCGCTGCCGTCCGTCGGCTGGGGCCTCGGCGTGGACCGCACCTTCCTCGCGATGGAGGCCGAGGGCATCGTCCTCGACCTGCCCGCCGCCACCTCCGTGTACGCCGTCGCGCTCGGCGAGGAGGCCAAGAACGTCCTGTTCGCCAAGGTGGTGGAGCTGCGCCGGGCCGGCGTCGCGACGGACCTGGCGTTCGGCGTCAAGGGCATCAAGAACGCCATGAAGTCCGCCGACCGCTCGGGTGCGCGCTACGCCCTGGTCGCGGGCGAGCGCGACCTCGCCGAAGGCGTCGTCCAGCTCAAGGACATGACCACCGGCGAGCAGACGCCCGTCGCCCTCGAAGCACTCGTCACCACCCTGAAGGAGAAGCAGCTGTGATCCGCACGCACGACGCGGGCACGCTCCGCGCGGAGCACGCCGGCACCACCGTCACCCTGGCCGGCTGGGTCGCCCGCCGCCGTGACCACGGCGGAGTCGCGTTCATCGACCTCCGCGACGCCTCCGGCACCGTGCAGATCGTGGCCCGTGACCTGGAGGCCATCGGCAGCCTGCGCGCCGAGTACTGCGTCAAGGTCACCGGCGAGGTCCGGGTCCGCCCCGAGGGCAACGAGAACGCCGAGATCGCCACCGGCGCGATCGAGGTCGTGGTCAGCGACCTGGAGGTGCTCTCCGAGGCCGCCCCGGTGCCGTTCCCGGTCGCCGAGTACGAGCCCGGCACGGTCAACGAGGAGGTGCGCCTGCGCTACCGCTACCTGGACCTCCGCCGTGAGGGCCCGGCCCGCGCGCTGCGCCTGCGCTCCAAGGTCAACAACATCATCCGCACGGTGATGGAGGAGAACGACTACCTCGACATCGAGACGCCGTACCTCACCCGCTCCACCCCCGAGGGCGCCCGCGACTTCCTCGTCCCGGTCCGCCTGCAGCCCGGCCACTGGTACGCCCTGCCGCAGTCGCCCCAGCTGTTCAAGCAGCTGCTGATGGTGGCCGGCATGGAGCGGTACTACCAGATCGCCCGCTGCTTCCGCGACGAGGACTTCCGCGCCGACCGGCAGCCGGAGTTCACCCAGCTGGACATCGAGGCGTCCTTCGTCGACCAGGAGGACATCCTGGCCCTCGGCGAGAAGATCGTCGGTGCCATCTGGCGCCAGGTGCACGGGTACGAGATCCCGAACCCGCTGCCGCGGATGAGCTACGCCGACGCGATGAACCGCTACGGCTCCGACAAGCCGGACGTCCGCTTCGGCCAGGAGCTGACCGACCTCACCGAGTACTTCGCCGGCACCGAGTTCCGGGTCTTCCAGGCCCCGTACGTCGGCGCGGTCGTCATGCCCGGCGGCGCCTCGCAGCCGCGCAAGCAGCTGGACGCCTGGCAGGACTGGGCCAAGGCGCGCGGCGCCCGCGGCCTGGCCTACGTGCTGGTGGACGCCGAGACCGGCGAGCTGCGCGGCCCGGTCGCCAAGAACCTCTCCGAGGACCACCTGGCCGGTCTGGCCGCCGCGGCCGGCGCCAAGCCCGGCGACGCGGTGTTCTTCGCGGCGGGCAAGAAGGCCGCCTCGCAGGAGCTGCTCGGCGCGGCCCGGCTGGAGATCGGCCGCCGCTGCGACCTGATCGACGAGTCGCAGTGGGCCTTCCTCTGGGTGGTCGACTTCCCGATGTTCGAGCCGATCGAGGACGACAAGGGCCAGTTCCAGGGCTGGCACGCGGTGCACCACCCGTTCACCGCGCCGACCGCCGAGTCGCTGGCGACCTTCGACACCGACCCGGGCAGCGCGCTCTCCAACGCGTACGACCTGGTGCTCAACGGCTCCGAGCTGGGCGGCGGCTCGATCCGTATCCACCAGCGGGACGTGCAGAAGCGCGCGTTCGACGCGATCGGGCTCTCCGAGGAGGAGGCCCAGTCGCAGTTCGGCTTCCTGCTGGACGCCTTCAACTACGGCCCGCCGCCGCACGGTGGTGTCGCCTTCGGCCTGGACCGCATCGTCACCCTCCTCGGCGGGTACGACACCATCCGGGACGTGATTGCCTTCCCGAAGACCAGCACCGGCGGCGACCCGCTCACCGGCGCCCCGACTCCGATCACTCCGGCCCAGCGCCGCGAGGCCGGCGTCGACGCCAAGCCGAAGGGCGCCGAGGCGGACAAGCCGGAGACCGGCAACCCGGCTCCCGAGGTCAAGTCCTGACACCCGGTCAGTAACACCATGCTCACGGCCCCGGTCGGCGCGAACCACCTCACGGTAGGCTCGCCCCGCCCGGGGCCGGTGCACAACGGCGTGCCACAGCAGAGGGGTCGAAGATGACCATCCGTATCAGAGTCGAAATCCCGGCGGACGCCCCCGCCACCAGACGGGTCCACATGGCGGCCTTCCCCGGCCCCGAGGAGGCGGACCTGGTGGACGCGCTCCGCCGGGACGGCGCCTGGGTGCCGGACCTCTCGGTGGTCGCCGTCGACGAGCGCGACCTGATCGTCGGGCACGTCCTGCTCACCCGGCTCCGGGTCGGCGACGGCCAGGGGCTCTCGCTCGCACCGGTGGCCGTCGCGCCCGAGTGGCAGCGCAAGGGCGTCGGCACCGCGCTGGTACGGGCCGCGCTGGAGGCGGCGACGACGGCGGGGGAGCGCCTGGTGGTGGTGCTGGGCGACCCCGGGTACTACGGCAGGTTCGGCTTCGAGCCGGCCTCGCGGCACCGGATCAGCGGACCGTTCGAGGTGCCCGACGCGTACTTCCAGGTCCTGCCGCTGGCCGGCTCCGGGAGCCGGCCCCAGGGGGTCTGCCGCTACCCGGCGCCGTTCGCGGCGGTCTGAGCGCCGCCGGGCGCGCACGGGCTCGTACCCGCCCGGGCACCCGAGCGCACGCCGGCCGGTTCGACGCCCTGCGGGGCGCGGGATCCGGGATCGCGCTGCGCGGGCACGGTGTCCCACGGCGACGCGCCCGGACCGGCCGCCCCGACCCGCACGGTCTCCCGGCAGCTGCGCACGAACGCCGCCATCGCCGGTGTCAGCGGCCGGCCCAGCGGCCAGTACAGACCCACCCGGCTGGCGCTGAGCCCGCGCACCGGCCGGTAGACCACCCCGGGCCGGGAGGCCAGCCGGCTCATCGTCTCCGGTGCGAAGCCGATGCCCTGGCCGCAGGCCACCGCGGTCAGCCACTCGTCCGCGTTGTGCGCGACCGCACCGATCCGGGCCGGCCGGCCGCCGCGCTCCTCGGCGGCGAGCCAGTAGTCGCGCCAGTGCCCGGCCTCCAGCGGGATGGCCACGAAGTCCTCGTCCAGCAGCTCCGCGACGTCCAGCAGAGCCCGGTCGGCCAGCCGGTGGCCGGCCGGCAGCACCGCCCAGCGGTCCTCCACCCCGAGCTCGGCGCAGTTGTACGCGGTGGAGACCGACGCGGGGGCGTGCCACAGGGCCAGGTCGATCTCCCCGGAGGCCAGGCCCGAGGTGGGGTCGAACCAGTTGTTCTGCCGCATCTGCACCTGCCAGCCCGGCATCCGGCGGGCGAAGTCCTCGACGGTGGCGCGGTCCACCACGTTGATGGTGCTGCCCTCGAAGCCGACCCGCAGCGTGCCCTCGGCCTGGGTGGCCGCCTGTCGGGTGGCCCGCAGGGCCTCCTCCCAGCCGCTCAGCAGGGACTGCGCCCGCTCCGCGAGGGCGCGGCCGGCGGGCGTGGGGGTCATCCCCTCCCGGGACCGCTCGAAGAGCGCCGTGCCCAGCTGGGCCTCCAGCTGGCGGATCTGCTTGGTCAGGGTCGGTTGGCTCACGAACAGCCTCGCGGCGGCCCCGGTCAGCCGTCCCTCCTCGCAGACCGCGACGAAGTAGCGGAGCAGTCGGGTGTCGATGTCCATGCCGCAAGGTTATGGAACGGGGAATTTGCCGTATCGGTCGGGTCCGGGGGAGAGTTGATCACTCGTCGGGCGTGAACCGGCACCGGCCGTGCAGGGGACTGCCGGTGCCGGGTCGCGCCCGACGTGCCTTTCGCCCCGTCCGACCTGCGCGGGCGGCCGGAGACCCGTAGCGTGAGTGATCGTCAGCGGCACGCGAACGGAGGGCCCGGTGGCCAAGAAGAGCAAGGATCGGCTCCCCAGGAAACCGTACGAGGCGGAGCTGCTGCGCCTGCAGTACGAGCTGGTGAAGCTCCAGGAGTGGGTGCGCGCCGAGGGTGTCCGGCTGGTCGTGGTCTTCGAGGGCCGGGACGCGGCCGGCAAGGGCGGCGCGATCAAGCGGGTCACCGAGTACCTGAACCCGCGCATCGCCCGGGTGGCGGCACTCCCCGCGCCGACCGAGCGCCAGCGCGGGCAGTGGTACTTCCAGCGCTACGTCGAGCAGCTGCCCGCCGCCGGCGAGATCGTGCTCTTCGACCGCAGCTGGTACAACCGGGCCGGGGTCGAGAAGGTGATGGGCTTCTGCACCCACGAGGAGTACCAGCAGTTCCTGCACCAGTGCCCCACCTTCGAACGGATGCTGATCGAGGCCGGGATCCTGCTGCGCAAGTACTGGTTCTCGGTCAGCGACGTCGAGCAGGAGCGCCGCTTCCGGGACCGGATGGCGGATCCGATGCGGCAGTGGAAGCTCTCGCCGATGGACATCGAGTCGATCAGCCGCTGGGAGGACTACTCCCGGGCCAAGGACGAGATGTTCGTCCACACCGACATCCCGGCCTCCCCCTGGAACGTGGTCGAGAGCGACGACAAGCGCCGGTCCCGGATCAACATGATCGCCCACCTGCTCGGATCCGTCCCGTACCAGGAGGTCCGCCGGCCCGAGGTCGAGCTGCCGCCCAGGCCCGAGTCGCAGGGGTACCGGCGCCCGCCGCGCGACCTGCAGAAGTACGTGCCGGACCACGCATCGACCCTGGCGGACGGCCGGCCCTCCTGAGACTCAGGTGGCCGAACCGGCGGCCGCCCCGGTGACCAGGTCCGGGCCCCAGCGCCCGATCGAGGCGGCGAGGTCGAGCGGGCCGGGACGGGCGTCGGAGTCCGCCGCCGGCCAGTCCTCGCGGGGGACGCGCCACATCAGCTCGAACTCGTTGCCGTCCGGGTCCTTGGCGTAGAAGGACTTGGAGACCAGGTGGTCGGTGGAGCCGACCAGCGAGCCCCGCTCGGCCAGCCGGTGGCCGAGCTCGGCCAGCTCGCCGAGGGTGCCCACCTCCCAGGCCAGGTGGTAGAGGCCGACCCTGCCCTGTTCCGGGCCGGGCGCCTCCGGCCCGAGGGCGAACAGGCCGAGGTCGTGGTCGTTGCTGCTGCCGGGGGCGCTCAGGAAGGCGGCCCGGCCGGGCATCAGGTGGTCGACCTGGAAGCCCAGGACGTCGCGGTAGAAGTCGACCGAGCGGTCGATGTCGCGGATCCAGAGCACCGCGTGGTTGAGGCGGCGTACGGGCATGGGAGCTGCTCCTTCCGGGTGGTCCGACCAGCGTACGCCCTGCGGTTCAAATTCGAACTACCTGGGTCCCGCGCTGCCGGGCCGGCTCGGGAACGGTCCGAATGCTGTCCGTGCCCTCGCATACCCTTCAGGGGTGGAAGAACCGGACCTCTTCACCGCCGCCGCCGAGGACCGCCAGGCCGCCGAGCCCGGCCGGGCCCCGCTGGCCGTGCGGATGCGCCCCCGGACCCTGGACGAGGTGGCCGGCCAGCGGCGGCTGCTCAAGGACGGCTCCCCGCTGCGCCGGCTGGTGGCCGGCTCGCGCGGCCCGGCCGCCACCAGCTCGGTGATCCTCTGGGGCCCGCCCGGCACCGGCAAGACCACCCTGGCGCACGTGATCAGCCAGGCCGTGGAGGGCCGGTTCGTCGAGCTCTCCGCGATCACCGCGGGCGTCAAGGAGGTCCGTGCGGTGATCGAGGGCGCCCGCCGCGCCGTCGGGATGTCCGGCCGCGAGACGGTCCTGTTCCTGGACGAGATCCACCGCTTCTCCAAGGCCCAGCAGGACTCGCTGCTGCCCGCCGTGGAGAACCGCTGGGTCACCCTGATCGCCGCCACCACCGAGAACCCGTACTTCTCGGTGATCTCCCCGCTGCTCTCCCGCTCACTGCTGCTCACCCTGGAGTCGCTCACCGACGACGACGTCCGCGCCCTGCTGCGCCGCGCGGTCGCCGACGAACGCGGCCTGGGCGGGGCCCTGGCGCTGAGCCCGGAGGCCGAGGACCACCTCGTCCGGCTGGCCGGCGGCGACGCCCGGCGGGCGCTCACCACGCTGGAGGCGGCGGCCGGCGCCGCGCTGGAGAAGGGCGAGCCGGAGATCGGCCTGGCCACCACCGAGACGGCCGTGGACAAGGCCGCCGTCCGCTACGACAAGGACGGCGACCAGCACTACGACGTGGCCAGCGCGCTGATCAAGTCGATCCGCGGCAGCGACGTGGACGCCGCGCTGCACTACCTGGCGCGGATGATCGAGGCGGGGGAGGACCCGCGGTTCATCGCCCGCCGGCTGATGATCTCGGCCAGCGAGGACATCGGCCTGGCCGACCCGACCGCCCTGTCGACGGCCGTCGCCGCCGCCCAGGCGGTCGCGCTGATCGGCTTCCCGGAGGCCCGGATCATCCTGTCGCAGGCCGCGATCGCGCTGGCCCTGGCACCCAAGTCCAACGCCGCCTACCTGGCGATCGACGCGGCCCTGGCCGACGTCCGCCAGGGGCTGGCCGGTGCCGTCCCGCCGCACCTTCGGGACGCGCACTACGGCGGGGCGGGCAAACTCGGCCACGGTCAGGGCTACCGCTACCCGCACGACCTGCCGGAGGGCATCGCCACCCAGCAGTACGCGCCCGACACCGTGCACGGCCGGGACTACTACACCCCCACCCGGCACGGCGCCGAGGCCCGGTACGCCGACACCGTCGCCTGGACGCGGCCGCGGCTGCGCGGCGAGCCCGTCCCGAAGCCCGCGTCGAAACCTGCGCCGAAGGCCGAGCCGAAGCCCGCGCCCGAGGCCGCGCCGGGGAGCGGGACGACGGCCGGGCCGGGCGCCGGGGCGCAGGGCGGGGAGCCCGCGGCCGGGACGCCCTGAGATCGCCTGTACACTGGTCGGCAGTGCCGTGTCCCGGGCACGGCGGCGGGTGAGAACCCGACCGACCGGCCGCACCAGCGGGGCACCGGCCGACGGGCACTCCCTCACGGGAGCGGCCCCTGGAGCGTCGCGCACCGGTTTTCGGTGTCGCGGGCAGCCCACCACCCCCGCGGTCGGTGGGCCTCTCGTGTGCATGCACTGATGTGCCCGGCTCCGGAGAGCGGCTGATCACCCCCCCCGGGGTGGTTTTTCTCCGGGTCGCGAGGAGCGACCTCCGTCAACACCTGGTGAAGCCGTATTCGCAAAGCAAGGAAGGTTTGGTTCATGGCGAACCAGAAGCGTCCCAAGGTCAAGATCGCTCGTGCCCTTGGCATCCCGCTGACCCCGAAGTCCGTCAAGTACTTCGAGGCCCGCCCGTACCCGCCCGGCCAGCACGGCCGTGGCCGCAAGCAGAACTCTGACTACAAGGTCCGTCTGACCGAGAAGCAGCGTCTGCGCGCGCAGTACGACCTGAGCGAGAAGCAGATGGCGCGGGCGTTCGACCGTGCCAAGAAGGTCGAGGGCAAGACCGGCGAGGCGCTCATCGCCGAGCTGGAGACCCGTCTCGACGCCCTGGTCCTGCGTTCGGGCATCGCCCGCACCATCTACCAGGCCCGTCAGATGGTCGTGCACGGCCACATCGAGGTCAACGGCGGCAAGGTCAACAAGCCGTCGTTCCAGCTGAAGCCGGGCTTTGTCGTCACCGTCAAGGACAAGTCCAAGGAGAAGACCCCCTTCCAGGTGGCTCGCGAGGGCGGCAACGCCGGCGAGGGCCAGACCCCGAAGTACCTCGAGGTCAACCTGAAGGCCCTGGCCTTCCGCCTGGACCGTCAGCCGCAGCGTCGCGAGATCCCCGTGATCTGCGACGAGCAGCTGGTCGTCGAGTACTACTCGCGCTGACCCGCGAGCGAGTACCACACCGAGCCCCGCAGCCTTCCGGCTGCGGGGCTCGGCCCTTCTCCGGGCCTCGTGCGCGCCGTGTCCGGCCTGTCCGGCCCCGGTCCCGGCCGTCCGGCAGGGGCGCGCGGTCAGCGGGCCGGGACCGGGGAGGGGCGCAACGGCCGGGGGCCGGGCAGCCCGTCCGGGCCGGCCGAGCGGCCGCCGCGGCCCAGCGCCCGCAGCACGGCCGCGTCCAGGTCGAGCAGGCCGCCCACCCGGAACGCCTCGTGGAACTCCTGCTCGGTCAGTCCGTCCCGGGCCCGCCGCTCGCACTCCAGGTACGGCCCGGTGAACGACCGCGAGCCGAAGAACGGCTTGCCCACCGCCTGCCAGATCCGGTGCGCCGCCCCCTGCAGCACCCGGGCCTCGACCAGGTCGCCGTCCGGCGCCTCGGTCTCCAGCAGTGCCAGCACGTCGATCGCCAGCACGATCCCCAGCAGGTCCCGGAACAGGTGGTTCAGCCGGACGCACTCGCGGGCGTGGGCCCTGGCCAGCCGCACCTCCCCGGCCGACCAGCGGGCGTAGGCCAGCGCGTACAGGCCGTAGGCGTACGCCCACTGCTCGCCGTGCTCCTCGGCCACCGCGCGGACTCGGTCGATCCAGGACTCGCCGTTCGCCCGGTCACCGAGGAACAGGTAGGCGATGCCCAGCTCGAACATCGCCATCAGGACGTTGCTGTTGAGCTCGCCGATCTCGTCGTAGTGCCACAGGGCCTCCTCGAAGAGTTCGGCGGCCCGCCCGGGGTCGTCGCCGATCAGCGCGGCGCAGCCCTGCCGGTGCACCGCGTACGCCAGGGCCCGGTCGTCGCCGGTGGCCAGGGCCTGGGTGCGGCACTCCTCCAGGACGGGCCGCGCGCGGGCCAGGTCGCCCTGCAGGATCGCCATGTAGCCGGTGACCCACAGGGCCTTGGCGCGGGCCTCGGTGGGGTCGGGGGCCAGTGCGAGCGCGCGGTCCAGCCAGTGCCGGCCCTCGCCGAGGTGGCTCGACCCGACCCAGTAGAACCAGAGGGTGCCGGCCAGCACCAGGGCGAGCTGCTCCTCGCCGGGCTCGGCGAGCGAGAACTCCAGTGCGGCCCGCAGGTTGGGGTGGGCCAGCCGGGTGCGTTCGGCGGTCTCGGCCTGGCGGGGGCCGAACCACTCCACCTCGCCCCAGGAGGCGACCCCGAGGTACCAGTCGCGGTGCCGCCGGAGCAGCCGGTGCTGCTC
The DNA here is from genome assembly GCF_044740765.1 of Kitasatospora sp. NPDC088346. Taxonomy (NCBI): domain Bacteria; kingdom Bacillati; phylum Actinomycetota; class Actinomycetes; order Kitasatosporales; family Streptomycetaceae; genus Kitasatospora; species Kitasatospora sp. NPDC088346. The sequence continues at coordinate 164,397 of NZ_JBIURH010000011.1, forward strand.
GCCGCCGGCCCGCAGCCATCGGCCGCCGTACTCGCGCAGGGTGTCCAGCAGCCGGAACCGCACGCCCTGCGGGCCCTCCTCGCGGAGCAGCACCGACTTGCCGACCAGGTCGGCGATCAGCTCCAGGACCTCGTCCGGCTCGATGCCGTCGCCCGCGCAGACGTACTCGGCGGCGTCCAGATCGAACGCGCCGGCGAAGACCGACAGCCTGGACCAGAGCAAACGTTCCTTCATGGTGCAGAGCTCATGGCTCCAGCCGATCGTGGTGCGGAGCGTGCGGTGCCGCAGGGGTGCCGTCCGGGCGCCCCCGGTGAGCAGCCGGAAACGGTCGTCCAGGCGGCGGTTGATCTGGGCCACCGACAGGGCGCGCAGCCGCCCGGCGGCCAACTCCACCGCCAGCGGGATGCCGTCCAGCCGGCGGCAGAGCAGGGCCACCTCGGCCCGGTTGCGCTCGGTCACCTCGAAGCCCGGCAGCACGGCCCGCGCGCGGTCGGCGAACAGCGCGACGACGTCCGGCGGTCCGCCGTCGGCGGGGTCGTCCACCGGCAGCGGGGCGAGCGGCAGCAGGTGTTCGCCGGCGGTGCCCAGCGCCTGCCGGCTGGTGGCCAGCACCCGCAGGCCCGGGGCCGCCCGCAGCAGAGCGTCGACCAGGTCCGCGCAGGGCCCGACCAGGTGCTCGCAGCCGTCCAGCACCAGCAGCAGCCGCCGGCCGGCCAGCCGTTCGACCAGGACCTCCAGGGGCGGCCGGGCGGTGGAGTCGGTCAGACCGAGCGCCTCCAGGACGGCGTGGCCGAGCAGCAGCGGATCCTGCACGGCGGCGACCTCGGCCGGCCACGCGCCGTCCGGGAAGAGGCCGGTGCCGGCGAGCACCTCGGCGGCACCGCGCAGCGCGAACCGGGACTTGCCGACCCCGCCCGGCCCGGTCACCGTGACCAGACGCGCCGAGCCGAACAGTCCGGCGAGCGTCGCGAGCTCGGCGCGGCGGCCGACGAAGCTGGTCACCTCGGCGGGCAGCCGACCCGGTGCGGGACCGCCGTGCGCTGCTCCCGGCTGACTGGACAACTGCCGCCCCCCGTCCGGCCGGGAGCGAAGACCCCGGCGACCCCTGCGTACCCGCGCTGCGCCGGCACACCCCGCCCAACGAGGCGCCCGACGGTTGGTCACGCTCGGTGTTCGTACATCCGGCCGGGCGACGGGGCGATATCCGGTCGGGGGATGCCACCCGTCCGCGATAGGGTTCACCTTTGAGGAAGATCTGCTGAAGAGGCAAGGCGAGGGAGCGCACCGGTGTCCGTGGGAGAGCTGGCCGGCCTGTTGGTGGCCGTCTTCTGGGCGGTCCTGGTGACCCTGCTCGCGGTGGTGCTGGTGCGGCTGTCCCGGGTGTTGAAGGAGGCCACCGTGCTGGTCTCCGCGGTGACCGAGCAGGCCGTGCCGCTGCTGGTCGACGCGGGCAGTGCGGTCCGCAGCGCCAACCAGCAGCTGGAGCGGGTGGACGAGATCACCGCCAACGTGCAGGACGCCGCCGCCAACGCCAACGCGCTCTCCTCCACCGTCGCCGCCACCCTGGGCGGTCCGCTGGTCAAGGTCGCGGCCTTCAGCTACGGCGTCCGAAAGGCCGTCAGCAAGCAGCAGCAGGCCGGGGTGACCCTCCCACAACAGGCCGCCGAGCGCGAGGCGTTGGCGAAGCTGATCCGTGCCGAGGTGCGCGCGGCCGGTGCGTCGCGGGGCGGCGGACTGCTCTCCCGTGTCCGGCGAGCCGTGAGGGGCTGACCATGGTTCGACGCATCTTCTGGATGGCGGTCGGCGCGGGCGCCACCGTCTGGGCCATGAACAAGGCCAACGAGGCGGTCCACCGGCTCACCCCCGACAGCCTGTCCGGCACCGCCGCGCGCGGCGCCCTCCACCTGGGCGACGCCGCCAAGCGCTTCGCCCGGGACGTCCGGGACGGCATGGCCGAGCGCGAGGAGCAGCTCCGCGACGACCTGGGCCTGCACGGCACGGCCGTGGTCGAGCCGGCCCGCCGCCGGGCGCCGCTGCGCGGCGAGCCGACGTACCGAGCTATCCCGGCGGCCCCGGGCTCCCCGGCCGCCGCCCTGCCTCCGCCGCGCAGTACCCGCATCATCCCCCCAGCCATTGATTCGCCCTCCCGCCGGCTCGACGAGCTGCCGGGAAGCCCCAACCGGAAGGACCACTGATGGAGTCGGCAGAGATCCGCCGCCGCTGGCTGCGCTTCTTCGAGGAACGCGGCCACACCGTCGTTCCGTCGGCGTCCCTGGTCGCCGACGACCCCACCCTGCTGCTGGTCAACGCCGGCATGGTGCCCTTCAAGCCGTACTTCCTCGGCGAGGTGAAGCCGAGCTTCAGCCGGGCCACCAGCGTGCAGAAGTGCGTGCGGACGCCGGACATCGAAGAGGTCGGCAAGACCACCCGCCACGGCACGTTCTTCCAGATGTGCGGCAACTTCTCCTTCGGCGACTACTTCAAGGAGGGGGCGATCAGCTACGCGTGGGAGCTGCTGACCACCCCCGTCGCCGACGGCGGTTACGGCCTGGAGCCGGAGAAGCTCTGGATCACCGTCTACCAGGACGACGACGAGGCCGAGAAGATCTGGCGGGACAAGATCGGCGTCCCGTCCGAGCGGATCCAGCGCCTCGGCAAGGCCGACAACTTCTGGTCGATGGGCGTCCCCGGCCCGTGCGGCCCGTGCTCGGAGATCAACTACGACCGCGGCCCCGCGTACGGCGAGGAGGGCGGCCCGGCGGTCAACGGCGAGCGCTACATGGAGATCTGGAACCTGGTCTTCATGCAGTACGAGCGCGGCGCCGGCACCGGCAAGGACGACTTCCCGATCCTGGGCGACCTGCCGAACCAGAACATCGACACCGGTCTCGGCCTGGAGCGCCTGGCCTGCATCCTCCAGGACGTCGACAACCTCTTCGAGATCGACACCACCCGCCTGATCCTGGACCGCGCGGCCGCCCTCACCGGCCACCGCTACGGCGCCGAGCACAAGTCGGACGTCTCGCTGCGCGTGGTCTCCGACCACATCCGCACCTCGGTGATGCTGGTCGCCGACGGCGTCACCCCCGGCAACGAGGGCCGCGGCTACGTGCTGCGCCGCATCCTGCGCCGCGCGATCCGCAACATGCGCATGCTGGGTGCCACCGGGCCGGTCGCCCAGGAGCTGGTGGACGTCACCATCGAGGCGATGGCCCCGCAGTACCCGGAGCTCGCGGAGGAGCGCAAGCGGATCGAGACCGTCATCGTCGCGGAGGAGGCCACCTTCCTCCAGACGCTGCGCAGCGGTACCACGATCCTGGACACCGCGGTCTCCGACACCAAGTCCGCCGGCTCCTCGGTGATCGCCGGTGACAAGGCCTTCCAGCTGCACGACACCTACGGCTTCCCCATCGACCTCACCCTGGAGATGGCGGCCGAGCAGGGCCTGTCGGTGGACGAGGACGGCTTCCGCCGCCTCATGAAGGAGCAGCGCGACCGCGCCAAGGCCGATGCCAGGGCGAAGAAGCACGGCCACGCCGACGTCTCCGCCTACCGGGCGGTCGCCGACAGGTCCGGCGCCACCGTCTTCACCGGCTACACCGACGAGCAGGGCGAGGCCACCGTGGTCGGCCTCCTGGTCGACGGCGTGTCGGCCCCGGCCGCGCACGAGGGCGACGAGGTCGAGATCGTCCTCGACCGGACGCCGTTCTACGCCGAGGGCGGCGGCCAGCTCGCCGACCAGGGCCGGATCCGCTTCGACTCCGGCGCGGTGGTCGAGGTCCGCGACGTGCAGGCGCCGGTCCCCGGTGTCGTGGTGCACAAGGGCTCGGTCGTGGTGGGCGAGGTGGTGCTCGGCGCCGCCGCGTACACCCAGATCGACCTGGAGCGCCGCCGGGCGATCGCCCGCGCGCACTCCGCCACCCACCTGACCCACCAGGCGCTGCGTGACGCGCTCGGCCCGACGGCCGCCCAGGCCGGTTCGGAGAACGCTCCGGGCCGCTTCCGCTTCGACTTCGGTTCGCCCTCCGCCGTGCCCGGCAGCGTGCTGGTCGACGTCGAGCAGAAGATCAACGACGTGCTGGTGCGCGAGCTGGAGGTGACCGCCGAGGTCATGACGATGGATCAGGCCCGCAAGGCCGGCGCCATCGCGATGTTCGGCGAGAAGTACGGCGACGCCGTGCGCGTGGTCACCATCGGCGACTTCTCCAAGGAGCTGTGCGGCGGCACGCACGTCGGCAACACCGCCCAGCTGGGCCTGGTGAAGCTGCTCGGCGAGTCCTCGATCGGTGCCGGTGTGCGCCGGGTCGAGGCGCTGGTCGGCGCCGACGCGTACCGCTTCCTGGCCAAGGAGCACACGGTCGTCGCCCAGCTCACCGAGCTGGTCAAGGGCCGTCCGGAGGAGCTGCCGGAGAAGATCTCGGGCATGCTCGCCAAGCTCAAGGACGCCGAGAAGGAGATCGAGCGCTTCCGTGCCGAGAAGGTGCTCGCCGCCGCGGCCGGTCTGGCCGCCGGTGCCGAGGACGTCCGCGGCGTCGCCGTGGTCGCGGCCCGGGTCGCCGACGGCACCGGCGCCGACGACCTGCGCAAGCTCGTCCTCGACGTGCGGGCCCGGCTCGGCGCCCGCCCGGCCGTGGTCGCCGCCTTCACCGTGGCGAACGACCGCCCGCTGACCGTGATCGCCACCAACGAGGACGCCCGCTCGCGCGGCGTCAAGGCCGGCGAGCTGGTCCGCACCGCCGCCAAGACCCTCGGCGGCGGCGGTGGCGGCAAGGACGACGTCGCCCAGGGCGGCGGCACCGACCCGGCCGCCGTGGACGAGGCGATCGCCGCCGTCCTGGCCCTGGTCGCGGAGCGCGCCGCCTGATGGAGGAGCAGCCGGAGAAGGTCTTCCGCCGGGGCCGCCGGATCGCCGTCGACGTGGGCGACGCCCGGATCGGGGTGGCGTCCTGCGACCCCGACGGGCTGATCGCCACGCCGGTGGAGACGGTCCCCGCCGGGGGCCGCTCCCAGGCCCGGCTGAAGGAGATCGCCGAGGAGTACGACGCGATCGAGGTCGTGGTCGGCCTGCCCCGCTCGCTGAGCGGCAAGGAGGGCCCGGCCGCGGCCAAGGTCAGGGCGTACGCCGGGCGGCTGGCCGCGCTGGTGGCCCCGGTGTCCGTCCGGCTGGTGGACGAGCGGATGACCACGGTCACCGCGAGCCAGGGGCTGCGCGCCTCCGGGCGCAGCAGCAAGAAGGGCCGCTCGGTGATCGACCAGGCCGCGGCGGTGGTGATCCTGCAGAGCGCCCTGGAGACCGAACGGGTGAGTGGGCGTGCCCCCGGTGAGAGCGTCGAACCGATCAGCTGATCGGGCTGACCTAGCGTGCGGGTAGGGGCCCGTGCGGACGCGAGTCCGTACGGGCCCTTGCCGTTCCCCGCCGACCTGAGGGCAGCTGTGGCCGACCCGTTCATCGCACCCGGACTGACTCCCGGACTCACCCCGGGCCACCTCGGCGCACCCGTGCTGGAGCTGGAGGCGCCGCCGCCGGCGGGGGTCGAGCCGCCGGACCCGCGCCGCAGGCACACCGGGCTGGCCTGTCTGCTCACCGCGATGGCGCTGTTCCTGGTGGCGGGTGCGATGGTGCTGACGGGCTACCTGCTGTGGCCCGAGGGACGGCCGCCGGCGCCGGACTACACCGGCAGCGGCAGCGGGAACGTCCAGGTGTCGGTGAGCCAGGGCGCGACGCTCACCCAGATCGGGCAGACGCTGGTCAGGAGTGGTGTGGTGGCCAGCACCAGGGCCTTCACCGAGGCGGCGGCCAAGAGCCCGGCGGGCAACCGCATCCAGCCCGGCACCTACACCCTGCGGCGCCGGATGTCCGCGGTGAACGCCCTCAACGTGCTGCTCGACCCGGCCAACGCCAACGCCCTCACCATTCCCGAGGGCCGGCGGGCCACCCAGATCTACACGGCGATCGACACCCGGCTGAACCTGAGCGCCGGCACCACCCTGCGCACCGTCGAGCAGCGGGCGGGCGAGCTCGGGCTGCCGCCGGAGGCGCACGACAACCCCGAGGGCTACCTGTACCCGTCGACGTACCCGATCACCGGTGACACCACCCCGCTCTCCCTGCTCCAGCAGATGGTGAAGGAGGCCGGGAAGGCAGCCCAGGACAACGGGGTGGTCACCACCGAGGGGCAGACGGCGTACCAGGTGCTCACCGTGGCCAGCCTCGCCGAGGCGGAGGCGGACAACCCCGAGGACATGGCGCGGGTGGCCCGGGTGATCTACAACCGGATGGCCAAGGGGATGCCGCTGCAGTTCGACTCGACCATCAACTACGCGCTCGGCCGCTCGACCCTGACCACGACCACCACCGACACCAGGCTGGACTCGCCCTACAACACCTACCTGCACGCCGGTTTGCCGCCCGGTCCGATCGGCAACCCCGGCCGGGACGGCCTGCGGGCGGCGACCCATCCCGCAGAGGGGGACTGGATCTACTTCGTCACCGTCAGCCCCGGGGACACCAGGTTCACCGACAGTCCCGAACAACACCTGAAGAACGTCGCCGACTTCAACGCCTACAGCGCGCAGCACCCCGCAGCGTCCGCACCGCCCTCCCCCTGAGGACGCCCGGCACCGGCCGGAGCCTTCGCTGCGGTACGGTAACGTCTCCGATCAGGCGTGTCCCTAGCACGCCGGTTCGAGACGTCTGCGGCCCGCCGCAGGCCCAGGGACGCTCTTAAGGGGACCGATGACTGATCTGGGCGGGGGCTACGGCCCCCAGGGCGACCAGCGGTGGTACCCGGGAACCCCGGGCACCGGCGGCCAGCAGCCCCAGTCCGGCGGCCAGCCGGGCACCTGGCAGCAGCAGAACCCGCAGGGCGGTCCGTACGGGCAGCAGGGACAGGCCCAGCAGCAGGGATGGCCGCAGCAGCAGGGCGGCGGCCAGGGCTACGGCCAGCAGCAGGCGCCGCAGCAGGGGTGGCCCCAGCAGGGACAGCCCCAGCAGCAGGGGTGGCCGCAGCAGGACGGCTCGTACGGGCAGCAGCAGGGCTACGCCCAGCCGCAGTACGGGCAGCAGCCCGGCTACCAGCAGCCGCAGCCCGGATACCAGCAGCAGCCGCAGCAGCACCAGCAGGCGTACCAGCAGCAGCCGCAGCCGCAGCAGGTCGCGCAGCAGCAGCGGCCGATGCCGCAGCAGGCCCAGCAGGCCCAACAGCAGCGGCCCGCGCAGCCGCAGCCCGCCGGCCCCGGTCCCGACGGCATCGACTGGGAGGCCGAGGCGGCCGCCCTGGAATCCCCGCAGGCCGAGCCGGCGCTCGACGAGTGGGACGAGGACGACGCCGTCGAGCCGGGCTACCAGGAGGAGACGGCGGACGAGCCGGACTCCTTCTTCGGCGACGCCGAGCAGGACAACTCCCGGGACGCCGAGCGCAAGCGCAAGGAGAAGGGCAAGAAGGCCGGCCGCCGCAACCGCGGCGCCTGCCTGGTGGTCGCCCTGGTCCTGCTGGGCGGTGTCGCCGGTGCCGGGTGGTGGGGCTACGGCTTCTACCAGAACCACTTCGGCCCGCCGCCGGACTACACCGGCGACGGCGGCGGCTCGGTCACCATCGAGATCAAGCCGGGCACCGGCACCGCGATGGGCCAGACGCTCAAGGAAGCCGACGTGGTGAAGAGCACCGAGGCCTTCGTCGTCGCGTTCAACAAGAACCCCAAGGCCGGCACCATCCAGCCCGGCTTCTTCACCCTGCACCACCAGATGTCCGGTGAGGCGGCCGTGAAGTACCTGGTGGACTCGGCCGGCGGCAACGTGCTGGTCGTCCCCGAGGGCAAGAAGGCCGTCGACATCTACACGCAGATCGACACCAAGCTCAAGCTGGAGAAGGGCACCACGGCCAACGTCGCCAGGACCCAGGTGGCCTCGCTCGGCCTGCCGCCGTACGCGCAGGGCAACCCGGAGGGCTTCCTCTACCCGGCCCGGTACTCGATCGCCGACGGGATGAAGCCCGAGGACCTGCTCAAGCAGATGGTCTCCACGGCCGTCCAGCACTTCCAGGACCTCAAGCTGGACGAGGGCGCGCAGAAGATCGGCCTCAAGAGCGGTTACGACGTCCTCGTCGAGGCGAGCATCCTCCAGGCCGAGGGCAACAACGACGCGGACTTCGGCAAGATCGCCCGGGTGCTGTCCAACCGCCTGAACACCAACGCGACGCAGGGCAAGCTGCAGCTGGACACCACGCTCCAGTACAAGCTCGGCCGCACCAACTTCACCATCGCGGAGAAGGACGGGGACAAGAGCCCGTACAACACGTACGTGACCAAGGGTCTGCCGCCCACCCCGATCTCCAACCCGGGCGACGAGGCCATCAAGGCCGTGCTCAACCCGACGCCGGGCGACTGGGTGTACTTCGTGGCGCTGTCCGCCAAGGAGACCCGCTTCGCGGTGACCTTCGACGACTTCAAGAAGGACGTCAAGGACTACTGCACCGCGCACAACCAGGGCTTCGACGAGGCCGCCGGTATGTGCAAGTAGCCCGTCGCGGCCGCCCGCCCGCCTGGTGAACGGGCGGGCGGGAGGCCGCCCGGGGCTGTTACCGTGCCGCCCGGAGGTGGTGCGGATGGTGCACGCAGGAGACGGCCCCGGCCCGGCCGGGCCGGACGGTCCGCTGCTGGACGCCGAGCACGTGGACGTCGTCCGGGACGGCCGGTACCTGCTGCGCGACGTGTCGCTGGCGGTGCTGCCCGGCGAGCACTGGGCCGTCCTCGGGGCCAACGGCGCGGGGAAGACCACCCTGCTCGCCCTGCTCGGCGCGGTCAGCCATCCCACCCACGGCCAGGTGCGCGTGCTGGGCCGGCAGCTGGGCCGGGTGGACGTCCGCGAGCTGCGCTCCTACCTCGGGCACGTCAACCCCCGGCACCCGCTGCGCTCTCCGCTGACGGTCCGTCAGGTGGTGCTCACCGGGGTCACCAACAGCATCGAGCCCGACCGGTACCGGCGGCCGACCGCCGGTCAACTCGCCCACGCCGAGGCCCTGATCGACACCCTCGGCATCGCGCACCGGGCCGACACCCCCTGGCCGGTGCTGTCCCAGGGCGAGCGCGGACGGACCCTGATCGCCCGCGCGCTGATGCCCGAACCGCGGCTGCTGCTGCTGGACGAACCCGCCACCGGGCTGGATCTGACCGCCCGCGAGCAACTCCTCGACAGCCTGGACGACCTGCGGCAGCGCCACCCCGAGCTGGCGAGCGTGCTGGTCACCCACCACCTGGAGGAGCTGCCCGCCAGCACCACGCACGCGCTGCTGCTGCGCGACGGAGAGTGCGTGGCCCGCGGGCCGGTCGACGAGGTGCTGACCACCGGGCCGGTCAGCGAGTGCTTCCGGCACCCGATCCGGATCACCAGGACCGACGGGCGCTGGACGGCCCGGGCGGCCGCCAAGGACCCGGCCCGCTGACGGCCGCTATCGTGGCATGATCCACACGAGAGGTGACGAGGTTCGTGACGACGCACCACAGGGCCGCCGTACTCGGCTCGCCGATCGCGCACTCGCTGTCCCCGGTGCTGCACCGGGCCGGGTACGCCGCGCTGGGCCTGGCCGACTGGCGGTACGACCGCTTCGAGGTGGACGAGGCGGGGCTGCCCGCCTTCGTCGAGGGCCTCGGCCCGGAGTGGGGCGGCCTGTCGCTGACCATGCCGCTGAAGCGGGCGATCATGCCGCTGCTGGACGAGGTGAGCGCCACCGCCCGGTCCGTCGACGCGGTGAACACCGTGGTGTTCGGCCCGGACGGCCGGCTGAGCGGCGACAACACCGACATCCCCGGCCTGGTCAACGCGCTGGCCGAGCGCGGGATCGGACGGATCGGGTCGGCCGCCGTGCTGGGCGCCGGGGCGACCGCCTCCTCCGCGCTGGCGGCGCTCGCCCAGATCTGCGACGGCGAGGTGACGGCGTACGTCCGCAGTCCCGAGCGGGCGGCGGAGATGCGCGCGCTCGGCGAGCGGCTCGGCCTCGACCTGCGCACCGCCGGCTGGGACCGGGCCGCCGAGGCGCTGGCCACCCCGCTGACCATCTCCACCACGCCGGCCGGCGCCACCGACGCGTTCGCGACCGCGGTGCCGGAGCGGCCCGGCGCGCTGTTCGACGTGCTCTACCACCCGTGGCCGACCGCGCTGGCGGCCGCGTGCGCCGCGCGCGGGGCGACCGTCCTGGGCGGGCTCGACCTGCTGGTGCACCAGGCGGTCCTGCAGTTCGAACGGTTCACCGGGGTGGCCGCCGGTCCGCTGGCGGCGATGCGGACGGCCGGAGAGGCCGCGCTCGGGTAGGGGCGGCTCCGGCGACCTGACTGACATCCGGCCCCGTCCCGGGCCGGCGCCGGCGGGCGATCCCGCAGGTCAGCCGCGGTCCGGAGCGACGAGGGGCGGACGCTCGATGTCCGCAACGCGGACCGTGCGCCCGGTCGGCCGCCGGACGTGAAAAGATCGGAGACGGACAGCGGCCCGGGCACTCGGGACCGCCGATGAGACGCCCGGCCCGGCCCGCAGCTGCGGTCCGGGCCGCTGACGAAGGAGCTCCGTTGGGTAGGTTGCGCTGGCTGACGGCGGGGGAGTCGCACGGTCCCGCTCTGGTCGCGACGCTGGAGGGCCTGCCGGCCGGTGTGCCGGTCACCACCGCGCTGGTGGCCGACGCGCTGGCCCGCCGCCGGCTGGGTTACGGCCGCGGTGCGCGGATGAAGTTCGAGCAGGACGAGGTCACCTTCCTCGGCGGGGTCCGGCACGGCCTCACCATGGGCAGCCCGGTCGCCGTCATGGTCGGCAACACCGAGTGGCCCAAGTGGGACCAGGTGATGTCCGCCGACCCGATCGACCCCGAGGTGCTCGCGGGCCTGGCCCGCAACGAGGCACTGACCCGGCCGCGTCCGGGCCACGCCGACCTCGCCGGCATGCAGAAGTACTCGATCGAGGAGGCCCGCCCGATCCTGGAGCGCGCCTCCGCCCGTGAGACCGCCGCCCGGGTCGCACTCGGCGCCGTCGCCCGCTCCTACCTCAAGGAGACCTGCGGCATCGAGATCGTCTCGCACGTGGTCGAGCTGGCCGCCGCCAAGGCCCCGGCCGGCGTCTACCCGCTGCCCTCCGACGAGGCCCGCCTCGACGAGGACCCGGTGCGCTGCCTGGACGCGGACGCCTCCAAGCGGATGGTCGCCGAGATCGACCAGGCTCACAAGGACGGCGACACCCTGGGCGGCGTCGTCGAGGTCCTGGCGTACGGCGTGCCGGTGGGCCTCGGCTCGCACGTGCACTGGGACCGCCGCCTGGACGCCCGCCTGGCCGCCGCGCTGATGGGCATCCAGGCCATCAAGGGCGTCGAGGTCGGCGACGGCTTCGACCTGGCCCGGGTGCCGGGCTCGCAGGCGCACGACGAGATCGTCCCCACCCCCGAGGGCGTACGGCGCACCTCCGGCCGCTCCGGCGGCACCGAGGGCGGCCTGACCACCGGCGAGCTGCTGCGGGTGCGGGCCGCGATGAAGCCCATCGCGACCGTGCCGCGCGCGCTGCAGACCATCGACGTGCGCACCGGTGAGCCCGCCAAGGCCCACCACCAGCGCTCGGACGTCTGTGCCGTGCCGGCGGCCGGGATCGTCGCGGAGGCGATGGTCGCGCTGGTGCTCGCCGACGCGGTGGCGGAGAAGTTCGGCGGCGACAACGTCTCCGAGACCCGCCGCAACGTGCAGGGCTACCTCGACAACCTGATCGTCCGATGACCGCTCCGGTGGTCGTGCTGGTCGGCCCCCCGGGCGCCGGCAAGAGCACGGTCGGGCGGCTGCTCGCCGCCCGGCTCGGCGTCGCCTTCCGCGACACCGATGCCGACATCGAGGAGCTGGCGGGCAAGCCGATCCCCGAGATCTTCGTGGACGAGGGCGAGCCGCACTTCCGCGAGCTGGAGGTGCGGGCCGTCCGGGACGCCGTGCAGGGCCACCCCGGCGTACTGGCCCTGGGCGGCGGCGCGGTGATGGCCGAGGCCACCCGCGCCGTGCTGGCCGGGCTGCCGGTGGTCTTCCTGGAGGTGGCCCTCGGCGACGCCGTCAAGCGGGTCGGCCTGGACGCGCCGCGCCCGCTGCTCGCGATCAACCCGCGGGCCCGCTGGCGCGAGCTGATGGACGTCCGCCGCCCGGTCTACCGCGCGGTGGCCACCGCCGTGGTCGACACCGAGGGCCGGACGGCCGAACAGGTCGCCGACGCCGTACTGGAAGCACTGGAGCTGAAGATCCATGAGTGACACCGTCACGATCCGCGTCGGCGGCAGCGCCGGCCACGACCCGTACGAGGTGCTGATCGGGCACCAGCTGCTGGGCGAGCTGGCCCCGCTGATCGGCAACCGGGCCAAGCGGGTCGCGATCATCCACCCGGAGGCGCTGGAGGCCACCGCCGAGGCGATCCGCGAGGACCTGGCCGCCGAGGGCTACGAGGCCATCGCGCTCCAGGTGCCGAACGCCGAGGAGGCCAAGAGCGCCGAGGTCGCCGCGTACTGCTGGTCGGTGCTCGGCCAGACCGGCTTCACCCGCAGCGACGTCATCGTGGGCCTGGGCGGCGGTGCCACCACCGACCTGGCCGGCTTCGTCGCGGCGACCTGGCTGCGCGGGGTGCGCTGGATCGCCATGCCCACCACGCTGCTGGGCATGGTCGACGCGGCGGTCGGCGGCAAGACCGGGATCAACATCGCCGAGGGCAAGAACATGGTCGGGGCCTTCCACCCGCCCGCGGGCGTGCTGGCCGACCTCGGCACCCTGGAGACCGTGCCCCGGCACGACTACGTCTCCGGCCTGGCCGAGGTGATCAAGTGCGGCTTCATCGCCGACCCGGAGATCCTCGACCTGATCGAGGCCGACCCGCAGGGCGCCACCAGCCCGGCCGGCCCGCACACCGTGGAGCTGATCCGCCGGGCCATCCAGGTCAAGGCCGACGTGGTCACCGGCGACCTCAAGGAGGCCGGCCGCCGCGAGATCCTCAACTACGGCCACACCCTCGGCCACGCCATCGAGCGCAACGAGCGCTACAAGTGGCGGCACGGCGCCGCGATCTCGATCGGCATGGTCTTCGCCGCCGAACTCGGTCGCCTCGCCGGCCGGCTGGACGACGAGACCGCCGACCGGCACCGCGCGGTGCTCGGCTCGGTCGGCCTGCCGCTCAGCTACCGCGGCGACGCCTGGCCGAAGCTGCTGGACGCCATGAAGATCGACAAGAAGTCCCGCGGCGACCTGCTGCGCTTCGTCGTGCTGGACGGCCTCGGCAAGACCTCCATCCTGGAGGGCCCCGACCCGTCCCTGCTGGTCGGCGCGTACGCGGAGGTGTCCGGGTGAGCCGGGTCCTGGTGCTCAACGGGCCCAACCTCGGCCGCCTCGGCAGCCGGGAGCCGGACGTCTACGGCGCCACCTCCTACGCCGGCCTGGTCGAGCGCTGCACCGCGCTCGGCAGGGAGCTCGGCTTCGAGGTCGAGGTCAAGGAGACCAATTCCGAGCAGCAGATGATCGAGTGGCTGCACTGGGCCGCCGACCGCAGAACCCCCGTGGTGATCAACCCCGGGGCGTTCACCCACTACTCGTACGCCATGCGGGACGCCGCCGCCCAGCGGACCGCCCCGCTGATCGAGGTGCACATCTCCAACCCGTACGCCCGCGAGGAGTTCCGCCACAACTCGGTCATCGCCGCGGTCGCCTCCGGCACCATCGCCGGCTTCGGCCTCGGCTCGTACGAGCTGGCGCTGCGCGCCCTCGCGGAGCAGCTCACCCCGCGCTGACGTGCGATCATCGGCCCGGTGGCGGACTGTGCCCGCCACCGGGCCGACGTGTAGTGTCCCCGTCGGGAGGTGACCGTGACGCAGTACGCAGGGGGAGGACAAGTGCCTCCGCGACCACTGGCGCCGCCGTACCCCGGCCGACCGGTGGGCCCGCAGGCGGGCCCGCCACCGCCGTACACCCCGGCCCGGCCGCCGCAGCTCGGCGCGCCGCACGCCGCCGCACCGCCCGGCGCGACCGGGCACTTCGTGCTGCCGACCGGAGCCCCCGTGCAGCTACCCGCGCAGCCGCCGCAGCAGCAACTGCCCACCGGCCCGCTCGCGGTGCTGCTGATCGGCCCGGCCGGCGCGGGCAAGACCACCGTCGCCCGGCACTGGGCCGAGCGCCGGCCGACCGCGACCGCGCACATCAGCCTGGACGACGTCCGCGAGTGGGTGCAGGCCGGTTTCGCCAACCCGCAGTCGGGCTGGAACACCGCCTCCGAGGCGCAGTACCGCCTCGCCCGCCGGACCTGTGGCTTCGCCTGCCGCAACTACCTGGCCAACGGGATCTCCTGCATCATCGACGACGCGGTCTTCCCGGACCGGCCGGCGATCGGCCTGGGCGGCTGGAAGCGCCACATCGGCCCGGGCATGATCCCGGTCGTGCTGCTGCCGGGCCTGGACTCGGTGCTCGCCCGCAACGCCCGGCGCAGCGGCAACCGGCGGCTCAGCGACGAGGAGGTCGCCCGCATCCACGGCCGGATGGCCGGGTGGCGCACCTCGGGGCTGCCGATCATCGACAACTCCCAGCTGGACGTCGGGGCGACCGCGGCCGCGCTGGACCGTGCGATCTTCTCCCGGCTGGCCGGCCGGCCGCTCTGACCGGGGCCGGTCGGTCGGGCCTCGTCGAGCGGGCCTCGTCGAGCGGGGCCGGTCGGTCGGGCCCCGTGGGCCGGGGTCGGGTTGACCCGGGTCTTCGCAGGCCGCCAGGGTCCGTGGGCTCCCCGCGGCTGAAACGGTTTCATCCGATCGGGTGAAGTGACGTGTGCTTCCCGGGCATTCGGGCACCGGTCGGCGATGGTGGGCGGAAACCGTGTTCGGGTACCGAAGGAGAATGCGATGACGGCGACCGCCGACCAGGCCGAGGGGCGGACCAACCCGGCCGCCAGACTGGGCTTCCAGCCCGGCCAGGTGGTCCAGGAGATCGGCTACGACGACGACTGCGACCTGGAGCTGCGCGAGGCGATCGAGGAGATCACCGGCCAGGACCTGGTCGACGAGGACTACGACGACGTCGCGGACGCCGTCCTGCTGTGGTTCCGCGAGGGGGACGGCGACTGCACCGACGCCCTGGTCGACGCGATCGGGCTGATCGAGGACGGCGGGGCGATCTGGCTGTTCACCCCCAAGTCCGGGCGCGACGGCTACGTCGAGCCGAGCGAGATCAGCGAGGCCGCGCAGACGGCCGGGCTGACGCAGACCAAGTCGGTCAGCGCCGCCGCCAACTGGAGCGCCGCCCGGATGGTCACCCCCAGGGCCGCCCGGAGGTAGTCCGGGCCGGGCTCCGGCTGTCGTACCCCGCTGCGATGATGGAGGCGTCGCACAAGGACCTGCCGAGGAGCTGACGCCCGTGCCCGAGGGCCACATCATCCACCGCCTGGCCGCCGAGAACCTCCGGACCTTCGGTGACCGCCCGGTCCGCGTCTCCAGCCCGCAGGGCCGGTTCGCCGACGGCGCGGCGCTGCTCGACGGCCGTCGCCTGGACGAGGCAGAGGCCCACGGCAAGCACCTGTTCCTCGGCTTCGGCCCGGACTGGCTGCACATCCACCTCGGCCTCTACGGCGGCTTCACCTTCGGTGCCGGCCCGGCGCCGGAGCCGGTCGGCCTGATCCGGCTGCGGATGGAGTCCGACGAGGCGTACGCCGACCTGCGCGGGCCCAACACCTGTGAGCTGCTGACGGCCGCCGGGAAAGCCGCCGTGCACCGCCGCCTCGGCCCCGACCCGCTGCGCGCGGGGACGGACCCGGCGGCGGCCTGGCAGCGGATCTCCCGCAGCGCCACCACGGTGGCGGCGCTGCTGATGGACCAGAAGGTGCTGGCCGGCGTGGGCAACGTGTACCGCGCGGAGGTGCTGTTCCGGCTGGGCATCAGCCCGCACCGGGCCGGCCGCGACCTGGCCGAGGCCGAGTGGGACGCGATCTGGGCCGACCTGGTGGCGCTGATGCAGGAGGGCGCGGGCATCGGCCGGATCGACACCGTCCGCCCCGAGCACACCCCCGAGGCGATGGGCCGCCCGCCGCGGGTGGACGACCACGGCGGCGAGGTCTACGTCTACCGCCGCACCGACCAGCCCTGCCTGATCTGCGGCACCCCGGTACGGACGGAGGAGCACGCCGCCCGGAACCTCTTCTGGTGCCCGGCCTGCCAGCAGCGCTGACGGGCCGGGTGGGGGCGGGTGTGACCGGGGGTCAGAGCCGGCCGGCGACCAGCCGTTCCAGCAGCTCCCCGAGCAGACGCCGTTCCTCGGGCCCGAGCGGGGCGAGCAGTTCGGCGTTGGCCGCCAGGGCGAGCCGCTCGCCCCGGCGGACCAGCTCCCGTCCGGCGGGGGAGAGGGCGAGGGTGTTCTTCCGGGCGTCCTTCGGGTCCCGCTCGCGGGTGATCAGTTCCCGCCCCTGGAGGTCGTTGAGGACGCCGACCATGTCCTTCGGGTCGAGCCGGACGATCCGGGCCAGTTCGGCCTGGGCGAGGGGCCCGTGCTCGGCGATCCCGCAGAGGACGGCGTGGTGCGTCATCCGCAGGCCGGCCTCGGCGAGGTGCTCGCCGACCAGGCGGTGGCCGACGGCGGCGGCGCGGCCGAGGAGCCAGCTCGGAAGGGTCTGGAGGCGGCTGAGGGCGGGGTCTGCCATGGCCGGAGTCTAGGCCAGGCCCCGGCCCTGAACCGTTGGACACCCCATGGATCTGCGGATACCGTTGGAACTCCCAACGAGTTCGTTGGGAGTTCCAATGGATGGGGGAGCCATGCGCAAGGTCAGCCTGCACACCTACCAGGGCCCGGCCGGGCTGCGCCTCGGTGAGGCCCCGGAGCCGGTGGCCGGCCCGGGCGAGCTCGTCGTACGGACCGAGGCGGCCGGGGTGACGCTCCCGGTGCTCAAGGTGCTGCGCGGCCACGGTGAGGTGCCGCTGCCGCACACGCCGGGCGGTGACCTGGTCGGCCGGGTGACGGCCGTCGGCGCGGGCGTCGAGGGGTACCGGGTCGGTGACCGGGTCGGGGGCGTGGCGTTCGAGGGCCTGTACGCCGACCTGGTCGCCGTGCCGGCCGCGCTGGTCGCGCCCGTTCCCGAGCAGGTGCCGGCGCCCGAGGCGCTCGCGACGGTCCGCGGCGGGGTGGTGGCCCTCGCCGCCCTGCGGGCCGGGCACCTGGCGCCCGGGGAGTCGGTGCTTGTCACCGCCGCCGCGGGCGGCGTCGGGCACCTCGCCGTCCAGGTGGCGAAGGCCCTGGGGGCGGGCCGGGTGGTCGCTGCCGCGGGATCGCCCGACAAGGCGGACTTCCTGCGCGAGCTGGGTGCGGACGAGGTGGTCGGCTACGACGCCCTGGACCGGGCCGGACCGGTCGACCTGGCGGTGGACGGGGTGGGCGGCGAGGTCGCGCAGCGGGCGGTCGGCGCGCTCGTACCGTTCGGGCGGCTGGTGGTCAACAGCGGTGCGGGCGGCACGCTCGACGCGGGTGCACTGCTGCGCGGGATGCACACCGCCGTCGGGCTCTCGATGGCGCAACTGGCCCGGCTGCGGCCGGAGCTGATCGAGCGGTACCGCGCCGAGCTCTGGGAGATGCTCGACGCGGGCCGGCTCCGGCCGCGGTGCGTGGTGTTGCCGCTGGCGCGGACCGACCGTGCGGTCGCGCTGCTGGAGGACCGTGCCAACCGGGGCAAGGTGGTGCTGGTGCCGTGAGGGGCGGGACCTTGCCGACGCGTCCTAGCGGAAGGTCTCCGGCCGGGCCGCGGTGCCGGCCGGACCGGTGGTCAGGACGGGCAGCTCGGCGCCGGTCGGGGGAGCGGCCTGCTGCGGCAGCGGGCCCGGGCCGCCCACCAGGGGGAGGCGGAGCGAGGAGCGGGCCAGGTCCAGGCGGACGGCCGGCCGGGTGGAGGGCGGGTCGATCAGCCCGTGATCGGTGCCGGCGACGATCAGGGCGAGCCGGTGTCCGGCCGGCACCACGTGGTCCGTCCCGGCCAGGTCGAAGGTGATCGGGTAGGCCGTGCCCGGGGTGAGCGCGAGGGACCTGTCCAGGCCCGCGTAGTGCCCGAGGTCCGCCCAGCCGCGGCTGAACACGGTGGCGCCGACCTGGGCGGTGTCGGCGGCGGTGTCCAGGTAGCAGGCGCTGTCGCCGGCGGTGCTGTCGCCCCAGCAGGAGCGGCCGGCGAGGGTGGTGATGCCTTCGCCGGCGGCCTGGTAGTCGCGGACGGTCGCCGGTCCGAGGTCGACCAGGACGGCGCTCAGGCGGGCGCTGCGGGTGGACGGGGTGGCGGTCAGGGTGATGGAGCCGCCGCCCGAGACGCGCAGCGGTGCGGTGAGCGGGCCGGTGCCGAAGACGGTCTTGTCCGGGGTGCTGCGGTCGGCGTCGGCCGCCCAGGCGTTCTCGTCCCGGGCCGGGTCGTCGGTGAAACCGGCGGTGCCGCTGCCGGCGGCCGTGGTGAGGGCGCCGGGCCGCAGGCCGAGCGTGCTGGTCACGGTGCCGGGCGCGGGCCAGGTCCGGTCCTGGGTCCACTGGTCGGGCGTCCGTTCGACGTCGGCGACCGGGCCGTTCTGGACCCCGTTGTCGACCCCGAGCAGGTAGTGGTCGAACCAGGCGTGCAGGGTGTCCACCCATGCGCCGCGCCGGAAGTCGAACGGGTCGACGTGGCCGGTCTGGGAGAGCCAGATCCGGCGCTCCACCCCGGCCTGCGCGAGCGCGGACCACCACTGGGAGAACTGGACGTCCCGGACGTTGAGGTCCTGCATCCCGTGCACCAGGAACACGCTGGCGCGGACCGAGGCCGCCGAGGCGACGTAGTCCCGCTGCTGCCACATCGCCGTCCAGTTGCCGTTGGCCGGCGATCCGGCGGCGAGCCGCTTCTGCACGGCGGTGCAGCGCGCGCGGGTGGCGGAGCTCTCCACGGCGCCGGCCAGGTTGGCGGGGGTGCCGCTGTAGAGCGGGGCGCCGTCCGAGCGGTAGTAGTCGTACCAGGAGCTGATCGCGGAGATCGGCACCACGGTCTTCAGGCCGGGTACGCCGGTGGCGGCGACGCCGTTGGCGATGGTGCCGTCCCAGGACTTGCCGATCATGCCGACCGAGCCGTCGGCCCACCCGGGTGCGACGGCGCTGCCGCCGGTGCGGGCGCTGTAGCCGGTGGCGCGGCCGTTCAGCCAGTCGACGACGGCCCTCGCGGAGGTGATGTCGGCGGGGCCGCCGACGTCCACGCAGCCGTCGGAGCGGTTGGTGCCCGAGAGGTCCACCAGCACGACGGCGTAGCCGCGCGGGACGAAGTAGTTGTCGTAGAAGAGCGGGAACCCGGCCGGCCGGCCCTGGGCGTCGTAGGTCTTGAGCTGGCTCTCGTTCCCGCGGCCGCAGCAGGAGTAGTAGGGACTGGCGTCCATGATGACCGGGATCCGCCGGCCGGTGGTGGCGGGCTCGCGCGGGCGGACGATGTCGGCGGCGACCCGGTCGGTGCGGCCGTTGCCGTCGCCGTCCAGGCCGGTGTCGACCCAGACCGTCTCCCGGACGGCGTCGGCGTAGGAGTAGACGGGTTGGCTGGCGCCGTCGCGGACGGTGCCGGTGGCGCCGACGGCGCCCGCGTGAGCGGCGGCGGGGCCGAGCAGGGTCGCGGCGAGGGCGGCGAGAAGGGCCGTGACGATGGCGAGCAGGCGGGTTCGGCTGGCTATCACAGGGTCTGACGGTAGTTCTGACGGCCGTGCACCAGAAGGGTTCTGACGTGTAGCGGTCAAGATTTTGCCGAGCGGGCGCGGCGCGGCCGGGAGGCCTACTTGACCCATGCATGTCATCGTCGGGAGGATGCCTCGACCGTGCCCGGCAGTGCAGAGAGGCTCCCGCGATGGCCGACCGACCCCTGTTCCGCCGCGCGGCACGGCTGCTCGCCGCCGTCCTGACCCTGGCCGCCACCCTGCTGTGGGCCGGCCCCGCGCACGCGGACTTCGGTACCGACTACCACGACCCGTTCAGCGTCGCCCAGCCCCTGGCCCGGCCGGACACCCCGTCCTGCACCGTCGAGCTGATGCACGACCAGCCGTTCAGCAACGGGTACGGCAATCCGCCGGACACCCCGTACGCCACCACCCTCACCCCGCCGGCCGGCTGCCGGGGGCCCTGGGCGGCCGTGGTGCTCGACCTGCACGGGCAGGTGAAGGGGCGCCAGTTCGACCGGCTGTTCACCGTCCGGATCGGCGGGGTCGAGGTGCTGCTCTCCTCCACCCCCGAGCCCTCCGCCGACGGCATCGAGTGGACCCTCGAACGGGACGTCACCCGCTACGCCCCGATCCTCGACCGCCCGCAGCCGTTCGCCTTCGACCTGGCCAACGTCACCGACGCCACCTACACCGGCGTGTTCCGGATCACCGCGACGCTCACCTACTACACCGCCTCGGCCCGCCGGCCCGCGCCGGACAGCGCCGACCGGCTGCTCACCACCGGGCCGTTCGGCCTGACCGCCGCCGCGCCGTCCGCCGCCGTGCCGCTGACCTTCCCGCGGAACCTGGAACGGCTGACCGCCGAGGTCTACACCCGCGGCGGCGGCGCCTGCGAGGAGTTCGCCTACGCCTCCGCCCCGGACGACTTCGTCCGCGCCAACCCGGGCCTCGGGCTGTGCGGGAAGGGGCCGTTCCGCGAGCTGCGGCTGACCGTGGACGGCCGGCCGGCGGGCGCGGTCTGGCCGTACCCGGTGATCTACACCGGCGGCTGGGACCCCCTGCTGTGGCGGCCGACCCCGGGCATCGCGGCCTTCGACCTGCCCGCCTACCGGCTCGACCTGACGCCGTACGTCGGGCTGCTGCTGGACGGGCGCCCGCACAGCGTCGGGATCGCCGTGAACGCCGCCGAGAGCCAGGGCAACGACCTCTGGACCGGCCAGGTCAACCTGTTCGCCTTCACCGACCGCGGACGGGCCCGCACCGAGGGCGCCCTCACCGACCACCGGGTGGCCGCGGAGGCCGCCGTCACGACCGCCCTGACCGACCAGGGCGGCGGCAGCGGCCACTGGACGGTCACCGCCACCCGCCACGACACCGCGCGGGGCTGGGTGCAGACCTCCCACGGCCGGATCACCACCGAGGTCCGGGACGACCTCGCCTTCACCTCCGGGCAGCAGGTCGCGTCCGGCGGGAACGAGTTGACCCTGCACAACACGACCGAGCTGACGCGGTCCACCGACACCCGCGGCGGCGGCCTCCCGCGCACCCGGACCACGTACGAGAGCGACCCGCTGGACGTGGACTACCGCTCCACCCGCGACGCGGCCGGTACCACCGACCAGCGGACGGCCATGGCGCTCGGCCGGCACCAGCGGGAGACCCTGAGCCTCGGCCCGCTGGTGCTGGCCCGCAGCACCGTCGACCACAGCTACCGCCCCACCGCCCACCGCCACGACGGCGACACCACCGTCCGGACGGCCGAGGCGGTCGAGGACTACCGCTCCAGCGGCCCGGCCGGCCGCTACCACCGGACGGTCTCCACCCGGGACGGCTGGCCGGTCGATCCGTCCTAGGGTCGGACGGGGACCGGCCCCGGCCGCCGCTGTCCGGGGCGGCGGGTCCGGGCGTCGACGGGGCGGGGAATCCGAGGGCGGCTCGGATTCCCCGCATGCGGAGTGGTTACCCCCGACGCCTCCGCCGGGCTGCGGTGCGCGGGGGCCTGTGTTTCGCTGGGAGCGACCCACCAGGCTGAATCGACCATTCGTGTGCGATCGTCAAGGAGTTCCGAGTATGACGGACAGTTCGGTGACCCAGCGCTGCAACTTCACCATCGCCCGGCCGACACTGGAGCAGGGCTCGTCGGGGGACGCGGTCAAGCAGGCCCAGTGCCTCCTCAATTTCTCGCTGACCGGGGACGGGCTCGCCCTGGACGGCGTATTCGGTCCCGTGACGGATGCCGCGACGAGACGGTTCCAGAAATGCGCCGACATCACGGTCGACGGTGTCATCGGATCCCAGACCTGGTCGTTCCTGACCTTCTGGGCCAACTCGGAGGGCTTCGCCTGCTGAGTGCCGGCCCTTCCGTCAGGCGGCCATCGGCACCGACTTGGCGACGACGAGCCGCTGGCCGACCCTGATGAGGTCGGGATCGGGTATGCCGTTCCACTCGACCAGCTGCTCGACCGTCGTGCCGAACACGGCCGCGATCGAGGTGAGCGTGTCACCGGACCTGACAATGTAATAGGACTCGTGGGAGGAGCTCGCCCGTGAGACGATCAGTCGCTGACCGACTTTGATGAAGTCGGGATTCGGAATGCCGTTCCATTCGACGAGCTGCTCGACCGTCGTGCCGAAGATGGCCGCGATGGCGGTCAGGGTGTCGCCCGACCGGACGGTGTAGTACGTGATGTTCGCAGTGTTTGTCGTCATGCATCCGAGCCTAGGCCTGCTGTATCCCGCCCGCTCGGGGAAATATCGCCCGGATCTCCGAGAATGCCACGGACCGTCACCGCCGGCGGAATCCCCGGGAATTCCGGGAAGGGTGTCCCGCGACACGCTGTCATGGCGGTGCGGGCCGATTCCGCGGGAATGCGGGGAGGCCGTGGCCTCCCCGCCGCGCGCCGGTGACCGCCGGCGACCGCCCGCCGCTTCCCGGCGGGCCGTCCTTCACCCAGCGTCGCCGCCGGCGGTCCGGAAACCGGCGGCGACGAATCGGTGCCGGCCGTCCTATCCGCGCGGCACGGCCAGGGACTGGATCTCCGGCAGGTGGCGCCAGTCGCTGGAGACGATCGAGGCGTGGGCGGCCGCCAGCTGGGCGACCCGGGCGCGGGCCTGGTCGGCGGTCGGGTCGGTGCCGCTGATCGCCGGGGCCACGTTGTGGGCGTCCGTCATCACCAGCAGGTAGTGCTGGCTGTCGTACCACGCGGTGTCGATGCCGTTGACGTACGCGGCGGCATCGCCGTCGAAGAGGACGAACCACGGCCGGACCGCCGTCTCGTACCGGCTGCGCGGGTCGGCCGCGGCGGCGCCGTGCACGGCGGGGAAGATCTGGGCCTGGCCGATCCTGCCGGCGGCCGAGAGGTCGCGCAGGTACCGGCCGTACTCGACGTCGGTGTGCAGGGTGTCGAAGGGGTTGCTCTCCTCGACCGTGCCGGGGATCACCTCGACCATCGCCCGGCCCGCCAGGGCGGCCCTGGTCGGCCAGTTGTCGGCCCGGGCGGCGTCGTCCAGGGTGGCGTACGAGCCGCCGCCGGGCTTGGCGAGCAGGTCGGCGGGGCGGAAGGCGGCGGCGCCCAGGTGGGCGGCGATCAGCGCGTCCAGCTCCTTGGGACCCATGCCGCGGTTGGCGGCGAACCCGCCCTTGAGCTCCAGCTTGACCACCAGGGGCCCGGCGGAGGGGTGGGCGCCGAGCCAGACCCGCAGGTCGTCGAAGCAGGCCTCCAGGTTCTTGTTGGCGCCGCCGGTGTAGAGCTGGGCGGCGGTGGAGGCGTTGACGCAGTTGTTGCTGTTGCCCAGCGGGTTGGAGTGGCTGACCTTCCACTCCTTGGTGATGGTGTCCGTCCAGGCGTCCAGCTCGATCATGCCGGTGCCGGTGTCGAGCGCCTGGGCCAGGTAGGAGAAGGCGGCGGGGTCGTAGGTGTTGTGGAGTCCGACGGTGGTGGCGGAACCGAACGGCAGCTCACCGGCGCCGGTGGCGGCCGCCTGCTGGCCGGGTATCAGGGCGGCGGCGGCGAGCGCGAGGGCGCCGGCGGTGAGAAGGCGACGGACGGTCAAGGTTCCTCCTGCGCGGGGGGATCGGGGTGCTGGGACAGAGCGTCGACCATTCGAGCGCACGGAAGGTGACATGACAAGGAAGGGCGGGATTCCGGGGGGCGAGTTTCCGGCGGTCCGGGTTGTGCGGGCTTCCGGGAGAATCCGCCGATTGGTCTGGACCACAACCTGACGGACGGTTAGGGTGCCTGCTGGGACGCGGCGTTGAACGGCGCACCTGTGCGTCCGATCCAGCTGCCGACCAATCCGACGGGACCCGTCTGTGATCGACATCGTGGTGGTGCTCCGGGCCGAGGACGCGGTCCTCGACTTCCTCTCCGTGCTCGCCGACCCGCGCAGAGCCGAGACCGGGGTGGTGATCGCCGGATCGGGCACCCTGCTCACCCTGCCCGCCGGCACCGAAGTCGCCGAACGGCTCGACCTCCTCGGCCCCCTGATCGGCCCGCCGCCCGCCCCGCCGGACCGCCGCCCGACCCCGACGCCCTGGCCGGCCTGATCTCCCGTGCCCGCGCCGCCCGGCCCGCCCGACTGTGGACCCACTCGCCGGCCGACAACCGCCGCAGCCGCGGCGCCCTCGGCCGGGAGGTCGCCCGGGCCGCCGCCCGCCTCGACGCCCCGCCGCCGGTGCGGCACGCCGTCGGCTACTCGCCGTTCCTCCAGTTCGTCAGCGACCTCGACCGCCCGCTCGGCCGCGAACTCGTCGCCGCCAAGCTGGCGTTCGTCAACGGCCGATGCGCCCACCTGCTCGCCTCCGACCACCCCCAGCACGGGGTGTACACCGCGCGGGTGCCCGCCGCCGAACGCTACTTCGAGGCCACCGAGGAGGAACGCGACCGCCTCTTCGCGCTGCTGGCCAGCCTCGACGAGGAGGCCGCCTCGGTCGCCGACCCCTGGGAGTTCGGCACCTCCGGCTACGAGGCGGACCGGCTGGACGCCACCGCCGCCTGGATCTCCCGCCACTGCCCACCCGGCACCGGCCGCCTGGTCGAGGTCGGCGCCTGCGAGGGCGCGCTCACCCGCCGGCTGGCCTTCGCCGGTCACCGGGTGCTGGCCACCGAACCGAACCCGCAGTTCCGCGAGCGCCTCGCCGCCGCCCTCGCCACCACCCCGGAGGCCGAGGTCGACGACGCCGAACTCGCCGCCCTGGCCAAGGCGGACGGCCCGGCCGCACCCGCCTACCTGCTGATCGAGATGCTCTACTACGGCCAGGACCTCCAGCTGATCGACCGGCTCCCCACCGACCTGGTCCTCGTCGCCCTGGAACCCGAGGCCCTGCGCACCCGCCTGCACCCCTGGCTCGCCGCCTCGCCGCACTGGCGGGCCGTCGAGGAGGCCGAACTGGTCGGCCCGCGCCTGGAGATGGTCGGCGGCGGCCGCGCGTACCTCAGCAAGCGCGGCAGCGTCGGCGTCGTGCTGCGCCGCACCGCCTGAGCGGCGGCCCGCCGGCCCGCAGCGCCCCACAGACCCCCACGGTCACCCCGGCGACCCCGCAGCCGTCCCCGACCGGCCCCAGGAAGGCACCAGCCCGCCATGCTCCGCAGCACCACCGCCACCCTCGTCAACTCCTGCCTGCTGCCCGCGTACGCGGGCCGGACCCCCGCCGACTGGATCCTGCGCGCCGCGGACGAGGGACTCGCCGGCGTCGCCCTGTTCGGCACCAACCTGCTCGACGCCCGCGGTCCGCTGCGCGCCGACATCACCGACCGGCTGAGAGCCGTCCGCCCCGACCTGCTGATCGCCCTGGACGAGGAGGGCGGGGACGTCACCCGCCTGGACTACCTCACCGGGAGCGCCTACCCCGGCAACCACGCGCTGGGCGCGGTCGACGACCCGGAGCTGACCCGCCGGGTCGCCGCCGCCATCGCCGCCGACCTGGCCGAGGCCGGCGTCAACCTCTGCCTCGCGCCCTGCGCGGACGTCAACTCCCGCCCGGACAACCCGATCATCGGGGTCCGCTCCTTCGGCGCCGACCCCGAGCTGGTCGCCCGGCACACCGCCGCCTTCGTCACCGGGCTCCAGCGGGACGGCGTCGCCGCCACCCTCAAGCACTTCCCCGGCCACGGCGACACCCGCACCGACTCGCACTCCGCGCTGCCCGACGTCGACCGCGACCCCGACGCGCTGGCCGCCCTCGACCTGCCCCCGTTCGCCGCGGGCATCGCCGCCGGCGCCCGGCTGGTGATGACCGGCCACATCCGGCTGCCCGCCCTCGACGCGCTGCCCGCCACCCTCAGCCCGGCCATCCTCACCGGCCTGCTGCGCGAACGGCTCGGCTTCCGCGGCGTGATCGTCACCGATGCCCTGGACATGGCCCCGATCGCGGGCCGCTGGGGCTTCGGCGGCGCCGCCGTGGCCGCCCTGGCCGCCGGCTGCGACCTCGTGCTGCTCGGCTCGCCGGACGCGGAGAAACTCCTCCCGGAGATCCACGCCGCCGTCGACCGGGCGCTGCGCGACGGCAGTCTGACGGAACAGCGGCTCACCGAGGCCGCCGCGGCCGTCGCGGACCTGCGGGCCTGGGCCCACCCCCGGCCCGGCACGCCCGCACGGGACCGGGCCGTCGGCCTGGAGGCCGCCCGCCGCGCCCTCGGCGCGTACGGGCTGACACCGCCGGACCGGCCGCGGGCGGTCCACACCGTCCGGCTCGGCGCCACCGCCAACCTCGCCGTCGGCGAGGCGCCCTGGGGCCTCGCCGGGCCGCTGGCCGCACTCGCCGGCGGCACCGAGGCCGACCCGGGCAGCGACCCGGCACTGATCCCGCTCCCCGCCGGGGGCACCCTGGCGGTCGCCGTCCGCGACGCCCACCGCGACCCGTGGCAGCAGGACGCCCTGCGCGCCCTGCGGGCCCGCCGCCCCGACCTGGTCACCGTGGAGTTCGGCCTCCCGCCGCACACCGTGACCGGCCCGACCCTGCTCGCCGGGGGCGCGGGCCTGGCCAACGCCGCGGCCGCGGCCGAGTACCTCAGCGGCCGCACCTGGAGCGGTCCGCTGCGCCCGGGCCGGGTGTGAGCGGTGTACGACCACTGCGTCGGACTCGGCTACCACTGCGAGTCCACCCACCAGCTGCGCCGGATCACCGGCAGCGACCGCGCCCACTTCTTCGACTGGCTCGACCTCGACATCGAGTCGGTGACCGAGACCGTCGCCGGGGGCTTCCGGAACGTGCTGCGCCCCGGCCTGGTCGAGCCCTTCGACGAGGGCCGCTGCGCGCTCGACCGGGGCAGCGACATCCGGTTCTTCCACGCGTTCCACCCGGCCGCCCCCGGCCCGCTCACCCAGGCCGACATCGACGGTCAACTCGGCTCGGTACGGGCGAAGTTCGAAGCCCTCGCCGACCGCTGGCACGCCCTCGCCGGGTCCACCGCCCGGGTCCTGTACGTCCGCCACGACCCTTCCGACGAGGAGTCCGCCGACGACCTGCGCCGGCTGCGCGCGACCATCGCCGCCGAACACCCCGGCCACCGCTTCGACCTGCTGTGGCTGCGCCGCACCCCGCCCGGTGACGGCGACCGGCTCCCGCCCGGCATCGCCTGGGGCACGGTCGCCGCCGCCCCCGGCCGCTGGCAGGGCGACGACGCCCAGTGGGACGCGGCCCTCGCCGCCGCGCGCCGAGGCCGACCGTCCGAGCCGCGGCCACCGCACCGACCGACCCCCGGGGAGCACCACCGATGAACCACCCGACCTGGCGTACCGTCATCCTCTCCCCGCACTTCGACGACGCCGCGCTCTCGCTGGCCGGCCTGATCCCCGAACTCCCGGACCCGATCGCGGTGGTCACCGTCTTCGGCGGCGCCCCCGCCGCCCACCACCCGGTCTCCTGGTGGGACAGCATCTGCGGCTTCTCCACCCCGCAGGAGGCCCACCGGGCGCGCCTCGCGGAGGACGCCCGCGCCTGCCGGCTCCTCGGCGTCCACCCGCTGGTCCTCGACCACCCGGACGGCCCGTACGGCGACGGCGGCGAACTCCTCGGCATCGACCGGCTGCTGGCGTCCATGCCGGCGGACGCGCTGGTGCTCGTCCCGGTCGGCTCCAACCAGCCCGACCACCAGCGCGTCCGCGACCGGGCCCTGGCCGTCCGGGCGGCCCTCGGCGCGCCCCCGCCACTGCTCTACGCGGACCTGCCGTACACCGGCCACCTCCCCGAGTGGGCCACCGACGAGGCCGACCGGGCACTCGCCCGCAGCCCCCGGTGCGGTCTCGCCTACCAGGACCTGCTGCGTACCCACCGCACCACCGTCCGCCACGACCTGCGGCTGGACGACGAGCAGTGGGCCGCCAAACGCGAGGCCGTGCTGTGCCACGCCTCCCAGCTCGCCCCGCTCGCGGCCGACCACGGCAGCCTGCTGGCCCGCGGCGGCCCGCTGCGCGCCGAACTGGTCTGGTCGCTGGAGGTGCGCCGATGAGCCGGGCCGAGCCGGTCCTCACCGCCCGCGGCCTGGTGAAGGAGTACCGCCGCGGCCGGGCCGTCGACGGCGTCGACCTGACCGTGCACGCGGGGGAGCGGGTCGGCCTGCTCGGGCCGAACGGCGCCGGCAGGACCACCACCCCACCCGGTGGCCACCCTCCCGGCGCTGCTGCGCCCGGTCGCCGAGGCCCTGCCCACCACCCACGTCTTCGCGGTCGGCCGCGCCCTCGCCGCGGGCCACGGCATGCCGTGCCGGGAGCTCGCCCTCGCCACCGGCGGCACCGCCCTCCTGCTCGCCGCCGGCATGCTCGGCCTCGCCCGGATGCTCCGGACCTTCCGTCGCCGCGGCCTGATCACCCGCTACTCCTGGCGGGGATCTCGGCCCACACCGTCTTCCCGGACGGCGGCCGTGGCACCGTGCCCCACTGGCTGGTGAGCGCCCGGACCAGGACCAGGCCGCGGCCGGACTCCGCACCCTCCGGCCCGACCGCGGGCCGGGGCAGCCGTTCGCCCCGGGAGTCCGACACCTCGACACGGAGCGTGGCGGCCCCGGCCCCGTCGGACCGCAGGGCCAGCCGCAGCAGGAAGTCCCGCCCGGGGACGTGCCCATGGGTGACGGCGTTGGCCGCGAGCTCGATGACGACCAGCGAGGCCGCCTGGAAGGCATCGGTCGTCCGAGGCCAGCCCCACTCGGTGAGGCACTGTTCGGCGGCCCGCCGGGCCAGACTCGCGCCGCGCCGGGACGAGGCGAACAGACCGGCCAGCTGAGGGGTGATTTCTGAGTTCACGTCACCGAGCGTGCCCGGCCGGTCGTACGCTTGCCAGGAGTCGGACCGGTACGCACAGCAGCTGTACCGGAGCGCACTGTTGCATGTCCGGCTCGGCGGTCGTATCGGCGAAGTGCGGGGTGGAACGATGTCCGACCGGACGGTTGACCGGGAGCCGGCCGTGGGTGAGCCCCGCCGCCCCGAGCCCCAGCAGGACGAGGACGGCGCGGCGGACCTCTTCCGCGCGGTCGGGCGGCAGGTCAGGCTGCTGCGAGAACGGGCCGGCCTGACCCAGAAGGAGCTGGGCGACCGTCTGGGCTACGGCGAGGACCAGATCTCCTCGCTGGAACGCGGACGCCGCACCCCACAGCCCGAGTTCCTGGACGCGGCCGACGAGATGCTCGGAGCGGGGGCCTCCTGAAGGCCACGGCGGAGGACGTCGCGCGGGCCAAGGCGCGGGCCCGGGTGCGGCATCCGGCGTGGTTCCGGGACTACGCCCGGCTGGAGGCGGAGGCGGTCGAGCTGTCCTACTTCAGCGCGTTGGCCATTCCGGGTCTGTTCCGGACCGAGGGATACGCGAGGGCGATCTTCGCCGGTCGACGCCCGCTGCTTGACGAGGAGACGGTGGAGCAGCGGGTGACCGCGCGGCTGGCTCGGCAGGACATCCTGTCGGGGTGGCCTGTCCCCATGGTCAGTTCGATCATCCAGGAGTCCGTGCTCCAGCAGCCGTTCGGCGGCCGGGAGATCTGGCAGACGCAACTGGTGCGACTGGTGAGTCTGGGGCGGCTGCGGAACATCGAGCTCCAGGTGATGCCGACCGACCGGGTCGAGCACGCCGGTATGGGCGGTCCGTTCACCCTTCTCACGCCGCGCGGGAGATCCCAGCTCGGCTACGTGGAGGTGCAGCACATCAGTCGGCTGATCACGAGTCCGGACGAGGTACGTGTGCTGGCGGCCAAATACGGCAGCATGCGGGGACAGGCGCTCACCCCGTGGGAGTCGCTCAATCTGATCGAGAAGCTGCTGGGGGCACTATGACCGTCCAGGCGGACAACAGCGTTTGGTTCAAGTCGAGTTACAGCGGCGACGAGGGCGGCGAGTGCGTCGAGGTGGCCGCCGCCCCCGGCGTCGTCCGGGTCCGTGACTCGAAGGACCGTCAGGGTCCGGAGCTCGCCGTGACGCCGCAGGCGTGGGCCGCCTTCGTCCGGTTCGCCGCCGCCCGTTGAGCGGGCGCGCGGGCTGCGCCGGGCCGATGGCCCGTGGCGCAGCCCGGCGTCGGGGTCAGCCCTGGCCGTAGCGGCGGTGGTACTGCTCGATGCGGCCGGCGGTGTCGAGGATGCGGGCCTTGCCGGTGTAGACCGGGTGGCTGGCCGAGGAGGTCTCGACGTCGATCACCGGGTAGCTGTGACCGTCGGTCCACTCCACCGTCCGGCTGCTGGAGAGCGTCGAGCGGGTGAGGAAGGCGAACTCGGCGGAGCGGTCGCGGAAGACCACCGGACGGTACGCGGGGTGGATGCCGTGGTTCATGTCGTTGCTCCTTCGGCTGGGTCGTGCGGGGTGGGGAGCCGGGTCAGCGTTGCTCGCGGAAGAGCACGTGTGCTCCGGCGACCGGATCGAACTTGCGGATCTCCAGGCGGTCGGGGTCGTTGCGGCGGCTCTTGCGGGTGACGTAGGTGTAGCCGGTGCCGGCCGTCGAGCGCAGGGTGACGATCGGGCGCAGGTCGCTGCGGGCCATCATGTCTCCTTCTGTTAGCAATGGAAGTCATTGTCATAGGGTCACAACCGGCCGGGCCGGCGAATCATTCCCGGGTCGACGCGCCATCGCCGCAGGGGTGTATGCACCCGGTGTATACCTCGGGGGTATAGTCGCTGGCATGTCACTCGGACACACCATCCTCGGGCTCCTGGAGTCCCACCCGCGCCACGGCTACGACCTGAAACGCGCCTACGACGAGCAGTTCGGCCGGACCCGTTCCCTCGCCTACGGTCAGGTCTACTCGACCCTCTCCCGGCTGCTGAAGAACGGCCTGGTCGAGGTCGAGGGCGTCGAGCCGGGCGACGGGCCCGAGCGCAAGCGCTACGCGATCACCGAGGCGGGCGTCACGGACGTCGCCGACTGGCTGGCCCGTCCGGAGAGCCCGGAGCCCTACCTGCAGAACACCCTCTACACCAAGGTCGTGCTGGCCGTGCTGACCGGCCGCCGGCCGTACGAGGTGCTCGACGTCCAGCGCACCGAGCACCTGCGGCAGATGCGCGAACTGACCCGCCGCAAGGACGACGGCGACCTGGCCGACCAGCTGATCTGCGACCACGCGCTGTTCCACCTGGAGGCTGACCTGCGCTGGCTGGAACTGACCAGCGCCCGCCTGGACGAGCTCGCCCGGGAGGTGCGGCCGGCATGAGGATCTCCCCCGTCGAGTCGGCCGACGAGCTCGCCGACCACCGCGCCCGGCCCGCGGAGCAGCCCCCGGCCCGGCCCGGCGCGCTGCTCACCGCCACCGGCCTGGTCAAGAACTACGGTCCGACCGGCGCGCTGGACGGCGCCTCGCTCGCCGTCATGCCGGGCGAGCTGCTCGCGGTGATGGGCGCCTCGGGATCCGGCAAGTCCACCCTGCTGCACTGTCTGGCCGGGATCGTCCGCCCGGACGCCGGGACGGTGACCTACCGCGGCCAGGACCTGGCCGACCTCTCGGACTCCCGGCTGAGCGCGCTGCGCCGTACCGACTTCGGCTTCCTGTTCCAGTTCGGACAGCTCGTCCCCGAGCTGTCGTGCCTGGAGAACGTCGCGCTGCCGCTGCGGCTGAACGGCGTGCGCCGCCGGGCGGCGGAGGCCCATGCCCGCACCTGGCTCGACCAGTTGGAGGTCGGCGACAGCGCCGCCCAGCGACCCGGCGAGATATCCGGTGGCCAGGGCCAGCGGGTGGCGGTCGCCCGGGCGCTGGTCACCGGCCCGCGGGTGGTCTTCGCCGACGAGCCCACCGGCGCGCTCGACTCGCTCAACGGTGAGCGGGTGCTGCGACTGCTGCGGGCCGCCGTCAGGGAGTCCGGCGCCGCCGTGGTGCTGGTGACCCACGAGCCGAGGGTCGCCGCCTACACCGACCGCGAGGTCGTCCTGCGCGACGGCCGCACCGACGACCGGGGGTCCGCCCGGTGACCCGCCGAGCCGCCGCCGGGGCCCGGCCCGCCTCGGCCGCGCCCGTCCTCGGTCCCGCCGCCGTCATGGTGCTGCTCGCCACCGCCTGCTGGGCCGGCGGCCCGGCCCCCGACGACGCCGGTGCCGGGCCGACGGACGACAGCCGGCGGCTGGTCCGCGTCCTGTGGACCGTCTCCACCGCACCCGACCACGCCGCCCGCCTCTTCGGCGGCACCCGATCCCCGGAGAGGGCCCCGTGAACCAGCCCACCCCGCCCACCACCGCCGACCGGCCGGCCCCGACCGTACGGCTGCGCCGCCTGGGCCAGGTCGGCATCGGGCTGCGGCTCGCCTTCACCGGCGGCCGCGACAGCCTGGTCCGGACCCTGCTGACCGCCGTCGCCGTCGGCCTGGGTGTCGCCACCCTGCTCTTCGCGTCCTCGTTCCAGACCATGAAGCACCACCGCGACGACCGGATCCACGCCCTGGTCGACACCATGCACGCCGACGACGGCCTCGCCCCGGGCCCCGGCACCCTGCTGCTGATGGACGTCTCCACCACCTACCACGGCGCCGAGGTACGCGGCCGGGTCATGCAGGCCGAGGGCCCGGAGGCACCGGTGCCGCCCGGCCTGACCGGCTATCCGAAGCCCGGTGAGATGGCCGTCTCACCGGCGCTGGCGAAGCTGCTCGACGCCCCGGAGGGGCGGCTGCTCAAGCAGCGCCTGGACCATCCGGTCGGCGGCCGGATCGCCGAGGGCGGCCTGGTCGGCCCCGGGGACCTCAGCTTCGTGAGCGGCGCCGACGACCTGAGCACCGACCGCGGCGCGATGCGGATCGAGTCCTTCGGCGACACCTACCCGCCCCGGGAGCTGGAGCCCGAGCTGGTCCTGCTCAGCGTCACCGGCATCGTGGTGCTGCTGACCCCGGTCGCGGTGTTCGTCGCCGCGGCGACCCGGTTCGGCGGGGAGGCCCGCGACCGCAGGCTGGCCGCACTGCGGCTGGTCGGCGCGGACCGGGCGATGACCGCCCGGATCGCGGCGGGGGAGGCGCTGGCCGGCGCACTGACCGGGCTGGCGGTCGGCTGGCTGCTGTTCGGGGTGGCCGGTCGGCTCGCCGAGTCGGTGACCATCGAGGGCCTCAGCGTCTTCGCCGCGGACATCGACCCGGATCCACTGCTGACCGCCGTCGTGATGGTGGCCGTGCCGGTGCTCGCGGTGGTGGCCGCGCTGTTCGCGATGCGCGCGATCGTCGCGGAGCCGCTCGGCGTGGTCCGCGGCGGTGACCGGACCCGCCGCAGACTGTGGTGGCGCCTGGCGCTGCCCGCCGCCGGGGTCCTCCTGCTCTCCCAGACCCCCCACGGGGTCGATCTCGCCGTCGAACCGATCGACCTGGCGATCGTGGTGACCGGGCTGGTCCTGCTTCTCAGCGGGATCGCGGCCCTGCTGCCGGCCCTGCTCGACCTGACCGTCCGGGACCTCTCCTTCGGGCCGCCCTCCCTGCAGTTGGCCCTCGGCCGTCTGCGGCTCAGCGGCGGCGGCGCCGCCCGTGCCACGGCCGGGACGCTGGTCGCGGTCGCCGGCGCGATCGTCCTGCAGACGCTCTTCGGCGCGATCGCCGACCAGCACACCTTCCGCAGCCCGTACGCGTCCGGGCGCACCGCCGCCGGGGCGGCGGACCGGGCCCGGGCCACCTTCGCCGGGGCCGGCGGCTCCGCCGCGGAGCTCGCCGCCCGGCTGCGGGCCGGGGAGGCGACGCGGTCGGCGGTCGGCTACGTCCCGGTCTACCTGCACGGCGCCTACCGCGACCCGAACCGGACGGCGCTCGCGCTGGTCGGAGCCTGCGGCGATCTCAAGGCGCTCGCCGACCTGCCCTCCTGCACCGACGGCGACGGCTTCCTGGTCACGGGGAACGGCTCGGCCGGCACCGCCGGGGCGACCCCGCAACCCGGCGCCCGGGTGACGTTGGACGCGGCCGTCCCCGCGTCCCCCGCCGAGGCGGCCGGGACGGCCTGGCGGCTCCCGGCGACGCTGCCGACCGTGCCGGCGCGCTCCCGCGAGCTCGCCGCCGACCCGGTCGGGGTGCTGCTGGTCACGCCCGCCGCCGTCCCGGCCGGCCTGCTGACCGGTCAGGACGCCCGGATCGACCTGGAGCTCGACAGTGGGGTGCCGGACGCCCGGGAGGTCCTGCGCACCGCCGTCCACCGGATCGACCCCCGGGCCCGGCTGCTCCTCGCCGACGAGGAGGTCTTCGCGCCGGACCGGGCCTTCAACGGCGTCCGCCGGGCGCTGACCGCCGCGGTCGTGGCCACCCTGCTGCTGATCTCGCTGAGCATGCTGGTGGGCCTGCTGGAGCAACTGCGCGAGCGCCGCCGGGCGCTGGCCTGCCTGCTGGCCTTCGGCACGCCGCGGCGGACGCTCGGCCTGTCGCTGCTGTGGCAGAGCGCGCTGCCGATGGGGCTCGGCCTGGCCCTGGCGGTCGGCATCGGCACCGGGGTCGGCCGCATGCTGCTCCAGCTGGCCGGTCTGCCGCAGCGGATCGCCTGGGAAGGGGTGCTCGCCATGGCGGGCGCCGCCGCGGCCGGGATCCTGGGTGTCACCGCGCTCACCCTGCCGGTGCTGTGGCGGGCGGGTGGGAGGGGCGCCCTGCGGCACGAGTAGCGCCACCCGCGGGCCCGGCCCGGGCCCCGTGCGAGCCCCGTCCGAGCGGCTCGACGGGCGCCCGGCCGCCCTGGTTCGTACGCTCGACCCATGTCCGATGCGCACGCGGCCCGACGAGAACGTCTCCGGGAGTACTGCAGTGCCTCCGGGGCCGACGCGGTACTGGTCACCAGGGCCGCCAACGTCCGCTACCTGACCGGTTGCCCGCCGTGCGGGGCGAGCGTGCTGCTCACCCGCGAGCGGGTGCTGCTGGCCGTCCCGGAGGACCTCCCCCCGGACGACACCGGCGAGCACCTGATGCCCGAGGACGTCGCCCGGCTGCCCGTCCCGCCGCTGGCCGACACGGCCCCGGCGCTGGCCGAGGCCGCCGTCCGGCTCCGGATCGCCGACCTGGCGGTGGAGGAGCACGACCTCACGGTCAGCCGCCACCGCGCGGTGGCCGGGGCGGCGGCCGGGGTCCGGCTACTGGACGTCGACCGGGCGGTGGAGCGGCTGCGCGTGGTGAAGGACGAGCACGAGATCGCCGACCTGCGCATCGCGGCCGAGATCGCCGACCAGGCGCTCGGCGAGCTGCTGGAGTCGATCCTGGTCGGCCGGACCGAGCGGCACCTGGCGATGGAGCTGGAACGCCGGATGATCGACCACGGCGCCGACCGGGCGGCCTTCCCGGTCTCGGTCGGCACCGGCGCCCACTCCGGCCTGGAGCAGCACCAGCCGACCGACCGCCGGGTCGAGGAGGGCGACTTCCTCACCGTGGTGCTCGGCGCGCAGTACCGCGGCTACGGGGTCTGCACCGCGCGGACCTTCGTGATCGGCGCGGCCCCGGCGCCCTGGCAGGTGGAACTGCACCGGCTGGTCTTCCACGCCCAGCGGGCCGGTCGCGAGGCGCTCGGCCCGGGCGTCCCGCAGCACGTGCCGGACGACGCGGCCCGTTCGATCCTCCAGGCGGCCGGTCACGCCGAGCGCTCCGTGCATCCGGTCGGACACGGAATCGGGCTGGAGATCCGGGAGGCGCCGCGCCTGGGCCCCGCCGACATGGGTAAACTGGACAATCGCGTGCCGGTCACCGTCGGTCCGGGGGTCCACCTCCCGGGCAAGGGCGGGGTCCGGATCGAGGACACGCTCGTGGTGCGCCCCCCTGAGGAGGGCGGGCCCGAGCTGCTCACCATAACGACCAAGGAGCTCCTCGCCCTGTAGTCCGCGGCCCCGGCCCGGCGTCAGGTTGCGCATCCTTCTTGGTTCCTTGACAGCTATATCCAGGAGTTAGTGCGCCCGTGGCTTCCACGAACGATCTCAAGAACGGCATGGTCCTCAAGCTTGACGGCGGCAAGCTCTGGTCCGTCGTCGAGTTCCAGCACGTCAAGCCCGGCAAGGGCCCGGCCTTCGTGCGCACCAAGCTGAAGGAGGTCCTGACCGGCAAGGTCGTCGACAAGACCTTCAACGCGGGCACCAAGGTCGAGACCGCCAACGTCGACAAGCGCGGCATGCAGTTCTCCTACAAGGACGGCGAGCAGTTCGTGTTCATGGACACGGACACCTACGACCAGCTGTTCATCGGCCCCGAGGTCGTCGGCGACGCGTCCAAGTACCTGCTGGAGGGCTTCGAGGCCCTGGTCGCCGTCTACGAGGGCGCCCCGCTGTACATCGAGCTGCCGGCCTCCGTCGAGCTGCTGATCGACCACACCGAGCCGGGCGTCCAGGGCGACCGCTCCACCGGTGGCTCCAAGCCGGCCACCCTGGAGACCGGTGCCGAGATCCAGGTCCCGCTGTTCATCGTCACCGGTGAGAAGATCAAGGTCGACACCCGCGACGGCAGCTACCTCGGCCGGGTGAACAAGTAACCGTGGCGGCTGCACGCAGCAAGGCCCGTACCAGGGCCTTCCAGATCCTGTTCGAGGCGGATCACCGAGGTGTCTCCCCGGAGCAGGTGCTCGCCGACTGGGTGGCCCGCGCGCGCGAGCCCAAGCCGGACGAGGGCATCCCGCAGGTCGCCGAGTACACCATGCAGCTGGTCGAGGGCTACACGCAGTACGCCCGCCGCATCGACGAGCTGATCGCGACCTACGCCGTCGGCTGGACGATCGACCGGATGCCGGTCGCGGACCGCAACGTCCTGCGGCTCGGCGCCTACGAGCTGATCTGGGAGGACGGCGTCCCGGACGCGGTCGTGGTCGACGAGGCCGTCGAGATCGCCAAGGAGTACTCCACGGACGAGTCGCCCGCCTTCGTGAACGGCCTGCTGGCCCGCTTCATGGAGCTCAAGCCGACCATCCGCCGGGACTGACGTCTCGCGCGTGAAGGCCGCCGGACCCCGGTCCGGCGGCCTTCACGCGTTGCTGGCCCGGGTGCGGGGCCGCGGCGTAGGCTACTCATCGGTAATGAGGAGTCGGGCAGGGCCGTCGCAGCGAAGGACAGCACCATGACCACCGCCGTACGCAGCGAGTTCGACCGGGGCATCGCCCTGACCCCGGAGGCCGACCGGCCGGGCCGGTACACGGCCGGGCTGGACGCCGGCTGGCAGATCGGCGGCGGGATCAACGGCGGGATGCTGCTCGCGGTCGCGGGCCACGCGCTGTCGCTGCGGCACGGGGAGCACCCCGACCCGGTGTCGATCAGCGGCCACTACCTGTCCGCCGCCCGCCCCGGCCCGGCGGCCGTGACCACCGAGCTGGTCCGCCGGGGCCGCTCGCTGTCCACCGGCACCGCCTCGCTCGCCCAGGACGGCGAGGAGCGGCTGCGGGTGCTGGCCACCTACGGCGACCTGGCCGCGCACACCGGCGAGGTGCGCACCAGCGCGCGGCCGCCGGTGATGCCGCCGCCGGAGGAGTGCGTCGGCGTCGAGCACGCGCCGAAGGAGCTGATCGAGCAGGCCGCGCTGCTGTCCCGGTTCGACCTGCGGCTCGACCCGGCGACGATCGGCTGGGCGCTCGGCCGGCCCTCGCAGGAGGGCCGGATCCAGGGCTGGTTCAAGCTCGCCGACGGGCGCGAGCCGGATCCGCTGCTGCTGCTCCTGGTGGCCGACGCGCTGCCGCCGGTCACCTTCGACCTCGGCATCCCGGGCTGGGCGCCCACCGTCGAGCTCACCGTCCACCTGCGGGCGAAGCCGGCGCCGGGCTGGCTGCGGGTCAGCCACGCCACCCGCAACCTGGCCGGCGGCTACTTCGAGGAGGACGCCGAGGTCTGGGACTCCACCGGCCGCCTGGTCGCGCAGTCCCGCCAGCTGGCCCGCGCCCCGCGGCAGTAGCACGGCTGTTCGTCGCACTCGGTTACAGGGCTGTGACACCCCGTACGTGTGCGGCGCGTGGGGATGGGGAGGAAGAGGGGCAGCGGCGTACCCGGCCGCGCCCGTCGACCCCCGCCGCAGGAGCCCCGATGCCCCGTAACAGCCGCACCCCCCGGTCCTCCCGTTGCACCTCCGCCGGGGCGGGCGGCCGCAGGCCCGAGGAGGCCTTCGTGACCGGCATCCTGGCCAGCGCGGAGGACTTCGAGCTGGCCCGGCCCTGGGGCCTGACCGAGGCCACCGACCATGCGGGGTACCTGGTGGACACCGAGGCCCTGTTGACCGAGGCGCGGCGGGTCTTCGGCACCGTCCAGGCCCGGATGTTCCACCCCGGGGACTTCGCCGACTTCTGCCTGCTGCACGGGCTCGACCCGGCCGAGCAGACCGCCCGGGACCGCTACCTCGTCAACCCGCCGCTGCAGACCCAGCTGCTGCCCTACCAGGGCGAGGACCTGGTAGGCGACTTCCTCCCGCGCCTGGTGCGCGCCCGCGAGGGCGGCCTGACGCTGCGCCACGCGGACCTGCTGCTGGACGGCGCCCTGTGCGCCGCGCAGGAGCAGCTGCCGCCGCAGGTCCGGCAGGCGTACGAGCAGGGCTCGGAGATCTTCCGGCGGATGCTGGTGGGGGCGGGCGCCGGCACGTACCAGTTCCACTGCGTGGTGGACGCGCCCGGCGGGCGGCTGCAGGCGGACGCCCGGATCCTGCGCTGGGAGGACGGCGTGGTGCGGATCAACGACGAGGACCTGGACCTGGTCTGCGCCGTGCTGTGCGCGGGTATCGTCCGGGAGCTGCCGGGGGCGGCGCTGCTGCACGGTTCGCAGGGCTCCGCGGGCTCCTGCGGCGAGTACCGGCAGGTCGCCTGGGCCTGGCAGAGCACCGGGTTCGGCTACGAGCCGGCCGCCGTCGAGCTGGACGGGGTGGAGGCGCGGCCGGGGTTCAGCCTCGGCTCGGTGTGCTGACGGCGCCGCCGGGCCCGGACAGCGCGACGGCGGGGTGTGCGGCTGGTGCCGCACGCCCCGCCGTGACGTTTCTGCTGGTCGCCGGGGCTCAGCCCGCGTCCTCCTCGCGGACGGCGCGACGGGCGTCGGGGTTGAGGACGCCCCAGCTGATCAGCTGCTCGGTGAGGATCGACGGCGACTGGTCGTAGATCACGGCGAGGGTGCGCAGGTCGTCCTGGCGGATCGAGAGCACCTTCCCGTTGTAGTCGCCGCGCTGGCTCTGGATGGTGGCCGCATAGCGCTGGAGCGGGCCGGCCTTCTCGGACGGCACCTGGGTCAGTCTCTCCAGGTCGAGGACCAGGCGCGGCGGCGGCTCGGCCGCACCGCCCGGAGTCCCGCCGGGCAGCAGCTCCTGGACCGGGACGCCGTAGAACTCGGCCAGCTCGGCCAGGCGCTGCACCGTCACCGCGCGGTCGCCGCGCTCGTACGAGCCGACGACGACTGCCTTCCAGCGACCCTGGGACTTCTCCTCGACGCCGTGCAGGGAGAGACCCTGCTGAGTGCGGATCGCCCGGAGCTTGGCCCCGAGTTGCTTCGCGTAGTCGCTGGACATAGATCTCCCCGGACGAGATTGCTTCGCGTTCAGTGGTGAGCCACGAGCGAGCGGGTGATGACCGCGGATCCGGCCGACCGTACCGGTGGGTACAGAGCCTGTCTCGTAACTCACTGTGAGGTTACGTAGAGTGAGGTAGTCGCGTCAAGCCGAATGGGGCAGTCGTGCGAATAGCTCCCGGCCGCTCCGTGAACCGCCGAGGTACGGCCGAACGGGGAAAGCGGAACCGTCCGGTCCTGAACGCCGGTGAGCGCACTGCTACCATGGGCGAGGCTTCCGCCACGGTCGGGAGCGCAATCCCAGGCATCCTTTAAGGCCCGTCCAGTGAGGCGGGGAAGGAGGTCCGCTTCGGCATGACCACACACAACCAATCCGCGCCGCGTCCGCCGCACCAGGTGCTCGACGCCGGGGACATCACCCGGATCGTCACCCGGATCGCCCACGAGATCGTCGAGCGCGCCAAGGGCGCCGACGACGTGGTGCTGCTCGGCATCCACACCCGCGGTGTCCACCTCGCCCGCCGGCTGCAGTCCCGGCTGAACCAGGTCGCCGGCCGCGAGATCCCGCTCGGCACCCTGGACATCACCATGTACCGGGACGACCTGCGGCTGAAGCCGGCCCGCGCGCTGGAGCACACCGAGATCCCCGCCGAGGGCGTCGACGGCAAGCTGGTCATCCTGGTCGACGACGTGCTGTTCTCCGGCCGCACCATCCGGGCCGCGCTGGACGCCCTGAGCGACATCGGCCGCCCGCGCGCCGTCCAGCTGGCCGTCCTGGTCGACCGCGGCCACCGCGAGCTGCCGATCCGGGCCGACTACGTGGGCAAGAACCTGCCCACCTCGCTGCGCGAGGCCGTCCAGGTCCAGCTCGCCGACACCGACGGCCGGGACGCCGTCCTGGTCGGCGACCGCGACTACACGGCCCGCTCCTCCCAGGCGCTCGCCGCCCAGCCGTCCGACCAGCACCTCCCGGAGTGACCGCCGTGAAGCGCCACCTCGTCTCCACCGCCGACCTCAGCCGCGACGACGCCCTGCTCATCCTGGACACCGCCGAGGAGCTGGCCCACCTCTCCGGACGGTCCGTCAAGAAGCTGCCCACCCTGCGCGGCCGCACCGTCGTCAACCTCTTCTTCGAGGACTCCACCCGCACCAAGACCTCCTTCGAGGTCGCCGAGAAGCGGCTGTCCGCGGACGTCATCAACTTCTCCGCCAAGGGCTCCTCGGTCTCCAAGGGCGAGAGCCTCAAGGACACCGCGCTGACCCTCCAGGCGATGGGCGCCGACGCCGTCGTCATCCGGCACCACGCCTCCGGCGCGCCGGCCCGGCTCGCCCAGTCCGACTGGCTGCACGGCAGCGTCATCAACGCCGGTGACGGCACCCACGAGCACCCCACCCAGGCCCTGCTCGACGCCTTCACCATCCGCCGCCACCTCAACCCCGGCGCCGGGCACGACCTGGCGGGCCGCCGGGTCACCATCGTCGGCGACGTCCTGCACAGCCGGGTGGCCCGCTCCAACGTCCACCTGCTGACCACCCTCGGCGCCGAGGTCACCTTCGTCGCCCCGCCCACCCTGCTCCCGATCGGCATCGAGAACTGGCCCTGCCAGATCTCGTACGACCTGGACGCGGTGCTGCCCAAGACCGACGCGCTGATGATGCTGCGGGTCCAGCGCGAGCGGATGAACGCCGCGTTCTTCCCGACCGAGCGCGAGTACTCGCGGCGCTACGGCATGGACGGCATCCGGATGGCCCAGCTGCCCGAGCACGCCATCGTGATGCACCCCGGCCCGATGGTCCGCGGCATGGAGATCACCGCCGAGGTCGCCGACTCCCCGCGCTGCACCGCGGTCGAGCAGGTCGCCAACGGCGTCTCCACCCGGATGGCCGTGCTCTACCTCCTGCTCGGCGGGGCGGTCTTCGCCGACGCCCCCGCCGAGACCACCCGCACCGACAACCCGGAGGCCGCCAAGTGACGAGCTACCTGATCCGCAACGTCCAGATCCTCGGCGGCGCGCCCCAGGACATCCTCATCGCCGACGGCGTGTTCCGGGAGATCGGCACCGGCCTGACCGCCGAGGCCGACATCGACATCGACGGCCACGGGCTTATCGCCCTGCCCGGCCTGGTCGACCTGCACACCCACCTGCGCGAGCCCGGCCGCGAGGACGCCGAGACCGTGCTGACCGGCACCCAGGCCGCCGCCAAGGGCGGCTACACCGCCGTGCACGCGATGGCCAACACCTTCCCGGTCGCCGACACCGCCGGCGTGGTCGAGCAGGTCTGGCGGCTCGGCCAGGAGTCCGGCTACTGCGACGTGCAGCCGGTCGGCGCCGTCACCGTCGGCCTGGAGGGCAAGAAGCTCGCCGAGCTCGGCGCCATGCACGACTCCGCCGCCGGGGTCCGCGTCTTCTCCGACGACGGCAAGTGCGTCGACGACGCGGTGATCATGCGCCGCGCGCTGGAGTACGTGAAGGCCTTCGACGGCGTCGTCGCCCAGCACGCCCAGGAGCCCCGGCTCACCGAGGGCGCTCAGATGAACGAGGGCCAGGTCTCCGGCGAGCTCGGCCTCGGCGGCTGGCCCGCCGTCGCCGAGGAGGCGATCATCGCCCGCGACGTGCTGCTCGCCGCGCACGTCGGCTCCCGGCTGCACGTCTGCCACCTCTCCACGGCCGGCTCGGTCGAGATCGTCCGCTGGGCCAAGGCCAAGGGCTGGGACGTCACCGCCGAGGTGACCCCGCACCACCTGCTGCTCACCGACGAGCTGGTCCGCAGCTACGACCCGGTCTACAAGGTCAACCCGCCGCTGCGCACCGCCGCGGACGTGGAGGCGCTGCGCGCCGCCCTGGCCGACGGCACCATCGACGCCGTCGCCACCGACCACGCCCCGCACCCGGCGGAGGACAAGGACTGCGAGTGGGCGGTCGCCGCGATGGGCATGGTCGGCCTGGAGACCGCGCTGTCGGTCGTCCAGCAGACCATGGTCGACACCGGCCTGCTGAACTGGGAGGGCGTGGCCGACCGGATGTCCCACCGCCCGGCCCGGATCGGCCGCCTGACCGGCCACGGCCGGCCCGTCTCGGTCGG
Organism: Kitasatospora sp. NPDC088346; assembly: GCF_044740765.1. NCBI lineage: Bacteria > Bacillati > Actinomycetota > Actinomycetes > Kitasatosporales > Streptomycetaceae > Kitasatospora > Kitasatospora sp. NPDC088346. The sequence continues at coordinate 206,974 of NZ_JBIURH010000011.1, forward strand.
TGAGCCGGCCAACCTGGTGCTCTTCGATCCCGCGTACCGTGGGGCCGTGGACCCCGAAACCTTCGCGACGCGCAGCCGGAACACCCCCTACCGCGGCCTCGACCTGCCCGGGCGGGTGCACGCCACCTTCCTGCGCGGCACCGCCACCGTGCTGGCCGGCGAGCTGGCCGAGCAGGGCGACCTCGCGTGAGCGGCCCGCTCGCCGCGGGGCAGGCCCAGGTCACCAACTGGCCGGGCTACATCGGCTGGACGGTCGGCCTGGCGATCGTGGTCGGACTGGTCTACTGGCTGATGCGGCAGGGCTGGAACTGGCGCCGGACGCTCCAGTCCGACCTGCCGCCGCTGCCCGAGGTGCCGGCCGACCCCGGCCCGGCCACCCTCACCGCCGCCGGCCGCTTCCACGGCACCACCACCCCGGGGAACTGGCTGGACCGGGTGGTCGCCCACGACCTGGGCACCCGCAGCCTCGCCGACCTCACCCTCACCGAGCGCGGCCTGCTGGTCCGCCGCCCGGGCGCCACCGACCTGTGGATCCCGGTCGAGCAGCTGGCCGGTGCCCGCCTCGACTCCGGCATCGCGGGCAAGGTCGTCCCCTCCGGCCTCCTGGTGATCGGCTGGCGCCTGGGCGCCACCGGCCTGGAGTCCGGCGTCCGGCTGGACTCGCCGGACCGGCACGCGGACTGGGTCTCCGCGATCCTCGAACTCTCCACCCGCACGCAGCAGACGGAAGGCACCGCATCATGACCGCACCTGCCCCCACCACTCAGCGCTTGAGGCGGGAGCGAGTGCCCGCCGTGCTCGTCCTGGAGGACGGCCGGACCTTCCACGGCCAGGCCTACGGCGCGATCGGCGAGACCTTCGGCGAGGCCGTCTTCAACACCGGCATGTCCGGCTACCAGGAGACCCTCACCGACCCCTCCTACCACCGCCAGGTCGTCGTCATGACGGCCCCGCACATCGGCAACACCGGCGTCAACGACGAGGACCCGGAGTCGAAGCGGATCTGGGTCGCCGGGTACGTCGTCCGCGACCCCTCCCGGGTCCCGTCCAACTGGCGCTCGCGGCGCTCGCTGGACGAGGAGCTCGCGGGCCAGGGCGTCGTCGGCATCTCCGGCATCGACACCCGGGCGCTCACCCGGCACCTGCGCGAGCGCGGTGCGATGCGGGTCGGCATCTTCTCCGGCCCCGCGCTGGCGGACGAGGCCGCGCTGCTGGCCCGGGTCAACGAGACGCCCGAGATGAAGGGCGCGGACCTCTGCGCCGAGGTCGCCACCACCGAGCCGTACGTCGTCCCGGCGATCGGCGCCAAGCGCTTCACCGTCGCCGCGATCGACCTCGGCATCAAGGCGATGACCCCGCAGCGGATGGCCGAGCGCGGCATCGAGGTGCACGTGCTGCCCGCCGACTCGACCGTCGAGGACGTCTACGCGGTCCAGCCGGACGGCGTGTTCTTCTCCAACGGCCCGGGCGACCCGGCCACCGCCGACCACCAGGTCGCGGTCATGCGGGGCGTGCTGGAGCGCCGGACCCCGCTGTTCGGCATCTGCTTCGGCAACCAGATCCTCGGCCGCGCGCTCGGCTTCGGCACCTACAAGCTGAAGTACGGCCACCGCGGCATCAACCAGCCGGTGCAGGACCGCACCACCGGCAAGGTCGAGGTCACCGCGCACAACCACGGCTTCGCCGTCGAGGCACCGCTGGACAAGGTCAGCGACACCCCGTACGGCCGCGCCGAGGTCTCCCACGTCTGTCTGAACGACAACGTGGTCGAGGGCCTCCAGTGCCTGGACACCCCGGCGTTCAGCGTGCAGTACCACCCGGAGGCCGCGGCCGGCCCGCACGACGCCGCGTACCTCTTCGATCGGTTCGTCGACTTGATGGCCGGTGCCCCGGCCCGCACCACCACAGGGAGCTGACCCGTGCCGAAGCGCACTGACATCAAGTCCGTCCTGGTCATCGGGTCCGGCCCGATCGTGATCGGCCAGGCGGCGGAGTTCGACTACTCCGGCACCCAGGCGTGCCGCGTCCTGCGGTCCGAGGGCCTGCGGGTCGTCCTGGTGAACTCCAACCCGGCCACCATCATGACCGACCCGGAGATCGCCGACGCGACCTACGTCGAGCCGATCACCCCGGACTTCGTCGAGAAGATCATCGCCAAGGAGCGCCCCGACGTCCTGCTGCCGACCCTCGGCGGGCAGACCGCGCTCAACACCGCGATCTCGCTGCACGAGAACGGCACCCTGGAGAAGTACGGCGTCGAGCTCATCGGCGCCAACGTCGAGGCCATCCACAAGGGCGAGGACCGCCAGCTGTTCAAGGGCGTGGTCGAGGCCGTCAACGCCCGGATCGGCCACGGCGAGTCCGCCCGCTCGGTGATCTGCCACTCGATGGACGACGTCCTCGCGGGCGTCGAGACCCTCGGCGGCTACCCGGTCGTGGTCCGCCCCTCCTTCACCATGGGCGGCGCCGGCTCCGGCTTCGCCCACGACGAGGAGGACCTGCGCCGCATCGCCGGCCAGGGCCTGGCCCTCTCGCCGACCACCGAGGTGCTCCTGGAGGAGTCCATCCTCGGCTGGAAGGAGTACGAGCTGGAGCTGATGCGCGACCGGAACGACAACGTCGTGGTCGTCTGCTCGATCGAGAACTTCGACCCGATGGGCGTGCACACCGGCGACTCCATCACCGTCGCCCCGGCGATGACCCTGACCGACCGCGAGTACCAGACGCTGCGCGACATCGGCATCGCGATCATCCGCGAGGTCGGCGTCGACACCGGCGGCTGCAACATCCAGTTCGCGATCAACCCGGACGACGGCCGGATCATCGTGATCGAGATGAACCCGCGGGTCTCCCGCTCCTCGGCGCTCGCCTCCAAGGCCACCGGCTTCCCGATCGCCAAGATCGCGGCCAAGCTGGCCGTCGGCTACACCCTGGACGAGATCCCCAACGACATCACCGAGCAGACCCCGGCCTCCTTCGAGCCGACCCTCGACTACATCGTGGTGAAGGTCCCGCGGTTCGCGTTCGAGAAGTTCCCGAGCGCCGACGCCACCCTGACCACCACCATGAAGTCGGTCGGCGAGGCCATGGCCATGGGCCGCAACTTCCCCGAGGCGCTCAACAAGGCGCTGCGCTCGCTGGAGAAGAAGGACTCGCAGTTCACCTGGACCGGCGAGCCCGGCGACAAGGCCGAGCTGCTCACCAAGGCCAAGGTGCCCACCGACGGCCGGATCAACACCGTCATGCAGGCCATCCGGGCCGGCGCCACCCAGGAGGAGGTGTTCGAGGCCACCCGGATCGACCCGTGGTTTGTCGACCAGCTCTTCCTGCTCGACGAGATCGCCGCCGAGCTGGCCGAGGCCGACAAGCTCCACCCCGAGCTGCTGCGCCACGCCAAGCGGCACGGCTTCTCCGACCAGCAGATCGGCGAGATCCGCGGCCTGCGGCCGGACGTCGTCCGCGAGGTCCGGCACGCCCTGGGCATCCGCCCGGTCTTCAAGACCGTGGACACCTGCGCCGCCGAGTTCGCCGCCAAGACCCCGTACTTCTACTCGTCCTACGACGAGGAGACCGAGGTCGCCCCCCGCACCAAGCCCGCCGTGATCATCCTGGGCTCCGGCCCGAACCGGATCGGCCAGGGCATCGAGTTCGACTACTCCTGCGTGCACGCCTCCTTCGCGCTGGCCGAGGCCGGGTACGAGACCGTCATGGTCAACTGCAACCCGGAGACCGTCTCCACCGACTACGACACCTCCGACCGGCTGTACTTCGAGCCGCTCACCCTGGAAGACGTCCTGGAGATCGTCCACGCCGAGCAGCAGGCCGGGCCGCTCGCGGGCGTCATCGTCCAGCTCGGCGGCCAGACCCCGCTGGGCCTCGCCCAGGCGCTCAAGGACAACGGCGTGCCGATCGTCGGCACCCAGCCCGAGGCGATCGACCTGGCCGAGGAGCGCGGCGCCTTCGGCCGCGTCCTGCGCGACGCCGGGCTGCCCGCCCCCAAGCACGGCACCGCCTTCTCCTTCGAGGAGGCCAAGGCGATCGCGGACGAGATCGGCTACCCGGTCCTGGCCCGCCCGTCGTACGTGCTGGGCGGCCGCGGCATGGAGATCGTCTACGACGAGGCCTCGCTCGCCTCGTACCTGGAGCGGCACGCCGGCCTGATCTCCGAGCACCCGGTGCTGATCGACCGGTTCCTGGACGACGCGGTGGAGATCGACGTCGACGCGCTCTTCGACGGCACCGAGCTCTACCTCGGCGGCGTGATGGAGCACATCGAGGAGGCCGGCATCCACTCCGGCGACTCCGCCTGCGCGCTGCCCCCGATCACCCTCGGCGGCTACGACATCAAGCGGCTGCGGACCTCGACCGAGGCGATCGCCCGCGGCGTCGGCGTCCGCGGTCTGATCAACATCCAGTTCGCGCTCTCCGGCGACATCCTCTACGTCCTGGAGGCCAACCCGCGCGCCTCGCGGACCGTGCCGTTCACCTCCAAGGCGACGGCCGTCCCGCTGGCCAAGGCCGCCGCCCGGATCTCGCTCGGCGCCACCATCGCCGAGCTGCGCGCCGAGGGGCTGCTGCCGGCCGAGGGCGACGGCGGCACCCTGCCCGCCGACTGCCCGATCTCGGTCAAGGAGGCCGTGATGCCGTGGAGCCGCTTCCGCGACATCCACGGGCGCGGCGTCGACACCGTCCTCGGCCCGGAGATGCGCTCGACCGGCGAGGTCATGGGCATCGACAAGGTCTTCGGCACCTCCTACGCCAAGGCCCAGGCCGGCGCGTACGGCGCGCTGCCCACCAAGGGCAAGGTCTTCGTCTCGGTCGCCAACCGCGACAAGCGCAACCTGGTCTTCCCGGCCCGCGCGCTGGTCGAGCTCGGCTTCGAGGTGCTCGCCACCGCCGGCACCGCCGAGGTGCTCCAGCGCGGCGGCATCCCCTCCACCATCGTGCGCAAGCACAGCGAGGGCGAGGGCCCGAACGGCGAGCGGACCATCGTCCAGCTGATCCACGACGGCGAGGTGGACCTCATCATCAACACGCCGTACGGCACCGGCGGCCGCCTCGACGGCTACGAGATCCGCACCGCGGCCGTCTCGCGCGGCGTGCCCTGCCTGACCACCGTCCAGGCGATGGGTGCGGCCGTTCAGGGCATCGACGCGCTCACCCGCGGCGAGGTCGGGGTGATGTCGCTGCAGGAGCACGCGGCGCTGATCAACTCCGGGCGCAAGTAGCACGACCCTAGTGGGGGGCACCGCGACCGGGTGCCCCCCACTTCCCATGTCCTTCGGCCGTCGTCCCAGGAAGGCGCACCCCCGCCCGTGTACAAGATCCTCTTCAACCTCGTCTTCCGGAAGATGGACCCGGAGAAGGCCCACCACCTGGCCTTCTTCTGGATCCGGCTGGCCGCCTCCGTCCCGGGCCTGCGACAGCTGGTCCGGCTGGTGCTCGCCCCGCGGGAGCGCTCGCTGCGCACCACCGCGCTCGGCCTCGACCTGCCCGGTCCGTTCGGCCTCGGTGCGGGCTTCGACAAGGACGGCATCGGCATCGACGGCCTGTCCATGCTCGGCTTCGACTTCGTCGAGATCGGCACCGTCACCGGCGAACCGCAGCCCGGCAACCCGGCGCCCCGGCTGTTCCGGCTGGTCGAGGACCGCGCCCTGATCAACCGGATGGGCTTCAACAACCAGGGCTCCGCCCGGGTCGCGGCCCGGCTCGCCCAGCGCCCGCACACCACCTCCACCCCGGTGATCGGCGTCAACATCGGCAAGACCAAGGCGGTCGAGGAGGCCGACGCCACCGCCGACTACCTGAAGAGCACCGAGCGGCTCGCCCCCTACGCCGACTACCTGGTGGTCAACGTCAGCTCGCCGAACACCCCGGGGCTGCGCAACCTCCAGGCCGTCCAGGTGCTCGGCCCGCTGCTCTGGGATGTCCGCAAGGCCGCCGACGCCGCCGTCGCGCACCACGTCCCGCTGCTCGTCAAGATCGCCCCCGACCTGGCCGACGAGGACATCGACGAGATCGCCGACATGGCCCTCCAGCTCGGCCTGGACGGGATCATCGCCACCAACACCACGATCGGCCGTGAGGGCCTGCGCGAGAGCTCCGCGCGGATCGAGGAGATCGGCGCCGGCGGACTGTCGGGCGCCCCGCTCAAGGACCGCTCGCTGGAGGTCCTGCAGCGGCTGCGGGCCCGCACCGAGGGCAGGCTGACGCTGGTCTCGGTCGGCGGCATCGAGACCGCCGAGGACGCCTGGCAGCGGATCCTGCACGGCGCCGACCTGGTCCAGGGTTACAGCGCCTTCGTCTACGAGGGCCCGTTCTGGATGCGCCGGATGCACAAGGGCCTGGCGGCCCGGCTGCGGGCCGGCGGCTTCCGCACCGTCGCGGAGGCCGTGGGCACGGCGAAGGCGCAGTAGCCCCCGGGTGAAGTGACAGTGTCCGTGCCGGTTTGCGAGAGTTCAGATCGTCGTACCGGCCGGCCGAAAGGTGAAGCACGATGGCCCACCCCGTCCAGACCGACGCCGAGGTCCTCGCCAACACCCCCGAGGGGGCGTACCGCAGGCTCCTGCTGCACGCCCCCGAGGCGGCACCCCGGGTGAGACCGGGCCACTTCGCGACCCTCGCGGTCGGCGGCCCGCACTCCTCGATGCTGCTGCGCCGGGCGTTCGCCGTCCACCGGACGGACCCGGCCGCCGGCACCGTCGAGCTGCTGGTCGCCGAACGCGGCGCGGGCAGCAGCGAGCTGGCCCGGGCCGCGGCCGGGGAGCGGCTCAGCCTGATCGCCCCGCTGGGGACGCCGTTCCCGCTGCCCGAGGGCCCGGTCAGCGCGCTGCTGGTGGCCGGCGGCTACGGCGCCGCGCCGCTGTTCGCGCTCGCCGAGGCGATCCGCCGCGGCGGAGGCCAGGTCGGCTTCATCCTGGCCGCCGCCGACGCCGGACGGCTGTTCGGCGTGGAACGGGCCCGGGCACTCACCCCGGACGTCCTGGTGGTCACCGAGGACGGCTCGGCCGGCCTCACCGGCCGGGCCACCGACCCGCTGGCCCAGGCGATCGGCGCGATCGACGCCGACGTGGTGTACGCCTGCGGCCCGATGCCGATGCTCGCCACCGTCAGCCGGATCTCGCTCGACCTCGGCGCCCGCTGCTGGACGGCGGTCGAGGAGGCGATGGCCTGCGGCACCGGGATCTGCATGACCTGCGTGCTGCCGGTGGTCGGCACGGACGGCGTGAAGCGCTTCACCCGCGCTTGCACCGACGGCCCGGTCTTCGACGGCGCCAGGGTGGACTGGGCCGGGATCGGCACCGTACCGCCCGATCTGGAAGGCGCGCCGGGGGCGGAGGCGGGTGCCCGATGACCCCCGAGGAGGTCGACCTCCGCGTGCCGTTCGGTGCGCTCACCCTGCCGAACCCGCTCACCACCGCATCCGGCTGCGCCGGGTACGGCCGGGAGCTGGCCAGGTTCGTCCCGCTGGACGGGCTCGGATCGGTCACCACCAGGACCGTCATGCGCGCCGCACGGGCCGGATCGGCCACGCCGCGGATGGCCGAGACCCCGTCCGGGATGCTCAACGCGATCGGCCTCCAGGGCTCCGGCGTCGAGGCCTTCGTCCGGGACGAGCTGCCCTGGCTGGCCGAGCGCGGCGCCCGGGTGGTGGTCTCGATCGCGGGGGAGCGGCTGGAGGAGTACACCGAGGTGGCCGCCCGCCTGAACGGGCAGCCCGGGGTGGTCGGCGTCGAGCTCAACATCTCCTGCCCGAACGCCGCCGACCGGGGCCTGGTCTTCGCCGCCAACCCGGCCGTCTCCTACGACGTCGTCCGGGCCGTGCGCAGGACGGTCGACGCGGCCCTGCCCGTCCTCGCCAAGCTCTCGCCCGACGCCACCTCGGTCACCGAGGTCGCCTCCGCCTGCGTCCAGGCCGGCGCCGACGGCCTCTCGATGATCAACACCGCCCTCGGCCTGGGCATCGACCTGGAAACCCTGCGCCCGGCCCTGGCCGGCGTCACCGGCGGGCTCTCCGGCCCCGCCGTCCGCCCGATCGCGCTGCGCTGCGTCTACCAGGTGCACGCCGCGATGCTGGCCGGCCGGATCCCGGCGGTGCCGATCACCGGCATGGGCGGCCTGCGCACCGGCCGGGACGCCCTGGAGTTCGCCCTCGCCGGTGCCTCGCACGTCGCCGTCGGCACCACCCTGTTCAACGACCCGACCGCCCCGCTGCGCATCCTGGACGAGCTGCGCGGCGAGCTGGCGGCCCGGGGCTTCGCCACCTTCGCCGAGGTGGTGGGCCTGGCCCACCGCCCCGGGACCCACCGCACCGCACCCCCTCCCGAAAGGACCCCATGACCCTCGCCCCCTTCGGTGCCCGCCTGCGCCACGCCCTCGACACCCGCGGCCGGCTCTGCGTCGGGATCGACCCGCACGCCGCCCTGCTCGGCGCCTGGGGCCTGACCGACGACGTGGCCGGCCTGGAGACCTTCTCCCGCACGGTGGTCGAGGCCCTGGCCGACCGGGTCGCCGTGCTCAAGCCCCAGGCGGCCTTCTTCGAGCGCTTCGGCAGCCGCGGCATCGCGGTGCTGGAGCGGACGGTCGCCGAGGCCCGCGAGGCCGGCGCCCTGGTCGTGATGGACGCCAAGCGCGGCGACATCGGCTCCACCATGGCCGCCTACGCCGAGACCTTCCTCTCCCCGGCCAGCCCGCTGTTCTCGGACGCGCTGACCGTCAGCCCGTACCTGGGCTTCGGTTCGCTGCAGCCCGCGGTCGACCTGGCCCGCGCCAACGGGGCGGGCCTGTTCGTGCTGGCCCTCACCTCCAACCCGGAGGGCTTCGAGGTGCAGCGGGCGGTCGCCGCCGACGGCACCAGCGTCGCCCAGGGCGTACTGAACCGGCTGGCGGCCGAGAACGCCGGCGCCGAGCCGCTCGGCTCGTTCGGCGCGGTGGTCGGCGCCACCCTCGCCGAGGCCGGGGTGGACCTCGCCGTCAACGGCCCGCTGCTGGCGCCCGGGGTGGGCGCGCAGGGCGCCACCGCGAAGGACCTGCCGCGGGTGTTCGGGGCCTCCGTGGACAACGTCGTGCCCAGCGTCAGCCGTGACGTGCTCAAGCACGGACCGTCCGTCGAGGCGCTGCGGGAGGCCGCCGCGCGCTTCGTCGAGGATGTGAGGGCAGTCACAAACACCTGAGAATCCCGGCCGGAAGCCGGTGGATTTGCCCGGAAAGTCCTGGGTCGGCCCTGGCTGACCAGGACTTTTCGTGTTCTTTTCCTGACGCGGAAGCCCAAGTTGGGTAGTGTCCGGCGGTAGGTCACCGAACGGCGGCACAATGCGTCGCCTTTGCAGGTCAGAGCCCTGTGCTCAGGTCTGCGCTCGGTGGCCGGGCACCACCAGTCATAGCTCCTCCCTTCCATTCACACCTGAGGTGAACGGCGTGGCTCTTCCGCCCCTTACTCCTGAACAGCGCGCCGCTGCGCTCGCCAAGGCCGCCGAGGCTCGTCGGAAGCGTGCCGACGTCAAGAACCGGCTCAAGCACTCCGGCGCCTCGCTGCACGACGTCATCAAGGCCGGCAAGGCCGACGACGAGGTCATCGGCAAGATGAAGGTCTCCGCCCTGCTGGAGAGCCTGCCGGGCGTCGGCAAGGTTCGTGCCAAGCAGATCATGGAGCGTCTCGGCATCAGCGAGAGCCGTCGCGTCCGCGGCCTCGGGACCAACCAGATCGCCTCCCTGGAGCGGGAGTTCGGCGGCGCGGCGTCCTGATCCGGCTCTGCTTCGTACCCCGTGGTCCCGGGATCGTCCGGGATCCGGGATAATCGGTGCATGAGTGAGCGTCCGCGGCTGACCGTGCTCTCCGGCCCTTCGGGGGTCGGCAAGAGCACGGTCGTCGCTCATATGAGGCAGCAGCACCCCGACGTCTGGCTCTCGGTATCGGCGACGACCCGCCATCCGAGGCCCGGCGAGAAGGACGGGGTCCAGTACCACTTCGTCGACAACGACGAGTTCGACAAGCTGGTCGCCAACGGCGAGCTGCTGGAGTGGGCCGTGTTCGCGGGCAACCGCTACGGCACGCCCCGCCAGGCCGTGCTGCAGAAGCTGGAGCGCGGCGAGCCGGTCCTGCTGGAGATCGACCTGCAGGGCGCGCGCCAGGTGCGCGAGTCGATGCCTGAGGCGCAGCTGGTCTTCCTGGCCCCGCCGAGCTGGGACGAGCTGGTCCGCCGGCTCACCGGCCGGGGCACCGAGCCGCAGCACGTGATCGACCAGCGGCTGGAGGCCGCCAAGGTCGAGCTCGCCGCGGAGCCGGAGTTCGACACGACGCTGGTCAACACCTCCGTCGAGCAGGTCGCCTCCGAGCTGCTAGCCTTGCTCGGTGTAGTCTGACCGGATCGGCTCGTGAGCCGGCCGTGTCGGAAATATCCACTTCGGAAGGTTTTAGCGTGTCCTCCTCGATGACCGCGCCTGAGGGCATCATCAACCCGCCGATCGATGAGCTGCTTGAGGCCACCGACTCCAAGTACAGCCTGGTGATCTACGCGGCCAAGCGTGCGCGTCAGATCAACGCCTACTACTCCCAGCTCGGCGAGGGCCTGCTGGAGTACGTCGGCCCGCTGGTCGACACCCACGTGCACGAGAAGCCGCTGTCGATCGCGCTCCGCGAGATCAACGCCGGCCTGCTGACCGCCGAGGCGATCGAGGCCGCCTGAGCTCCGGCACCCCTTCGGTGAGGGCCCGTCCCGCCCGGTCGAAAGACCTGGTGGGGCGGGCCCTTCCGTGTGCTCCGAGCCACGTCGCGCCCGGCGTCTGAAGGGTCGTAAGGTGAACGTCGACCCGACCCGGAGGAGATGCAGCACCCATGAACGCGAGCCCGGAGCAGCCCCACGCACCGCGCGTGGTCCTCGGCGTCAGCGGCGGGATCGCCGCGTACAAGGCCTGCGAGCTGCTGCGGCGGCTCACCGAGTCCGGGCACCGGGTCACCGTGGTGCCGACCGCCGCGGCGCTGCACTTCGTCGGCGAGGCGACCTGGGCGGCCCTCTCCGGCCGGCCGGCCGCCACCGCGACCTGGGAGGACGTGCACGAGGTCCCGCACGTGCGGATCGGCCAGCAGGCCGACCTGGTGGTGGTCGCCCCCGCCACCGCGGACCTGATGGCCAAGGCCGCCCACGGCCTCGCCGACGACCTGCTCACCAACACCCTGCTCACCGCGCGCTGTCCGGTGGTCTTCGCCCCCGCCATGCACACCGAGATGTGGGAGCACCCGGCGACCCGGGAGAACGTCGCCACGCTGCGCCGCCGGGGCGCGATCGTGCTGGAGCCCGCCGTCGGCCGGCTCACCGGCGTGGACACCGGCAAGGGCCGGCTGCCGGAGCCGTCCGCGATCTTCGAGGCCTGCCGCCGGGTGCTCGCCCGCGGCGGCCTGGAGCGGGACCTGGCCGGCCGGCACGTGGTGGTCTCGGCCGGCGGCACCCGTGAGCCGCTCGACCCGGTGCGCTTCCTGGGCAACCGCTCCTCCGGCAAGCAGGGGTACGCGCTGGCGGCCACCGCGGCGGCCCGCGGCGCCCGGGTGACCCTGCTGTCCGCCAACGCCGAGCTGCCCGACCCGGCCGGGGTGGACGTCGTCCGCGTCTCCACCGCCCTGCAGCTGCGGGAGGCCGCGCTCAAGGCGGTCGTGGACGCCGACGTGGTGGTGATGGCCGCGGCGGTGGCCGACTTCCGGCCGGCCGAGTACGTCACCGGGAAGATCAAGAAGGTGGACGGGGTCGACCCGGCGCCGGTCGCGCTGGTCCGAAACCCCGACATCCTGGCCGAGCTGTCCGCCCACCGCGCCCGTTCGGGCCAACTGGTCGTCGGTTTCGCCGCCGAGACCGACCGGGTGCTGGAGAACGGCCGGGCCAAGCTCGCCCGCAAGGGCTGCGACCTCCTCGTGGTGAACGAGGTCGGCGACGGGAAGGCCTTCGGCCAGGACACCAACACCGCCGTGCTACTGGGCTCCGACGGCACCGAGGTGCCGATCCCGGACGGTCCGAAGGAGGCCCTGGCGGACACCGTCTGGGACGAGGTCGTGGCCCGGTTGGGCAGGTCGGCCGGGCTGTGATCCCGGTTGCACGGGCATCCCATTGCGCGGGCGGGTAGCCCTTCTCAGGTGCCTGACCGTTACACTCCAGGAATCAAGTCTTTCCGGATGGCCACGGCCGGCCCGCCGAGCCGTGGCCCTTCAGTCAGCAGCCGCTGCAACCCCAGGGAGCGCTGTGTCTCGCCGCCTGTTCACCTCGGAGTCGGTCACCGAGGGACACCCCGACAAGATCGCTGACCAGATCAGCGACACCATCCTCGACGCCCTCCTCAAGGAGGACCCCACCTCGCGCGTGGCCGTGGAGACGCTGATCACCACCGGCCTGGTGCACATCGCCGGTGAGGTCACCACGAAGGCGTACGCGCCGATCGCGCAGCTCGTCCGGGAGAAGATCCTGGAGATCGGCTACGACAGCTCCAAGAAGGGCTTCGACGGCGCCTCCTGCGGCGTCTCGGTCTCGATCGGCTCGCAGTCGCCCGACATCGCGCAGGGTGTGGACACGGCGTACGAGGCCCGGGTCGAGGGCGACGACGATCACCTGGACAAGCAGGGCGCCGGCGACCAGGGCCTGATGTTCGGCTACGCGTGCGACGACACGCCCGAGCTGATGCCGCTGCCGATCACCCTGGCGCACCGGCTCTCGCGCCGGCTGTCCGAGGTCCGCAAGAACGGGACGATCCCGTACCTGCGCCCCGACGGCAAGACCCAGGTCACCATCGAGTACGACGGCGACAAGGCCCTCCGCCTCGACACCGTGGTGGTCTCCTCGCAGCACGCGAGCGACATCGACCTGGAGTCGCTGCTCACCCCGGACATCCGCGAGTTCGTCGTGGAGCCCGAGCTCAAGCGCCTCGCCGACGACGGCATCAAGCTCGTCACCGACGGCTACCGGCTGCTGGTCAACCCGACCGGCCGCTTCGAGATCGGCGGCCCGATGGGCGACGCCGGCCTCACCGGCCGCAAGATCATCATCGACACCTACGGCGGCATGGCCCGCCACGGCGGCGGCGCCTTCTCCGGCAAGGACCCGTCCAAGGTCGACCGCTCGGCGGCCTACGCCATGCGCTGGGTCGCCAAGCACATCGTCGCGGCGGGCCTCGCCACCCGCGCCGAGGTCCAGGTCGCGTACGCGATCGGCAAGGCCGAGCCGGTCGGTCTGTTCGTCGAGACCTTCGGCACCGAGACCGTCCCGGTCCTCAAGATCCAGGAAGCCGTGGTGAAGGTCTTCGACCTGCGCCCCGCCGCGATCATCCGCGACCTGGACCTGCTGCGCCCGATCTACGCGAAGACCGCCGCGTACGGCCACTTCGGCCGTGAGGACGCGGACTTCACCTGGGAGCGCACCGACCGCGTCGAGGAGCTGAAGAAGGCCGTCCAGGCCTGACCCCGCCTCCGCAGGACGGCGGCCGCCCGACCGGGCGGCCGCCGTCCGCTGCGTTTCCGGGGGTTGTCGGCGGGATCGGCTACGTTGAGGGTCGGGCCCGGGTGGCTGACCTGGGCGGGGAGTGCGGAGCACGGGAGCGATGGGCAGCGCAGAGGGCGCCGGCGAGCAGCTGGCCTTCATCCGGGAGACGGTCCGCCGCGCCCGGCCCAAGGCGGCCCGCGGCCTGGAGCTGGCCGACCCGCTGCCGGTGGCCCGGGTCCTGGTGGACAAGGGCGTGCTCAGCCTCGACCAGTACTTCGACTACGCGGTGCCGGCCGCCATGGACGAGGAGGCCCAGCCGGGCGTCCGGGTCCGGGTCCGGTTCGGCGCCCGGGTCGGCGCCTCCGGCCGGCGCGAGGGCGGGCAGCTGCACGACGGGTTCGTCGTGGAGCGGCTGGCCGCCTCCGACTACCCCGGGCCGCTCGCCCCGCTCTCCCGGGTGCTGTCGCCCGAGCGGGTGCTCACCCCCGCGCTGCTGCGGCTGTGCCGGGCGGTCGCCGACCGCTACGCCGGCACCCTGGCCGACGTCCTGCAGCTCGCCGTCCCGCCGCGGCACGCCGGCGCCGAGGCCGAGCCCTCGCCGCCGCCGCTGCCCCCGCCCGCGCTCCCCGACCCCGGCAGCTGGGCCCGCTACCCGCAGGGCCCGGCCTTCCTCGGCGCGCTGGCCGCCGGCCGCGCGCCGCGCGCGGTGTGGACGGCGCTGCCCGGCCCCGACTGGCCGGCGGAGATCGCCCGGGCCGTCGCCGCCACCCTGTCCGGCGGCCGCGGCGCCCTGGTGGTGCTGCCCGACGGCCGGGCGGCCGGCCGGGTCGACCAGGCGCTCACCGCGCTGCTCGGCCCCGGGAGGCACGCCGCGCTGGCCGCCGACGCCGGCCCGCAGGAGCGCTACCGGCGCTGGCTCGCGGTCAGCCGCGGCTCCGTCCGCGCCGTCATCGGCACCCGGGCGGCGATGTTCGCCCCCGTCCGCGACCTCGGCCTGGTCGTCGTCTGGTCCGACGGCGACAGCAGCCACAGCGACCTGCACGCCCCGTACTGGCACGTCCGGGAGGTGGCCCTGCTGCGGGCCGCCGAGGAGGGCGCCGGCGTGCTGCTCGGCGGGCTGTCCACCACCGTCGAGGCGGCCCAGCTGGTCCGGACGGGCTGGGCCCGGCCGCTGGCCGCCGACCGGGAGACCGTCCGGGCGCTGGCGCCGCGGGTGCGGACCGTCACCGACCTGGACGAGGCCAGGGACGAGGCGGCCCGCGCCGCCCGGCTGCCCTCCGTCGCCTGGACGGCGGCCCGGGAGGCGCTGGAACGTGGCCCGGTGCTGATCCAGGTGCCCCGGCGCGGCTACCAGCCCCGGCTGGCCTGCGGACGCTGCCGGGAGCCCGCCCGCTGCCGGCCCTGCGGCGGTCCGCTGGAGACCACCGGCGCCGACCGGCCCCCGTCCTGCACCTGGTGCGGGACGCCCGAACCGGACTGGCACTGCCCCGAGTGCGGCTCGTTCCGACTGCGCGCCCAGGTGGTCGGTGCCAGGCGGACGGCGGAGGAGCTCGGCAAGGCCTTCCCCCGGGTGCCGGTGCGCACCTCAGGGAAGGACGCCGTCCTGGCCGCCGTACCCGGCACACCCGCCCTGGTGATCGCCACCCCCGGCGCCGAACCGCTCGCCGAGGGCGGCTACGCCGCTGCCCTGCTGCTCGACGGCTGGGCCCTGCTCAACCGGCCGGACCTGCGGGCCGGCGAGGAGGCCCTGCGGCGGTGGCTGACCGCCGCAGCGCTGGTGCGGCCCGCGGCGGCGGGCGGCACGGTCGTGGTGGTCGCCGAGGCGACGGCCCGGCCGGTACAGGCGCTGGTCCGCTGGGACCCGGCCGGGCACGCCGCACTGGAGCTGGAGGAACGCGCCCAGCTGCGCTTCCCGCCGGTCTCCCGGATGGCCTCGGTCACCGGGCCGCCGCAGGCCGTGGCCGACCTGCTGGGCCTGGTCAGGCTGCCGGAGGGGGCCGACGTCCTCGGGCCGGTGCCGGCTCCCGGCGCGCGGGGCGAGGAGGTGGAGCGGGCGCTGCTGAGGGTCGAGCCCGGGCAGGGCGCGGCGCTCGCGGCGGCGCTGAAGGCGGCTCAGATCGCCCGGCTCGCGCTGCGGGGGTCCGAGCCGGTGCGGATCCGGATCGACCCGCCGGACATCGGCTGAGGCGTGGCACCCACCCGGCGCGCGGCGGGGGCGTGGGGCGTGGGCGCGGGGCTTGGGCGCGGGGCGGGTGTCCGTCGGCCGGGGTCCTCGCGCCCCTGGGGGTGGCCCGGTCGCAGGGGCGGGGCGCGAGGATGCGGTCGGTCGGGCTCAGTGGATGACGCGGGCTCCCTGCGGGGTGAGGCCGCCCTGACGGGCCTGCGGGACGGAGCGGGACAGCGCGGACGCGGGCAGCAGGGACTCCTCGCGCGGCGCGGCGGCCGGGACGGGCTCGGGCACCCGGTCGTCCCGCGGCGCCCCGGGGGCCGGGACGGACGCGGCCGCGGCCAGCAGGTCGCCGGCCGGCCGGCGCATGCCGTAACGCCGGTGCACCGCCTGCTTGGTCACCCCCAGCGCCGAGCCCACCGAGTCCCAGGAGAAGCCCAGCGCCCGGTCGAACTCGACCGCCGCCCCGACCAGGGTCTCGACGCTCTCCCGCAGTTCCTGCGCCAGCCGCACGGTGGGCGCGGGCGCCCGGCCGTACACGACGAACCCGGCGGAGGTGCTGGGCCGCCGGGGCCGGTAGACGTTGCCCAGTTGGGCGGTCAGCGTCCGCAGCGCATCGACCTGCCGCCGCACCCGCTCGATGTCCCGCACCAGCAGGTGCAGGCTCGCCCGCGCCCGGGCGTCGTGGTTGATCTGCTCGGCCATGGCCTGGATGCCACCTCTCTCACGGTCGCCTGGTGGGCCCCTCCCCGCCCGATGGCGGGCGAGGAGGGAGGGACGCAGGGCGCCCCGGTCAATTCCACTTGACCAACGCCCGACCGGGGGCCGGGGTCACGCGCCCGTCGGAGAAGGGTTATGCCAGATCGTGGGCCGACCGTGGGGCGGGCATTGCATAGACTTCCCGGTGGTCCTCCGTGGACCCCACCCCCCGACCCGGGACGAACAGGAGCAACGACGCCATGGCGATCCAGCCGATCCGGATCTTCGGCGACCCGGTGCTCCGGGCCACCGCCAAGCCGGTGACCGTCTTCGACAAGGAGCTCCGCCGCCTGGTCAAGGACCTCACCGACACCATGCTGGACGCCCCCGGCGCCGGCCTGGCCGCCCCCCAACTGGGCATCTCGCTCAGGGTGTTCACGTACTGTGTGGACGGCGTGGTCGGACACCTGATCAACCCGGACCTCAGCCTCACCGACGAGGAGCAGGACGGCCCCGAGGGCTGCCTCTCGCTGCCCGGCCTGCGCTTCGACACCAAGCGCGCCTACGGCGTCGTCGCCAAGGGCTTCGACATGCACGGCGAACCGGTCACCGTCGAGGGCACCCAGCTGCTCGCCCGCTGCATCCAGCACGAGACCGACCACCTGGACGGCATCATCTTCATCGACCGCCTCGACCGCGAGCAGCGCAAGGCCGCGCTCCGGGCGATACGCGAGGCCGAGTGGGGCGAGGGGCCCGCGCCGACCGTCCGGGTCTCCCCGCACAGCACCTTCGGCTCCGCCCGCTGACCCCCCGAGAGAAAGGCACCCATGCGCCTCGTCTTCGCCGGCACCCCCGAGGTCGCCGTCCCCGCCCTGGACGCCCTGCTGGCCTCCGACCGGCACGAGGTCGTCGCGGTGGTCACCCGCCCCGACGCCCCGTCCGGCCGCGGCCGCAAGCTGGTGGCCAGCCCCGTCGCGCAGCGCGCCGAGCAGGCCGGGATCGAGATCCTCAAGCCGGCCAGGCCGAGCGAGCCCGAGTTCCTGGCCCGGCTGGCCGAACTCGCGCCCGACTGCTGCCCGGTGGTCGCCTACGGCGCGCTGATCCGCCCCGGCGCACTGGAGATCCCCGCGCACGGCTGGGTCAACCTGCACTTCTCGCTGCTGCCGGCCTGGCGCGGCGCCGCCCCCGTGCAGCACTCGGTGCTGGCCGGCGACGAGGTCACCGGCGCGTCCACCTTCCTGATCGAGCAGGGGCTGGACTCCGGCCCGGTCTTCGGCGTCATCACCGAGGAGATCCGCCCCGCCGACACCAGCGGCGAGCTGCTCACCCGGCTCTCGCACTCCGGTGCCCGGCTGCTGGCCGCCACCATGGACGGCATCGCGGACGGCTCGCTGAAGCCGGTGCCGCAGCCCGCCGAGGGCGTCAGCCTGGCACCGAAGATCAACGTCGAGGACGCCCGGATCGACTGGGCCCACCCCGCCCTGCGGGTCGACCGCCTGGTCCGCGGCTGCGCCCCCGCCCCCGGCGCCTGGACGACCTTCCGCGGCGAGCGGCTCAAGCTCTCCGGCCCGGTCCGGCTGGTCACCGACAGCTCCGAACTGGCCCCCGGCGAGCTCGCCGTCGCCAAGAACAGCGTCCGGGTCGGCACCGGCAGTCACGAGATCGAGCTGGGCGAGGTCCAGCCGCAGGGCAAGAAGCCGATGCGCGCGGCAGACTGGGCCCGTGGGGTCCGGATCGACTCCGGTGAGCTGCTGGGACGGTAGACCCCGGCCCGGCCCGCCGGCGACCACCGCGCGCCGGCGACCCCGCCCGCCGGTGAGCCCGCCCGCCGGTGACCCCGGCGGCCCGCACGACGACCGTTCGTCCCCCCGTTGATTCCGTAGCACCTTAGAGGCACCAGTGACCACCCCCAGCGCCAAGCGCGCCCCCCGCCCGCACCGCCGCCCCAAGAAGGACCCGGCCCGGATCGTCGCCTTCCGCGCCCTGCGCGCCGTCGACGAGCGCGACGCCTACGCCAACCTCATCCTGCCCTCCCTGCTCCGCGAGGCCGAGCAGAAGGGCATGGACCGGCGCGACGCCGCCCTCGCCACCGAACTCGTCTACGGCACCCTGCGGATGCAGGGCAGCTACGACGCGATCATCGCCGCCTGCGTCGACCGCCCGCTGCGGGAGGTCGACCCGCCGGTGCTGGACGTGCTCGCGCTCGGCGCGCACCAGTTGCTCGCCACCCGCATCCCCAGCCACGCGGCGGTCTCCGCGACCGTCGAGCTGGCCCGGGTGGTGCTCGGCGACGGCCGGGCCAAGTTCGTCAACGCCGTTCTGCGCAAGATCAGCGCCCAGGACCTGGACACCTGGCTCCAGCAGGTCGCCCCGCCGTACGAGCAGGACGCCGAGGACCACCTCGCCGTGCTGCACTCCCACCCCCGCTGGGTGGTCTCCTCGCTCTGGGACTCGCTCGGCCGCTGGCAGCCCGACGCCAGCGGGCGCGGCGCGATGGAGGAACTGCTCGCCGCCGACAACGAACGGCCCGAGGTGACGCTGATCGCCCGCCCCGGCCGCTCCACCGTCGAGGAGATCGCCGCCGCCCTGCCCGAGGCCGAGCCCGGCCGCTGGTCCCCGTTCGCGCTGCGGCTCGCCGAGGGCGGCGACCCGGCCGGCGTCGACGCCGTCCGGGAGAACCGGGCCGGCGTCCAGGACGAGGGCAGCCAGCTGGTCGCCCTCGCGCTCGCCACCGCCCCGCTGGACGGCCCGGACCGGCTCTGGCTGGACGGCTGCGCCGGCCCCGGCGGCAAGGCCGCCCTCCTGGGCGCGCTCGCCGCCGGACGCGGCGCCGCACTGGTCGCCTCGGAGAAGCAGCCGCACCGCGCCCGGCTGGTGGCCAGGGCGCTCGACGGCAACCCCGGCCCGTACACCGTGATCGCCGCCGACGGCACCAAGCCCGCCTGGCGCGAGGGCTCCTTCGACCGGGTCCTGGTCGACGTCCCCTGCTCCGGCCTCGGCGCGCTGCGCCGCCGCCCGGAGGCCCGCTGGCGCCGCCGCCCCGAGGACATCGCCGGCTTCGGACCCCTCCAGCGCGACCTGCTGCGCACCGCCATTCGGGCTGCCCGCCCCGGCGGCGTGGTCGGCTACGCGACCTGCTCCCCGCACCTGGCCGAGACCCGGGCCGTGGTCGACGACGTGCTGCGCGAGGAGCTCGGCGTCGAGTGGATCGACGCCCGCCCGCTGCTGCCCGGCGTACCCGCCCTCGGCGCCGGCCCCGACGTGCAGCTCTGGCCGCACCTGCACGGCACCGACGCGATGTACCTGGCCCTGTTGCGCCGGACCGCCTGACGCCCGGGCCCGGGCTTCGGCCCGGGCCCGGGCGTCAGGCGGTCCGGCGCACCCGGACCGGTGCGGCGGGCGAAGGGAGTTGACGCACCGGCGGAACCGACGCGCCGGTGGGAGGCTGCGCACCACGGGAGTTGATGCGCCGGCGGCAAGAAATGCTGGACAAAGCGGCCGGGGCGGCAGAGGGTGGCGGTCATGGAGTTCACCCACCTCGGCCGTACCGGCCTGACCGTCTCCCGGCTGTGCCTCGGCACCATGAACTTCGGCCCGCACACCGAAGAGGCCGACGCCCACCAGATCATGGACACCGCCCACGAACAGGGCATCAACTTCTTCGACACCGCCAACGTCTACGGCTGGGGCGAGAACAAGGGCCGCACCGAGGAGATCATCGGCAGCTGGTTCGCCCGGGGCGGCGGCCGGCGGGAGAAGACCGTGATCGCCACCAAGCTCTACGGCGACATGGGGGAGTGGCCCAACGAGGGCAGGCTCTCCGCGCTCAACATCCGGCGTGCGGTCGACGCCAGCCTGCGCCGCCTGCGGACCGACCACATCGACCTCTACCAGATGCACCACGTCGACCGGGCCACGCCCTGGGAGGAGATCTGGCAGGCGATGGAGGTGCTGGTCGCCCAGGGGAAGATCATCTACGTCGGGTCCAGCAACTTCGCGGGCTGGCACATCGCCCAGGCCCAGGAGGCGGCGAAGTCCCGCAACTTCCTCGGCCTGACCAGCGAGCAGTCGATCTACAACCTGCTGGAGCGCAACGTCGAGCTGGAGGTGGTCCCGGCCGCCCAGCACTACGGCCTCGGGCTCATCCCGTGGTCCCCGCTGCACGGCGGCCTGCTCGGCGGCGTGCTGCGCAAGCAGGCCCAGGGCGTCCGCCGCGCCACCGGCCGGTCGGCCGAGACGCTGGAGGCCAAGCGCGGGCAGCTCCAGGCGTACGAGGACCTGGCGGCCGAGCTGGGGCACGAGCCCGGCGACGTGGCGCTGGCCTGGCTGCTGTCCCGTCCGGCGGTCACCGCCCCGATCGTCGGGCCGCGCACCCTGGAGCAACTGCACGCGGCCGTCCGGGCGCTCGACCTGACCCTGGACCAGAAGACCCTCGACCGGCTGGACGAGATCTTCCCCGGCCGCCGCACCGCCCCCGAGGACTACGCCTGGTAGACCCGGTGACGGCGGGGCCGGAGCTCCTCGGCACACCGGCCCCGCCGTCGCGGGCCCGGTCGCCGCACCGGTTCCGCCGCCGGGTTGCCGGGCATCCGGGGCGCGACAGGTCAGGATGGCGGGGTGAACCCGATCAGCAACCAGGTCCCCTACTACTCCCAGTGGGAGTCCCCCGAGCTGGTGCCGGACATCCTGGCCGGCACCGTGCAGGCCGGCGACGACCCGCTCTGGGAGCGCTCCGGCGCCGTGAGCGAGGAGGAGTACACGTACTGGTCCTGGCGGATCTGCGGGATGGCCTGCCTGCGGATGGTGCTGGACTTCTGGTGGGGGGTGGCCCCGGCCTCGATCCGGCTCGCCGAGGAGTGCGTGGCCGCCGGGGCGTACGTCCGGCACCCGGACGGGCGGCTGGACGGCCTGATCCACGGGCCCTTCGCGGAGTACGTCCGGACCCGCTGGGGCCTGTACGCCGAGGCCCGCGACCCGCTGCCGGTCGAGGAACTCGCGGCCCAGATCGAGGGCGGACGGCTGCTGGTGCTCTCCGTCCACCCGGGCATCCGCACCCTCGAACCGGAACCTCCCCGCAAGGGCGGCCACCTGGTGCTCGGGGTCGGCGCCGACGACCGTGACCTGCTGATCCACAACCCGTCCGGCTTCCCCGACGGCTCGCAGCAGTACGCCCGGGTGCCGTGGGCGGACCTGCCCCGCTTCTACGCCGGGCGGGGCATCCTGCTCGGGCCGCCCCGGCGCGGGCGGGTCAGCGCAGGGACGGGACGGCGCTCGGCCGCCCCCGGGCACTGAGCCGGCCGGTGGGTGGCGCGGTGGGCGGACCGGTGGGCGGCGTGGTGGGCCGGCCGGTGGGCGGGTGCGGGCGCGGTTTTCAGGTGCGGCCGTAGCGGGTGGTCTGGTCGGCGAACTCCAGCGCCATCTCCTGGGTGACCGTGGGGCGGGTGCGGCGGATGGTGACCAGGTAGTCCTCAGTGGCGGGACGGGTCCGTGTCCCGGTGTCCAGGGTGCGTTCGAACGCCGTCTGCGCGACGGCGCGGGCGGCCTGGGCGATGTCCGCCGGGGTGAAGCCGTCGGAGGCTTCGGCGAGCACCGGGATGTCGGCCTCGGCCTCCGCCCGGGCGAGGTAGCTGGTCCACAGCGCGCAGCGGGCCTCGTGGTCCGGCGGGCCGATCGGCAGCACGTAGTCGAAGCGGCCGTGCCGCAGGAACGCCGGGTCGAGGGCGGCCACGTTGTTGGTCGCGCAGACCAGCAGCCGGTCCGCCCGCTCGCGGAACCGCACGATCGACTTCAGCAGCTCGTTCACCACCCCGACCGCCGCCGGGTCGGCGCTGCTCCGGGTGCCGGCCACCTCTTCGACCTCGTCGATGAAGACCAGCGCGGTGTCGAGCTGGGCGACCTCCTCGAACCGGCGGCTCAGCCCGTTCGCCAGACCCTCCTCCAGCGCCAGCCGGGACGGGAACAGCTCCACGTACGGCCAGCCCAGCCGGCCGGCCACGGCCCTGGCGAAGGTGCTCTTGCCCGTTCCGGGCGGACCGAACAGCACCACGGCCTGCGGTGGCTCGACGCCGTGCTGGGCGGCGAGCTCGGGGTGCGCCAGCGGCAGCACCAGGCGGCGTTCGATCAGCTCCTTCTCCCGCGCCATCCCGGCCAGCCGCCCCCACAGCCCGGACGGCGGCTCGACCGCCCCCAGCGCGGACAGCAGCACCACGTCCTGGGCCCGCACCGGGCGGGTCTTCTCGAAGTACGTCAGGCCCTCGCGGGGCCCGAAACCGCTGTTGCGCAGGGCGGTGGCGCCGGTCCCGTTCTCGGGGAGCACCGCGGTCAGGGTGCGGGCGCCGACCGTCTGCAACCGGGCCTCCAGCGCGGAGAGCAGGGCGCTGCCGAGGCCCAGGTGGCGCCAGGCCGGGTGCAGGTTGATCCGCAGCACCCAGGCGCGGTCGCCCTCCACCCGGGCCACCGCGGCGCCGACCAGCTGTCCTTCGGCCACGGCGACCACGCTCGGGTGCCGGGCCTGCAGCGCGGCGACGACCTCGGCGAGGTGGAAGACGGCGGGCCCGTCGGCGTCGCTGTTCCCGGCGTCGAGCCGGACGATCGCCTCCAAGTCCTCCGGGGCGAAGTCCCGTACGTGCCAGCCGGTCATCGGCCGCCTCCGATCCGTGCGCGCGTCGGGTCGCCCGTTTGTGGGGTCGCCCGTCCGTGGGGTCGCCCGTCCGTTGGCGCGGCACCTCCTCCCATCATCGGTCCGCGGGCGCGCCGGGGCCGGGTGGCGGCGTCGGGGCGGGCCGGGGCACGGCCGGGGTGCGTTCGGACGGCCGGGGTGCGTCCGGCGTGCGTCCGGGGTGCGTCCGGGGTGCGGACATGGAAGCGCCCGGCCGGGGGAGGCCGGTCGGGCGGCGGGGGAGGGGCGGCGGATCGGCTCCGGGAGCCTCCGGGTCAGCTGCTGACCGGGAGCCCTATCGGGTTGAGCTGGGGAAGCTCGGGCCGACAGGCCGTCGCGATCGGCCGCAGGGCGGTGGCCAGCTCGTCGAGCTCGGACCGGCGGAAACCGGCCCACACCCGGGAGGCGGCGAGATCGGTGGCGGCCTCCAGGGCCTGGTGGCGGGCGCGGCCCTCGGCGCTCAGCGAGCCGTCCGCGCCGAGCCAGCCACGCTCGATCAGGCGGCCGGTGGCCTCGTCCCACTCCTCGTCCGTCCAGCCGCGGTACGGCTGCATGACCTCCCGGCGGATGTCCAGGGCGCAGCGCACCACCAGGGCCTCGCAGCCGTCCAGCCCCTCCGCGACCAGCGCCGCGACATGGCCGTCGCCGCGGTGCTCGCGCAGCACGGTGGTGGCGTGCCAGAGCCGGGCGAGCTGCCCGTCGGGCCGGGGCAGGGCGGCGTTGGCGGCGGCCAGCACCCGCCCGCAGCAGTCCAGTCCGTCGATCGCGCGCTCCAGCAGCTCCACCGACCGCTCGATCAGGTGCGGCTTCACCGTCTCCAGCACCCGCCGCAGCGCGGCCTCCGCCCCCGAGACCCGGGCGGCGAGCGCCGCCTCCGGGGTGGCCCGGCTCCAGATGTCCGGCAGGGCCCGCTCGACCATGCCGGGCGCGAAGTTGAAGAAGGCGGCGACCACCGGCGTCGCGTCCACCGCGCCGAGCGGTGCGGACCGGCCGGCGAAGTAGCCGCGCCAGCTGCCGCGCAGGCCCGCCGCCTCGTAGGCGGCCCGGCCCTCGGGCGAGAAGTAGGTCAGGGCGTGGACAGGTTCGAAGAGCCACCACAGAGCACGGGCGGGGTGCACCAGCTCGGCCATCGGACACCTTTCTCGGAGCGGGGCCACGGCGTTCGTGACCCTGGTACGCGTCGGGTGTGACGCGGGTCACGGGGAGAGGTCGCCGCTCACGGCCGGCCGATCACGCGAGAGATGATGGACCTTGATGGCAGCTCCAGCCGCCCGCACCGAGTTGTGAAGGTACCCTCAAATGGCTCAGATCAACCCCAGCATCCTCTCCGCCGACTTCGCCCGCCTGGCCGAGGAGGCGGAGGCCGTCCGAGGCGCGGACTGGCTGCACGTCGACGTGATGGACAACCACTTCGTCCCCAACCTCACGCTGGGCGTCCCGGTCGTGGAGTCGCTGGCCCGGGCCACCTCCACCCCGCTCGACTGCCACCTGATGATCGAGCAGCCGGACCGCTGGGCCCCGCAGTACGTCGAGGCCGGCGCCGGCTCCGTCACCTTCCACGTCGAGGCCGCCGCCGCCCCGGTCCGGCTCGCCCGGGAGATCCGCGCCAAGGGTGCGCGTGCCTCCATGGCCCTGCGCCCCGCCACCCCGATCGAGCCGTACGAGGACCTGCTGCCCGAGCTCGACATGGTCCTGATCATGACGGTCGAGCCCGGTTTCGGCGGCCAGGCCTTCCTGGACATCATGCTCCCCAAGATCAGGCGCACCCGTGAGCTGATCGACAAGCACGGCCTGGACCTCTGGCTCCAGGTGGACGGCGGCGTCTCCGCCGCCACCATCGAGCGCTGCGCCGAGGCCGGCGCCGACGTGTTCGTGGCGGGCTCGGCGGTGTACGGGGCCGAGGACCCGGCGGAGGCCGTCCGCGTGCTGCGTGCCCAGGCCGACGCCGTCACGGCCACCGCGCCGTGGGCCTGCCGCCACTGACGCCGGTCCGCCGGCACAGGACGGCTGGCCGCTCGGCCGGGCCGTACAGTGGCCCGGGAGGGGACATGGACGCGACCGGGCAACATCCGGGCCGCAGAGGGGCGTTGACGGCGTTCGCGGCCGCCGCCCTGGCGGCGGGCTGCGGCCCGAGCGGCGGGGAACCCGGCCCGGTGCCGACCGCGTCCGGCGGTACGGCGCCGGTGCGCACCTTCCGCCGGCACTCGGCCGCGCGGGGCAGGCCCGTCACCCTGAGCATCGTCTCCCCGCCGGGCACCGACGGCACCGCCGACCTGCCGGTCTGCCTGGCCCTGCACGGGCGCGGCGCCGACGCGCGGACCCTGGTGGACGGTGCCGGGCGGCCCTGCGCTCTCGCGGCCGCGGTCGCCGCCGGTGCGCCACCGCTGCGCATCGTCGCGGTGGACGGCGGCGCCGCCACCTACTGGCACCGCCGGACGCCCGGCGACGACCCGCTGGCCATGCTCGTCGACGAACTGCCCGTTCTGCTCGGGGAACAGGGCCTGCCCGAACCGTCCACCGCCTTCGGCATCTCGATGGGGGCCTTCGGCGCACTGCGCTACGCGCGGGCGGTCGCCGGGCGGCGCCGGCCGGCCGCCGTCGCGGTGCTCAGCCCCGCCGTCTTCCGCAGCTGGGCCGAGGCCAGGGCTTCACCGACGAGGCCGACTGGCGCGAACACGAGCCGCTGCTGCACCCCGATCCGCCGGTCACCGCGCGGCTGGGCGTCTGGTGCGGCACCGAGGACCCGTTCCTCCCGGCCGCCCGGGCGCTGGCCGACCTCGCCGGGCTCGCCGGCGCCGCCCCGGCCGAGCGGCACTTCCCCGCCGGCGGGCACGACTGGGCGTTCTGGCGGGCGGTCGCGCCCGAGGTGCTGGCCTTCCTCGGCCGCGCCGGCTGACGGATCGTCGTGTCGCCGGCGGGGCGCCGCGTACGGTGACGGGCATGAGCGATCTCAATCTCAGGCCGACTCCGCTGCGCTGCGGCCGGGAGGCCGCGGGCGGACCGGTCAAGGACCTGCTCACCGGCCGGACGGTGACACTGGGGGAGTCCACACAGGTCCGGCGGTTGCTGCCGAACCTGGGCCGCCGGATGGTCGGCGCCTGGTGCTTCGTCGACCACTACGGCCCGGACGACATCGCGGACGAACCCGGCATGCAGGTCCCACCCCACCCCCACATGGGCCTGCAGACCGTCAGCTGGCTCCACCAGGGCGAAGTCCTCCACCGCGACAGCCTCGGCACCCTCCA
>NZ_JBIURH010000012.1:0-217194 GCF_044740765.1 Kitasatospora sp. NPDC088346
CCTCACCCGCACTATTTCAGGGGGCCCCCCTGCGGCGGCGCGTGGTGTTTTTAGGGCGTGTGTTTTGGGTGCGCGTTTTGAAGGCCCCGCCGCGGTTGTGGAGCTTAGGAGATTCGAACTCCTGACATCTGCCATGCAAAGACAGCGCTCTACCAACTGAGCTAAAGCCCCGCGTTCTGGGCACTAGCGTACCCGCTCCCGGAGCGAATGCTGCGCGGGCCGTCACCTCGGCCCCGCAGGCACCCGGGAGTCGCGGCCCGACCCCGGCCGATGGACCGGGGTCGACCCGCGGGGAGACCGGAGACCGGCCTCGAAAGATCGTTCGCAGGCCTCAGCGGCCGGCGGGAACCGGGTCGGTGGCCTCGGTCCACAGGTCCTGCTCGGCGCGGTCGGCCTGAACCTGACGGTAGACAAAGAAGCCGCCGAGGGCGACCAGGGCGACCAGGAGGAGCTTCTTCACCGTGGGACCTCGTCCTTCTTGCTTGCGGTAGCGGATCGTCGGCCCGACGTCCCGGCCGGGAGGCACAGCCCCCGAAGCCTTGGGTGTACGAGCACGAACCAGCGGCCGTGCTGGAGACCGCCTTGCGGCCGATGATACACACCGGTAACCGGTTCAAGAGGTGCCACTGCCCGGTCCAACCGACCCGTCCGCACCCAGGATTGACGCCGCGCCTCCTGTCGTACGGTCCGCCCGGTCGCCCGGCGGCCGCACCACCGCCGTTCCGGCCGCCGGATCCACCCGCGTCCTCGGCGGCGCGCCCTCGCCCTCCTCGTCGCGCCGCATCAGGGTGCTCCGCCGCCGGTCCAGCGCGTGCTGCTCCCCGGCGGCGAACCGGGCGTGCAGCCGTTCGAACCCGGTCGCGGAGATCCACCCCCCACGCCCAGTCCCCCGCCACGGCACCCACCAGACCCGGCTCGCCCGCAGCGCCGGCCGGTCGACGAACGCGACCGCCACCGGGGCGCAGACCGGCCCCGGGGAAGCGGATGGGGCCGGCGCGGCACCCGCACGCCGCACCGGCCCCGGGACCGTCCGCTACGGCCGCCGGCGCCCGCGCCGGGCCGTCACCTCCTGCCGCAGGATCCGCAGGTCGTCGCGGACCGCCCGCAGGTCCTCCCCGTGCCGGCCGAGCCGCTGCCCGATCGCCGCGACCACCCGGTCCCCGGCGTCCAGCCGCCGTTCGATCGCCAGCAGCCGCAGCTCGACCCGGTCGAACGGGTCCTCGCCGTCGATCCGCCGCTGCCACTCACGGACCGCCGGGTCGGCCACCGCCCGCTCGTACTCGTCCCAGCGCAGCCGGCTGTCCGGCCACGGCCTGGCCCGGAAGGCCTGCACCTGCGGCTCGTCCGGCTCGTTCGGCCCGGACCGCCAAACGCGCTCGGCGACGTCGAGCAGCTGGCACCGCACGGCCCGGGCGACGTCGCTGTCCCGCAGCAGCATCGCCACGTTCAACACCGCCCGCGGGGGCAGCACGGCGAGCCCGGAACGGGCCTGTGGATAACCTCCGGGATAGAGGGACAGCGTGTCCCTCTTGAAAGTCTCCAGGTCAGCACCCCGGAGCACGAGCGCTCCGTTGTTCTTCAGCTCCTGGCGGTGACGGAGGAAGACCTTGCGGACGGTCTCCTCCCCGACCTCGAAGTAGTCGGCGGCCATCCGCAGGGTGATGTAGACGCTGCCCGGGAGCAGGGTGAGCGCCTTGACCTTGTCGAGCGCCTCGGTGCGGCCGCCCAGCCGCTGGGTGAGTTCCCGGCGCAGCGTCGGGGATTCGAGCATGACGGAGTCCATGGACATGGGAATGCCCTCCATGGTTGAAGTGGATCGTGGAGCGCCACGTCACCCGGGGCGTACGGGACCGGTCTTCCGCCGGCAGGAACAGAGGTCGCACACGTCCACGGATCCACCGACCGGTTCTGACGCCCGGCCATCATCGACTTCACAGGAGTTTCGAGTCGTCCATCCCACACTGCCTCTGCGCACCAGGCTCAACGAGCAGGAGGGCACGGGGTCACGCAGCGGATGATGTGACGACCGCCACACGGCGGCCACATCGGGGAGAGGGGCCAGGTCGGCCGTCGGCGCCGCAAACGGCGAAGGACCCCGGTCACTGGGTGACCGGGGTCCTTCTTGCAGGTGGGCCTAACAGGACTTGAACCTGTGGCCTCTTCCTTATCAGGGAAGCGCTCTAACCGTCTGAGCTATAGGCCCTTGCCGCACTGAAAGATTAGCGGACCGAGCGCCGATCTCCCAAATCCGTATCCGCGGCCACCTGCGGCCCGGGCTGCGAGCCGTGCAGCTCACGGTCCCGCGGGCCGGTCAGCCACTGCCCCCGGGTGGCCGGCAGGCCGCTGTGGCCGGCCGTGGTGGCGCGGACGGCGAGGACCTGGTTGATCCCGATCCGGTTCTGCTCGAAGGCCACCGCGGACGCCGCCATGTACAGCCGCCAGACACGGGCCCGCCCCCGGCCGACCAGCCGGACGGCCTGCGGCCAGTGGGCCTCCAGGTTGGCGACCCACTCGCGCAGGGTCAGGCCGTAGTGCTCGCGCAGCGCCTCGACGTCGCGGACCTCGAAGCCGGCGTCCTCCAGCAGGCCGACCGTGCTGCCCACCGGCGCCAGCTCGCCGTCCGGGAAGACGTAACGGTCGATGAACGGGCTGGGCCGGTACGCCTCGCCGGGCAGGTCGGGCCGCCGGGCGATCTGGTGGTTGAGCAGGCGTCCGCCGGGCGCCAGCAGCTCGTACAGGCCGCGGGCGTAGACCAGGTACTGGGCGGAGCCGACGTGCTCGGCCATGCCGACGCTGGAGACGGCGTCGAAGGGCCCGTCCGGGATCTCCCGGTAGTCCTGCAGCCTGATCTCGATCCGGTCGCCCAGACCGGCCTCGGTGACCCGCCGGCGGGCCAGCGCGACCTGCTCCGCCGAGATGGACACCCCGACGGCCGTGACGCCGTAGTGGCGGGCCGCGTGCAGCACCAGCGAGCCCCAGCCGCAGCCGACGTCCAGCAGGCGCTGTCCGGGGCGCAGGCCCAGCTTGCGGCAGATCAGGTCCAGTTTGGCCTCCTGGGCGTCCTCCAGGCTCTTGGCGTCGGGCGTCCAGTAGGCGCAGGAGTAGACGAGGGTGGGGCCGAGGACCAGCCGGTAGAAGTCGTTGCCCACGTCGTAGTGGTGGCTGATCGCCGCCCGGTCGCGTCTGCGGCTGTGCAGGCGGCCGCTGGGGCGGCCGGCCTCCTCGGGCGGCGGCGCGGGCTGCGGGCCGACGGCGCCGATCCGCAGCAGGGTGGCGAGCAGGCCGCGGCCGTGCGCCCCGAGGGCGTCGCCGAGGCCGAGGTCGAGCTGGCGCACCTCGGGCTGCTCGGCGAACGCGGCGACGGCGGACAGCACCTCGTAGAGGTCGGTGTCGGGGCCGAGTTCGAGGTCGCCGGAGACGTAGGCGCGGGCCAGGCCGAGCTCGCCGGGCTGCCAGAGCAGGCGCCGGGCCGCGCGGCGGTTGCGCAGGACGAGCGTGGGGGCGCCGGGCGGCCCCGCGGTGCTGCCGTCCCAGGCGCGGATCCGCACCGGGATCCGCAGCCCCAGCAGCCCTTCCACCGCACCGACCAGTTGTGTTGCGACCTCAGCCATGACGGGCCTCCGACCAGCCGTAACAGCTCCACCGCTTGCCTGCTCCACCGCGCCGCCCACCGGCGCGACGCCGTGCCGGTGTGAATGGTTGCCCGGTCGACGCGGGCACTAACCCCGCGTCGGCCAACCGGTCCACTTATCCACGGACGGGTGCCGCGGGACCGCCCGGCACGCCCGCCGGGCGCGTGCCGTCACCCGAACGCCGGTACCGACGCGGACGGGCCCCGAAGGCGTCAACAGCCTTCGAGGCCCGTCCATTCCGAGCGGGTGACGCGGCGTCAGTCCTCCTCGGCGAGGGTCAGCTCGACCCCGCCGGTGAAGCCGGCCGCGGTGTTGTAGATGAACGCCGAGAGGGTGGCCAGGGCGGTCATCAGCACCACGTCGACCACGGCGATCAGGAAGGTGAACATCATGACCCGGCCGAAGCCGATGAAGTCCATCAGGTTGAAGCTGCCGGCGCTGTCGTTGCCCGTGACGTCCTTGAGCGTGCTGCTCAGCGAGTCGAAGACGCCGAGGCCGTCGAGGGTCATCCAGAGCACGGCCGCCGCGACGATGAGGATCACGCCGACGGCCAGCGAGAGCAGGAAGCTGACCTTCATGACCGACCACGGGTCGGCCTTGACGATCCGCAGCCGGGCCTTGCGGGTCCGGGCGCCGCCCGGCGAGGCGGCCGCGGGGGTGCCGGGGCGGCGCGGGGCCGCACCCGGGACCCGGGTGCCGCGGGCCGGGGTCGGCTGGCCCTTGGTGTAGGTGGTCGGCGTGGAGAACCCGTCCGTGCCGCCGCCGGCCGGGGCGGCCGCCTGTCCGCCATAGGTGACGCCGCCGCTCTGGCCGGCCGCGCCGACCGGCGGCATCAGCGAGGTGGACGCCGCCGTCGGGTGCTCGGTCGGACGGGGTGGCACCCCGCCGCCGTACGGCGCACCGCCCGGCAGGCCGCCCGTGGCACCTCCAGCACCCGTGGCTCCACTCACCCTGGTCCTCCTGCAGTTCCCGCCAGGTCGGCGGTCCGCCCTGGTCATCGCTTCCCGTCCGGTGGCCGGCCCTGTGGCCGGCACCGGTCAGCGGTCCGGCGCCCGCCCCGGCAGGGGGCGGGCTCCGGACCGCCGGCGCGAGGTCAGGCCTGGTCGGCCCCGCCACCCGCCGTCGTCCCGTCCTCGGTCACGGGCACCTCGGCCGTGGCCTCGGTTGCCTCGTCCTCCGAGGTCTCCTCGTCCTCCGCCTCCGCGTTGCGGGCCATGCCCACGACCGCGTCGCGCTTTCCGAGGTTGATCAGTTGGACGCCCATCGTGTCACGTCCGGTTTCACGAACCTCGGAAACCCTGGTCCGGATCACGCCGCCGGACAGCGTGATGGCCATGATCTCGTCGGTCTCCTCGACGACCAGGGCCCCGACCAGCGAGCCGCGGCCCTCGACGATCTTCGCCGCCTTGATGCCAAAACCGCCGCGTCCCTGCACACGGTACTCGTCGACCGAGGTCCGCTTGGCGTAGCCGCCGTCCGTGGCGGTGAAGACGAAGGTGTTCGGACGGATCGAGTTCATCGAGAGGAGCTCGTCGTCCTCGCGGAAGGACATGCCCTTCACGCCCGAGGTGGCCCGGCTCATCGGCCGCAGCGAGTCGTCGGTGGCGGTGAACCGGATCGACTGCGCCTTCTTGGAGATCAGCAGCAGGTCGTCCTCGGCGGAGACCAGCTCGGCGCCGATCAGCTCGTCGTCCCGGCCGTCCTCGTCCTGCCGCAGGTTGATCGCGATCAGGCCGCCGGAGCGCGGCGAGTCGTAGTCCTTCAGGCGGGACTTCTTGACCAGGCCGTTTCGGGTGGCCAGTACGAGGTACGGCTTGTCCTCGTAGGTGCGCACCGCCATCACCTGGGCGATGTGCTCCTCGGGCTGGAAGGCCAGCAGGTTGGCGACGTGCTGGCCGCGGGCGTCCCGGCCGGCGTCGGGCAGCTCGTAGCCCTTGGCGCGGTAGACCCGGCCCTTGTTGGTGAGGAAGAGGATCCAGTTGTGCGTGGTGGTCACGAAGAAGTGGTCGACGATGTCGTCCTGCTTCAGCTGGGCCCCGCGCACCCCCTTGCCGCCGCGCTTCTGCGAGCGGTAGAGGTCGGACCTGGTCCGCTTGACGTAGCCGCCGCGGGTGATGGTGACGACGATGTTCTCCTCGGCGATCAGGTCCTCGATCGAGAGGTCGCCGTCGGAGGGGATCAGGGTGGAGCGCCGCTCGTCGCCGTACTTCTCGACGATCGCGGTGAGCTCCTCGGAGATGATCTCCCGCTGGCGTGCGGGCGAGGCGAGGATCGCGTTGTACTCGTTGATCTTCGCCTGGAGCTCGTCGTGCTCGCTCAGGATGCGCGCGCTCTCCAGCGCGGCCAGCCTGCGCAGCTGCATCTCCAGGATCGCGTTGGCCTGCAGCTCGTCGATCTGGAGCAGGTTCATCAGACCGCTGCGGGCGGCGTCGGCGCTCTCCGAGGCCCGGATCAGCGCGATGACCGCGTCGATCTGGTCCAGCGCCTTCAGCAGCGCGCGCAGGATGTGGGCGCGCTCCTCGGCCTTGCGCAGCCGGAAGGTGGTGCGCCGGACGATGACCTCGACCTGGTGGGTGACCCAGTGCCGGATGAAGGCGTCGAGCGACAGCGTGCGCGGCACGCCGTCGACCAGGGCCAGCATGTTGGCGCCGAAGTTGGTCTGCAGGTCGGTGTGCTTGTAGAGGTTGTTCAGCACGACCTTGGCGACGGCGTCGCGCTTGAGCACGACCACCAGGCGCTGGCCGGTCCGGGACGAGGACTCGTCCCGGACGTCGGCGATGCCGGCGACCCTGCCGTCCTTGACCAGGTCGGCGATCTTCAGCGCCAGGTTGTCCGGGTTCACCTGGTACGGCAGCTCGGTGACCACCAGGCACTGCCGGCCCTGGATCTCCTCGACCTCGACCACCGCGCGCATCGCGATCGAGCCGCGGCCGGTCCGGTAGGCGTCCTCGATGCCGCGGCGGCCGACGATCAGCGCACCGGTCGGGAAGTCCGGGCCCTTGATCCGCTCGATCAGGGCTTCCAGCAGCTCCTCGTTGGTCGCCTCGGGGTTCTGCAGCGCCCAGAGCGCGCCGGAGGCCACCTCGCGGAGGTTGTGCGGCGGGATGTTGGTGGCCATGCCGACCGCGATGCCGGTGGCACCGTTGATCAGCAGGTTGGGGATGCGGGCCGGCAGGACGGTCGGCTCCTGCTGGCGGCCGTCGTAGTTGGCGGCGAAGTCGACGGTCTCCTCGTCGATGTCCCGCATCATCTCCATGGCCAGCGGCATCATCTTGCACTCGGTGTACCGCATGGCGGCGGCCGGGTCGTTGCCCGGGGAACCGAAGTTGCCGTTGCCGTCGACCAGCGGCATCCGCATCGACCAGGGCTGGGCGAGGCGCACCAGGGTGTCGTAGATCGAGGTGTCGCCGTGCGGGTGGTAGTTGCCCATCACGTCGCCGACCACGCGGGCGCACTTGTAGTAGCCCTTCTCGGGCCGGTAGCCGCCGTCGTACATCGCGTAGAGCACCCGGCGGTGCACCGGCTTGAGGCCGTCGCGGACCTCGGGCAGCGCACGGCTGACGATCACGCTCATCGCGTAGTCGAGGTAGGAGCGCTGCATCTCGGTCTCGAGCTCGATGGGCTCGATCCGCATGGTGGCCTGGCTGGTGCTGTTCTCCGGCTGCTCGTCGCCGTCCGGACGGTTGTCGTCGACCACTGGTGGTCAGTTTCCTTTCACGCGGGGCCTGGTTACGTGGGGGACCGCGGGGGTCACACGTCCAGGAACCGGACGTCCTTGGCGTTGCGCTGGATGAAGGACCGGCGGGCCTCCACGTCCTCGCCCATCAGGACGGAGAACAGGTCGTCGGCGCGGGCCGCGTCCTCCAGGGTGACCTGGAGCAGCAGGCGGTGGGCGACGTCCATGGTGGTGACGCGCAGCTCCTCGGCGTTCATCTCGCCGAGACCCTTGAAGCGCTGGATCGCGTCGTCCTTGGGCAGCCGGCGGCCGGCCTCGACGCCGGCGGCGATCAGCGCGTCGCGCTCACGGTCCGAGTACGCGTACTCGAAGTCGTCCCGGCCCCACTTGATCTTGTAGAGCGGCGGCATCGCCAGGTAGACGTAGCCGGACTCGACCAGCGGCCGCATGAAGCGGAACAGCAGGGTGAGCAGCAGGGTGCGGATGTGCTGTCCGTCGACGTCGGCGTCCGCCATCAGAACGATCTTGTGATAGCGGAGCTTGGACTCGTCGTAGTCCTCCTGGATGCCACAGCCGAAGGCCGAGATCAGCGCCTGGACCTCGGTGTTCTGCAGCACCTTGTCGATCCGGGCCTTCTCGACGTTCAGGATCTTGCCGCGGATCGGGAGGATCGCCTGGGTGCGCGGGTCCCGGCCCTGCTTGGCCGAGCCGCCGGCGGAGTCACCCTCGACGATGAAGATCTCGCACTCGGCCGGGTCCTTGGACTGGCAGTCGCTCAGCTTGCCCGGCAGCGAGGCGCTCTCCAGCAGGCCCTTGCGCCGGGTCAGGTCGCGCGCCTTGCGGGCGGCGACGCGGGCGGTGGCCGCCTGGATCGACTTGCGGATGATGTCCGAGGCCTCGTTGGGGTGGCGGTCCAGCCAGTCGTTCAGCTGCTCGTGCACCACCTTCTGGACGAAGGTCTTCGCCTCGGTGTTGCCCAGCTTGTCCTTGGTCTGGCCCTCGAACTGCGGCTCGCCGAGCTTGACCGAGATGATCGCGGTCAGGCCCTCGCGGATGTCCTCGCCGGAGAGGTTGTCGTCCTTCTCGCGGAGCAGCTTCTTGTCCCGCGCGTAGCGGTTGACCAGGCCGGTCAGCGCCGCGCGGAAGCCCTCCTCGTGAGTGCCGCCGCCGTGGGTGTGGATGGTGTTGGCGAACGAGTAGACCCCCTCGGTGTACGAGGAGTTCCACTGCATGGCGATCTCGACCGAGAGCGTCTTGTCCTTGTCCTCGGCCTCGAAGTCGATCACCGACGGGTGGACCGGGTCGCCCTTGCGGGAGTTGAGGTGCGCCACGAAGTCCGCGATGCCGCCGTCGTACTTGTACGTGACGGAGAGCGGGCGGCCCTCCTCGTCGGCGTGTTCGGCGCGCTCGTCGGTCAGCGAGATGGTCAGGCCCTTGTTGAGGAACGCCATCTCCTGGAAGCGCCGGGAGAGCGTCTCGAACGAGTAGACCGTGGTCTCGAAGATGTCCGGGTCGGCCCAGAAGGTGACGCTGGTGCCGGTGCGGTCGGTGTCCTCGTGCCGCTCCAGGGCGGCCGTCGGGGCGCCGGCCTTGTAGTCCTGGGACCAGCGGTGGCCGTCCCGGTGGATCTCGATCGCCAGGCGGGTGGAGAGCGCGTTCACCACCGAGACGCCGACGCCGTGCAGGCCGCCGGAGACGGCGTAGCCGCCCTGCCCGAACTTGCCGCCGGCGTGCAGGACGGTCAGCACGACCTCGACGGCCGGGCGGCCCTGGCCGGGGACGATGTCCACGGGGATGCCGCGGCCGTTGTCGACCACGCGCACCGCGCCGTCGGCGAGGATCGTCACGTCGATGGTGTCGGCGTACCCCGCCAGCGCCTCGTCGACGGAGTTGTCCACGACCTCGTACACCAGGTGGTGCAGGCCTCGCTCACCGGTCGAGCCGATGTACATGCCGGGGCGCTTGCGGACGGCTTCGAGGCCCTCCAACACCGTGATGTTGCTACCGGTGTAGGAAGCCTCGGCGGTCTGGTCGGTGGGGTCTGGGTTCTGGCTGGGGTTGCCGGAATCGGCCACGAAGCGCCCTCTCTGGCACAGCGCGGGTCGCACGCCACCCGGTGATTCGGACGGCCTGCGACCACGGCGTTTCGACTCGGTTGCTGCGAGCAACAGTGTTTGGCTCTCAGTCTACCGGTACGACTGACAGAGAGGGGCGTTTGGCAGCCCCTGAGGGCAGATGTGCCGCCCTGAATCCCCTCTGCACATGTCCCGATACTCGACCAGGGGGCTCAGGGGCCTCACACCGGCCGCCAGCGATTCCGGACCGACCGGCTCCACTCCGGACGGTCACCCCCAGGTGTCGCCCGGTCCCTTGCTCCCCGGTGCGCGCAGCCTCCCGTACCCCCGAACCGGCGCGTCAGGCCCCAGCACCTTGATCACCTTGACCGTGCCGTGCCCCAGCTCGTGGTTCAGCCGGGCCACCAGCTGCCGGGCCAGCAGTCGCAGCTGGGTCGCCCAGGCGGTGGAGTCGCACTGCACCGTCAGCACCGCCTCGGCCTCCGCGTAGTTCTTGGGCACGCAGTGCGCCGCGATGTCCGGGCCCACGATCTGCGGCCAGCGGCCCATCACCCCGCCGACCGCGGCCGGCGCCTCCCAGCCCCGTTCGGTGATCAGACGGTTCAGCGCGGCGCCCAGCGGCACCGGGTCCCGCCCGTCCGCCCGCGCACCGCTGCGCAGGCCGTGCCGCTTCGCCTCGCGCTTCTCCCTGACCTGCTCGCCGCGCTTCCTGGCCTGCTCCTTGGCCGCGCGCAGCGCCACCCGCGCCAGGTCCACACCCGACGGCTCAGGCGTCTCGCTCATGCACCCCGCACCTTTCCCCAGGCTGTGGACAGCCCGCCCGGAGCCGGACGGTGGACCGTCCAGCGTACGAGGTTCCCGGGGCTCACGGGTCCAGACGGGACACCGTGCCGTCCGAGACCGCGAAGCGCGCGCCCGCCAGCGCCTTCGGCACGTCCTCCGGCACCGCCGCCGTGACCAGCACCTGCTCGCCGCCCGCCACCAGCTCCGCCAGCCGGTCCCGCCGCCGCGCGTCCAGCTCCGCGAACACGTCGTCCAGGATCAGCACCGGCTCACCGCCGTCCGCCTTCAGCAGCTCGTACGAGGCCAGCCGCAGCGCCAGCGCGAACGACCAGGACTCGCCGTGGCTGGCGTACCCCTTCGCGGGCAGCGGGCCCAGCCGCAGCGTCAGCTCGTCCCGGTGCGGGCCGACCAGGGTCAGGCCCCGGGCCACCTCCTGACCACGGGCCGCCTGCAGCGCCGCCAGCAGCTGCTCCTCGGCCTGCTCCCGGCTGGCCGGCAGTTCGCCCTCGAAGGAGCTGCGGTACTCCAGCAGGGTGTCGCCGCCCTCGGGCGCCAGCTGCCGGTACGCCTGCGCCACCAGCGGCTGCAGCGCGGCCACCAACTGCAGCCGAAAGGCCGTCAACTCGGCCCCGGTGCGCGCCAGATGGCCGTCCCAGACCTCCAGGGTGGACAGGTCGGCGCCGCGGCCGCCGCCCGCCCGGCGGGCCGTCGCCGCGGTCTTCAGCAGGGCGTTGCGCTGCTTGAGCACCCGCTCGTAGTCCTGCCGGACCCCGGCCAGCCGAGGGGCGCGGGCGGTCAGCAGTTCGTCCAGGAAGCGACGCCGCTCACCCGGGTCGCCCTTCACCAGGGCCAGGTCCTCGGGGGCGAACAGCACCGTCCGCAGCAGCCCGAGCACGTCCCGCGGGCGGACGTTGTCGGAGCGGTTGATCCGGGCCCGGTTGGCCTTGCCGGGGGTGAGCTCCAGCTCGACCAGGGTCTGCCGGGCGTCCCGCACGATCGAGCAGCGGACCACCGCCCGCTCGGCCCCCAGCCGGACCAGCGGGGCGTCGGTGGCGACCCGGTGGCTGCCCAGCGTGGCCACGTAGCCGACCGCCTCGACCAGGTTGGTCTTGCCCTGGCCGTTGGGCCCCACGAACGCCGTCACGCCCGGGTCGAGCGGAACCTCGACCCGGGCGTACGAACGGAAGTCGGCGAGCGACAGGTGCGCGACATGCATGGCTGGGACTGCGCTCGCCTTCTGCGGGACGGGCCGGTGACTACTTGGACTCGACCGCGTGGCCGCCGAACTGGTTGCGCAGCGCGGCGATCATCTTCATCTGCGGGGAGTCGTCCTGGCGGGACGCGAAACGGGCGAACAGCGAGGCCGTGATGGCCGGCAGCGGCACCGCGTGGTCGATGGCGGCCTCGACCGTCCAGCGGCCCTCGCCGGAGTCGGCGGCCCAGCCCTTGAGCTTGGCCAGGTGCTCGTCGTCGTCCAGCGCCCGGACGGCCAGGTCGAGCAGCCAGGAGCGGATCACCGTGCCCTCCTGCCAGCTGCGGAAGACCTCGCGCACGTCGGTGACCTCGGGGGCCGCCTCCAGCAGCTCCCAGCCCTCGGCGAAGGCCTGCATCATCGCGTACTCGATGCCGTTGTGGACCATCTTGGCGAAGTGGCCGGCGCCCACCTTGCCCGCGTGCACGGCGCCGAACTCGCCCTCGGGCTTGAGCGCGTCGAAGATCGGCTGGGCCTTCGCGACGTGCTCGGCCTCACCGCCGTACATCAGCGCGTAGCCGTTCTCCAGGCCCCAGACACCGCCCGAGACACCGCAGTCGACGAAACCGATGCCCTTGGCCGCCAGCTGCTCGGCGTGCTTGATGTCGTCCGTCCAGCGGGAGTTGCCGCCGTCGACCACCACGTCACCGGGGGACAGCAGCTCGGCCAGCTGCTCGACGGTGTCCTGGGTCGGACCGCCGGCGGGCACCATGACCCAGACCACCCGCGGGCCCTGGAGCTTGCTGACGAGCCCCTCCAGGCTGTCCACGTCGGCGAGTTCCGGGTTCCGGTCGTAGCCGATGACGGTGTGGCCGGCGCGGCGGATGCGCTCGCGCATGTTGCCGCCCATCTTGCCGAGACCGATGAGGCCGAGCTCCATGACTAGTCCTTCACTGTGGTGTCGTGCCTGATGACGGCGCCGTTGCCGCGTTTCCCCGAGCCTACGCCGCGAACGGTGCCAGGCCTCCCCCGGCACGGTCTGTCCGGGGAAGGCCTGGCGTGGTCCACAGCCTGTGGACGGGGCTGTGCGGGCCGTCAGCCCGACAGGCGCACCGGCATGATCAGGTACTGGTAGGCCTCGTCCGCCTCGGCGTCGACCGCGACCTTGCCGCTGAGCAGGGCCGGCTTGGTCGGCGTGGTGAAGCTGAGCTGGGCGTACGCGGAGTCGATGGCCTTCAGGCCCTCCTCCAGGTAGCCGGGGTTGAACGCGATCGAGATGTCGTCGCCCTCCAGGTCGGCGTCGATCCGCTCGGTGGCCTGGGCGTCGTCGCCGGAGCCGGCCTCCAGGGTGAGCACGCCCTGCTCGAAGTTGAGCCGCACCGGGGTGTTGCGCTCGGCCACCAGGGAGACGCGCTTGAGGGCCTCCAGGAACGGCTGGGTCTGGATCGCCGCGACCGCGCTGAACTCGGTCGGGAAGAGGCTGCGGAACTTCGGGAACTCGCCCTCCAGCAGCCGGGTGGTGGTGCGGCGGCCGGCGCCCTCGAAGCCGATCAGGCCCTCGCCCGCGCCGCCCGAGGCGAGCGCGATGGAGACCGTGTCGCCGCTGCCCAGGGACTTGGCGATGTCCTGGAGGGTCTTGGCGGGCACCAGGGCGACGGCCGAGATGTCCGACTGCTCGGGCTTCCACAGCAGGTCGCGCACGGCGAAGCGGTACCGGTCGGTGGCGGCCAGGGTGATCCGGTCGCCCTCGATCTCGACCCGGACACCGGTGAGGACCGGCAGGGTGTCGTCCCGACCGGCGGCCACGGCGGCCTGGCTGACGGCGGCGGCGAAGACCTCGCCGGCGACGGTGCCGGTGGCGCTCGGCATCTGCGGCAGGGTCGGGTACTCGTCCACCGGCAGGGTCGGCAGGGTGAATCGGGAGCTGCCGCAGACCACGCTGACCCGCATGCCGTCGGTGGAGATCTCCACCGGGCGGTTGGGCAGGTTGCGGGAGATGTCGTTGAGCAGCCGGCCGGAGACCAGCACCGTGCCCGCCTCCTCGACGTCCGCCTCCAGCTCGACCCGGGCCGAGACCTCGTAGTCGAACCCGGAGAGGGCCAGCGAGCCCTCCTGTGCCGTCAGCAGCAGGCCGGCCAGCACCGGCACCGGCGGCCGCGCCGGGAGGCTGCGAGCAGCCCAGGCCACCGCCTCCGCGAGGACATCACGCTCCACCCGGAACTTCACCGGTAACCGCCTCCTGGCTCCTGCTGTCGCTGTATGCGTTTCGATCTTCGTCGTCCGGCTTCCGGCCCACCGGGGAGTCCCCCGGCTCCAGTCGCCGGAGAACAGTCTGACGTACTCCACCGACAGACGGAGCAGATGGGCGGAAGCAACCCGAACAAGTGTCGGGCCTCCGTTGTCCACAGATTTCGGCCAGCCCCACTGTTGATCAAGCTCATGGGTCTCTAAGGGTAGTAGTAGTAGTAGGGCCTGTGGAAACCGTGGATAACCCTGTTTTCGCAGCTCAGAGCCTGTTTTTTGTCCACAGCGGCTGTGGAGGGCGGATGTGGACAACCAGGGCCTGCTGTGGACAGCGGAGCGTTACCCACAGGGCACGTTGAGTATCCACAGGTTATCCCCAGGTCCGTCCCCAGATCATGGACCGGTTATCCACGGGGCTCGGGCAACATCACGTGACGCCTTTCACACCTGGGCATGAACGTCCCGCCAATGTTGTCGAACTGTGGACGCAGCTGTGGAGAACCTGGGGATAACCGACCCATTCCTGGGGACAAGCGGTGGATAACCCAGATGGCCCTCTGGCGGGCCGTCAGTTGTCCACAGCCTGTGGACAACCGTTGTGCACAAGTCCACAGCCACCTGACCTGCGCGGAAGAGCGTAGCGGCGTAGCCCCTGTGGAGGAATTCTGGATAACTTCGGCCGTCTCCGGGGTGTGGACGGGGAAAACGCACCCGACCTGTGGACTACGCCGTTCGGCGGCGGCCGAGTTCGAATTGCCGGTCAGATGTTCGACCTGGCACGGAAGTCGGCGCGGCGTCGCTCGACGGATTCCTGCCCCGCGGGAGCGTCGGCCACACCTGGTGTGACAACGCGTCATTCGCAGGGCCGGGCGTCGGCGGCGGCGGAGGGTGCCGCGCACGCGGGTGTCGGGCTCGTGGCCGTCGTGGACCACCGCGGGGCCACCGGGGTCGCCCCGGAGCCGCCCTGGAGCCGCCCTGGGGTTGTCCCGGGGACGCCCGTCCGTCCCGTTCGTCCGGACAGGCCGAAGGGGAGCCGGCACGTTCCCCGACTCCCCTTCAACTCCCGCTGCCCAGCAGCAGGTTCAGCTCTTGATCCGGTTGGTCAGCTCGGTGACCTGGTTGTAGATGGACCGCCGCTCGGCCATCAACGAGCGGATCTTCCGGTCCGCGTGCATGACCGTGGTGTGGTCCCGACCGCCGAACTGCGCGCCGATCTTCGGCAGTGACAGGTCGGTGAGCTCGCGGCAGAGGTACATCGCGATCTGCCGGGCCGTCACCAGCACCCGGCTGCGCGAGGAGCCGCAGAGGTCCTCCACGCCGAGCCCGAAGTAGGCCGCGGTCTGCTGCATGATCACCTGAGCGGTGATCTCGGGGCCGGCGTCCTCGTCCCCGCCCGGAATCAGGTCCTTCAGGACGATCCCGGCCAGCTCCAGGTCGACCGGTGCCCGGTTCAGGTTGGCGAAGGCGGTCACCCGGATCAGCGCGCCCTCCAGCTCCCGGATGTTCCGGGTGATCCGGGACGCGATGAACTCCAGCACGTCCGCAGGCGCGTTCAGCTGTTCCTGGATCGCCTTCTTGCGCAGGATCGCGATCCGGGTCTCCAGCTCCGGCGGGGTGACGTCGGTGATCAGACCCCACTCGAAGCGGTTCCGCAGCCGGTCCTCCAGGGTGATCAGCTGCTTGGGCGGCCGGTCGGAGGAGAGCACGATCTGCTTGTTGGCGTTGTGCAGGGTGTTGAAGGTGTGGAAGAACTCCTCCTGCGTCGACTCCTTGCTCGCCAGGAACTGCACGTCGTCGACGAGCAGGATGTCGATGTCCCGGTACCGCTTGCGGAACGCGTCCGCCTTGCCGTCGCGGATCGAGTTGATGAACTCGTTGGTGAACTCCTCCGAGCTCACGTACCGCACCCGGGTGCCGGGGAAGAGGCTGCGCGAGTAGTGCCCGATGGCGTGCAGCAGGTGGGTCTTGCCGAGGCCGGACTCGCCGTAGATGAAGAGCGGGTTGTAGGCCTTGGCCGGCGCCTCGGCCACCGCCACGGCGGCCGCGTGCGCGAAGCGGTTGCTCGCCCCGATCACGAAGGTGTCGAACAGGTACTTCGGGTTCAGCCGGGCGTTCGGCTCGTCCTTGCGCGCTCCACCGGCCGGCGGAGCACCCGGCGGGGCCGGGACCCCCGGGGCGGGCTGGCGCTCGACGGCGCCGCCTGGGGCGGGCCGGGAGCCGGCGGGACGGCGGGCCGGCGCACCGGGCCGCTGGCGACCGGGCGCGGGGGAGTGCTCCAGCACCCCGTCGAACAGGTCACCCTGGGACGGCGTGACGGCCGGCAGGCTCTTGGGGCGCTCGGTGGCCGGCGGCGGCGCCTGCTCCCAGCCGTCCTCGGACCCGCCCTGGGAGTGCCAGGCCGGCGGCTCGTCGCCGTAGCCGGCGGTCCGCTGCGGGTACCCGGAGGGCTGGTCGTAGCGGTCGGGCGGGTACCCCTGGCCGTACTGCTGCTGCGGGTAGCCGCCGCGGGAGTAGTCCTGGGCCGGCGGGTACTCCTGCGGGCCCGGGTAGTTCTCGGACCGCGGCCAGCTGCCCGGGGCGTCCTGGCGGCCGCCGAACTCGGAGTGCTGGCGGTGCTGCGCCTGGTGCTGTTGCTGGTGCTGCTGGGGGTGCGGGTGCTGTGAGTGCTGTTGCTGCGGGGCGTGCTGGTGCTGGGGTGCCCAGTCCTCGGGCTCGGAGCCCTGCTGGTCCTGGTCGTGGCCGCCGTGCGGTTCGCCGTGGCCGCCGGACTCGGCGCCCGGGCTGCCGGCCGGCGGGACGGCGTTGGCGTCCACCATCACCGCGATCCGTACGGGGCGGGCGAACACGCGGGAGAGCGCGTCGCTCAGCTGCGGCAGCAGCCGGCCCTCCAGCACCTGCTTGGCGCGCTCGTTGGGCGCGGCCAGCAGGGCGGTGTCGTGCATCATCCACATCGGCTGGGTCCGCCGGAGCCACATCTTGTCGCTGTCCCCGACACTTGCGTCGTTGACCAGCCGCTCGACGACCGACGCCCAGACCGGGACGAGATCGCTGTTGACATCAGCCACTGGTGCACGCTTTCTCGTTCCCCGTACGGGGGTGTCAAGGGGCTTCGGGGGGTGGTGGTCCGCCCCGAAGAACAAACCAGACAAGTCCTGCAACGGTAGTCAGCGGACAGAGCTGATTCAAGTTGTTGTCCACAGGCTGTGGGTATCGTGGATTTCCGGCCGCGGCGCAGGCCCGGGACCACCCGGTTTGACCCTCCACCCCTGGTCCGCGTACCGTAACCAGGTCGAGTTGTCGATGGCCGCTGCCGCATGTCCGCGGGTCCGCCCGCTTCCATGACGCGCGCAGCACGGGCGCCGTGGATTGCCTCAAACCCCAGCAGATCTGGGTTTTTGGGGCCGGACTTCCCATTGATGGGGGAGATCACGCGGACGCACGGTGACGGCCAAGCGATACCCGGTCACCCTACGATTCACCTCAGGAGCCCCCGAGTGAGCAAGCGCACCTTCCAGCCGAACAACCGCCGTCGTGCCAAGACCCACGGCTTCCGGCTGCGCATGCGGACGCGTGCCGGCCGCGCCATCCTGGCCGCGCGCCGTGGCAAGGGCCGTTCCGCCCTGTCCGCCTGATTCGCGCCAAGGGTCTGCAGTGCTGCCCTCCGAGCATCGGCTGCGGCGGCGCCAGGACTTCTCGATCGCGGTGAAACGCGGTCGGCGTGCCGGTCGGCCCCTGCTGGTCGTCCATCTCAGTAGAGATGGCGTCCTGGCGGGGGCAGCCGGCGCGTTGAGTGACTCCAGCCCGCACGTCGCCGAGGGGCTCCCTCCGGCGCGTGCGGGTTTCGTCGTCAGCAAGGCCGTCGGCCCTGCTGTGGTGCGCAACCTGGTCAAGCGCCGGTTGCGGCATCTGATGGGCGCGCGTATGTCCCGGTTGCCCGCAGGTAGCCTGGTGGTGGTACGCGCGCTGCCGCCGGCGGCGGCGGCCTCGTACCTCGAACTTGAGCACGACCTGGACGCGGCGCTGAGGCGCCTGCTCAGGGCGGAGCCGAGCGGCGGCGCGCCGACGGGAGCAGGGCGATGAAGTACCTGCTGATGGGGCTGATCCGGCTCTATCAGTGGACGATCAGTCCACTGTTGGGCCCGGTCTGCCGTTACTACCCCTCGTGTTCGCACTACGGGTACGAGGCAGTGCAGGTGCACGGAGCGGTCAAAGGCACTGGCCTGACCGCCTGGCGCATCCTGCGCTGCAACCCCTGGTCGCCCGGTGGGGTCGACCATGTACCGCCGCGCAAGCACCCGGTGTGGCACCGACGGCTGCGCGATCTGCTGAGCCCCACGAGCGGGACTGCCGGGCCGGAGCCGGTGGCGAAGCCCGATGCCCAAGGAGTCTGACCGGTGACTTTCGGTTTTCTGAGTCCCCTCTACACCGCGGTGTCCTGGATCATCGTCCAGTTCCACTCGCTGTACAGCCACGTCTTCGATCCCAACGGTGGTTGGGCGTGGGGCCTGTCGATCGTCTCCATGGTCATCGTCATCCGGATCTGCCTGATCCCGCTGTTCGTGAAGCA
This sequence comes from Kitasatospora sp. NPDC088346, assembly GCF_044740765.1. Lineage (NCBI taxonomy): Bacteria > Bacillati > Actinomycetota > Actinomycetes > Kitasatosporales > Streptomycetaceae > Kitasatospora > Kitasatospora sp. NPDC088346. The sequence continues at coordinate 18,170 of NZ_JBIURH010000012.1, forward strand.
GATCAAGGCGACCCGGGCCATGCAGGCGATCCAGCCGAAGATGAAGGCCATCCAGGAGCGCTACAAGAACGACCGGCAGCGCCAGTCCGAAGAGATGATGAAGCTCTACAAGGAGGCGGGTACCAACCCCTTCTCGAGCTGCCTTCCGATCCTGGTGCAGGCCCCGTTCTTCACCGCCCTCTACGGCGTGCTGGCCTCGGTGGCCAAGGACAAGCCGATCGGGGTCTTCAACGAGACCCTGCTCGACAGCGCCCAGCAGGCACACATCTTCGGTGCCCCGCTGTCGGCGACCTTCCTCGGTTCCACCGAGATCAGCGTCAAGATCGTCGTCGCGATCATGATCGTCCTGATGTCGCTGTCGCAGTTCATCACCCAGCGCCAGCTGATGACCAAGAACATGGACCTCACGGTCAAGACGCCGTTCATGCAGCAGCAGAAGATGCTGATGTACGTCTTCCCGATCATGTTCGCCGTGATGGGCATCAACTTCCCGGTCGGTGTGCTGGTCTACTGGCTGACCACCAACGTCTGGTCGATGGGCCAGCAGCTGATCGTCATCCGCAACAACCCGACGCCCGGCAGCAAGGCCTTCGAGGAGCGCCAGGTCCGTCTGAGGAAGGCCGGCCGGATCAACCCGGACGGCTCGGTCAAGAAGGTCGGGGTGCTCGCCCTGATCTCCGGCGGCGGCAAGGGTGCGGCGCCGACCAGTGCCGAGGCCGTGGTCGAGGACAGCGTGCAGGTGCGCCGGCAGCAGCCGCGCAAGCAGACCAAGGCCCAGCGGCAGGCCGGTGGCCACACCACCACGACCAGCCTGACCAAGCCGGCCGAGCCGGCGGAGTCCGCCGAGCCGGCCGAGGAGGCCCCCGCCCCGGCGGCGGAGCGGAAGGCCCCGGCGGCGAGGACGGCGGCGGCCAAGCCGGGCCAGCGCCAGCAGCCGAAGCGCGGACAGAGCGGCCAGCGGCCGAAGAAGAAGTCCTGACCGGTCCCAGACCGTCGACACCGGCCCCAGATCTTCGTTCTCGGCCCCACCCGAGGGCCCATCCCTGAAGGAGTCCAGCAGTGACGGAAGGCACCATCTCCGCCGTCGACACCGAGGCCGAGGCCGAGGCCGAGGCCGGCCCTGGCGCCGAGGGCGCCGTTGCCCGCCTGGAGCAGGAGGGTGACATCGCGGCCGACTACCTGGAGGGTCTGCTCGACATCGCGGACCTCGACGGGGACATCGACATGGACGTGGAGGGCGACCGGGCCCTCGTCTCCATCGTCGGCGAAGGGTCCGACCGGTCGCTCCAGCGCCTGGTCGGCCACGACGGCGAGGTGCTGGAGGCGCTGCAGGAGCTGACCCGGCTGGCGGTCCACCGGGAGACCGGTGAACGCAGCCGGCTGATGCTGGACATCGCGGGCTTCCGGGCCCGCAAGCGGTCCGAGCTGGCCGCGCTCGGCGCCGAGGCGGCCGAGCGGGTGAAGAGCTCGGGCGAGCAGGAGAAGCTGCGTCCGATGACCCCGTTCGAGCGCAAGGTGGTGCACGACGCGGTGGCCGCGGCGGGCCTGCGCAGCGAGTCGGAGGGCGAGGAGCCCGAGCGTTGCGTGGTCGTGCTGCCGCGCTGACGCCGGTGGCGGTCTGACCGTCGACCCCGTCCGCCTCGCGCGGGCGGGGTCGTCCCCTTTGTGGCCGGGCTCGGGTCGGTCGGGTGGGGGCTGGATGTTTCACGTGAAACAGTGCTTGTACGGGTGGGTGGATTTCGGTGAGCGGAGAGGTCGAGATGGACACGGACGGCGTGGCCGCGGAGGGCGGTGCGACGGAGGGCGGTGCGGTGGCCGATCTGGCGCCGGCCCCCGCCGTGGCGGCGGAGATCTTCGGCGACCGGTACCCGGTCGCGGTGCGGTACACCGAGCTGCTGGCCACGGCCGGGGTCCAGCGCGGGCTGATCGGCCCGCGTGAGGTGCCGCGGCTGTGGGACCGGCACGTGCTCAACTGCGCGGTGCTGGCGGAGTTGCTGCCGGCCGGCGCGACGCTGTGCGACGTGGGCTCCGGCGCCGGTCTGCCGGGCATCCCGGTGGCGCTGGCCCGTCCGGACGTGTCGGTGACGCTGCTGGAGCCGCTGCTGCGGCGGACCACCTTCCTGGAGGAGGTGGTGCGGCTGCTGGGCCTGGACAACGTGACGGTGCTGCGCGGCCGCGCCGAGGAGATGGTCGGCAAGCTCGCGGTGGACGTGGTGACCGCACGGGCGGTCGCCCCGCTGGACCGGCTCGCCGGCTGGGGGATGCCGCTGCTGCGTCCGTACGGTCAGATGCTGGCGCTCAAGGGGGACACGGCCGAGCAGGAGCTGGCCGACTCCCGGTCGGCGCTGACGAAGCTCGGTGCGGTCGGCTGGTCGGTGCTCGCGGTCGGCGAGGAGACCCTGGAGACCTCGACCCGGGTGGTCCGGGTGGAGGCCGGGGAGAGCCCGGGCGGTGTGAAGGCCGCCACCCGGCGGGCCAAGGCGGCCAGGGCCGGACGCGGGGGAAAGCCGTCCGAGGGCGGTCGCGGCGGAGCGCGCCGGCGGCGCTGAGCCCGGACGACTGTCCTGGTGGGCGACCCGGGCGACGGTGGATGTCGCCCGGGTGCCGGAGTGTCGGTCCGTCAGATTTCCGGCATTTTGGGCATCGTGTTTCACGTGAAACGTCGCTCCATGCTTTCCGGAATCCTCGGCCGCAGCCGGGCGGTGACTGTTGCCGCTCCGGTTTCACGTGAAACACTGACCCCCATGCAGGACTCGGAGACCATCGACCTGATCGATGACACCCCCATCGCGCGGGCTGCCCAGGCCGCCGTTCAGGCCGTCGGCCGTACGGGAGAAGGCCTGCCCCGGCCCGCCGCCACCCGGGTGATGGTGGTGGCCAACCAGAAGGGCGGGGTGGGCAAGACCACCACCACCGTCAATCTGGCCGCCTCGCTGGCCCTGCACGGGCTGCGGGTGCTGGTGATCGACCTCGACCCGCAGGGCAACGCCTCCACCGCGCTCGGCATCGATCACCACGCCGAGGTGCCGTCCATCTACGACGTCCTGGTGGAGGGCAAGCCGCTGGCCGACGTGGTGCAGCCGGTGGTCGACGTGGAGGGGCTGTTCTGCTGCCCGGCCACCATCGACCTGGCGGGCGCCGAGATCGAGCTGGTCTCGCTGGTCGCCCGGGAGAGCCGCCTGCAGCGGGCGATCGCGGCGTACGAGCAGCCGCTGGACTACATCCTGATCGACTGCCCGCCCTCGCTCGGCCTGCTCACCGTGAACGCGATGGTCGCCGGCCAGGAGGTGCTGATCCCGATCCAGTGCGAGTACTACGCGCTGGAGGGCCTGGGCCAGCTGCTGCGCAACGTCGAGCTGGTCCGCGCGCACCTCAACCCGGTTCTGCACGTCTCCACCATCCTGCTGACCATGTACGACGCCCGGACCAGGCTCGCCGCGCAGGTGGCGGAGGAGGTCCGTACGCACTTCGAGCAGGAGGTGCTGCGGACGGCCATCCCGCGATCGGTGCGGATCTCCGAGGCACCGAGTTACGGGCAGACGGTGCTCACCTACGATCCTGGTTCGACCGGTGCGCTGTCGTACCTGGAGGCCGCCCGGGAGCTCGCGCTCCGGGGGGCGCCGGGGGCGCAGGCAGACGGTGACGTGGCCGCCTACGGCGGACTGGGACAGCAGCGGAACGGCGCCGGCGAGCGGCCCGCTCCGGTGGCACAGCAGAGCACGATGGAGGACAACCGGTGAGCACGCGCAGAGGCCTCGGACGAGGGCTGGGGGCACTGATCCCGGCCGCCTCGCCGGCCGCAGGAGCGACCGCACCGGCCGCCGGCCAGGAGTCGGAGGCGGTGGCCACGGTCCGGACGGGCGGGACGGTCTCCCCGGCGGCGGTGCCGGTGCTGCCGACCGGCCGGGGCACGGTGGCCGCGAAGGCGGCGGCCGAGAGCCTGCGGGAGCTGGCTGCGGAGGCCCATCCGCGCAGCGTCCTGGAGGCGGCGCTCTCCCCGGTGGAGGGGGCCCGGTTCGCCGAGCTGCCGCCGGCCGTGATCCGGCCGAACCCCCGCCAGCCCCGCGAGTACTTCGACGAGGACAAGCTGGCCGAGCTGGTCGCCTCGATCAGGGAGGTGGGCCTGCTCCAGCCGGTGGTGGTCCGCCAGGTCGGTGCGGACAGCTACGAGCTGATCATGGGCGAGCGCCGCTGGCGTGCCTCCCAGGAGGCCGGCCTGGAGCTGATCCCGGCGATCGTGCGGGCCACCGAGGACGACAAGCTGCTGCTGGACGCGCTGCTGGAGAACCTGCACCGGGCCGAGCTGAACCCGCTGGAGGAGGCCGCCGCCTACGACCAGCTGCTGCGGGACTTCTCCTGCACCCACGACGAGCTGGCCGACCGGATCGGCCGCTCCCGCTCGCACGTCTCCAACACCCTGCGCCTGCTGAAGCTCTCCCCGGCGGTGCAGAAGCGGGTGGCGAGCGGCGTGCTCACCGCGGGCCACGCGCGTGCGCTGCTGGGGTTGCCGGACGCCGAGCAGCAGGACCGGCTGGCGAAGCGGATCAACGTCGAGGGGCTCTCGGTGCGCACCACCGAGGAGATCGTCGCGACGATGAACCGCGACGAGAAGCCGGCCCGGCCGGCGGCGCCGAAGGCGGGCAGGCTGCTGTCGCCGGCCTTCAACGAACTGGCCGGGCGCCTGTCGGACCGCTTCGACACCCGGGTCAAGGTCGAGGTGTCACAGCGGAACGGCAAGCTCGGCAAGGGCAAGGTGGTGCTGGAGTTCGCCTCGGTGGAGGACCTGAACCGGATCCTGGACGGGCTGGCGCCCGGCGAGGACGGGCTGAAGCTCTCGCAGGGCTGAACCGGGCGGTCCGGACGGCGGTGGGTGCATGTTTCACGTGAAACGTGCACCCCTTTCGTTTGGGTAGGTGTCTCGGTGGAGGGGCGGGCCGCTCGGGCGGCCCGGGCTGCGGAGGAGGTGTGGGGGCGTGGGACGCAGGATCGTTCCGCTGACGCTGGACAGTCTCCAGGACCTGCCGGTGGGGTGTCGCTCCTGCGTGTTCTGGGAGCTGGATCCGGTGACCGGGCGGGCGGCGGTGGAGTCCGGGAAGGCCGAGGCGGAGAAGGAGGGCTGGATCTCGGCGGTGCTGCTGGAGTGGGGCTCCTGCGGCCGGGTGGCCTACGTCGACGACCGGCCCGCGGGGTTCGTGCTGTATGCGCCGCCGGCCTACGTGCCGCGCTCGCAGTCGTTCCCGACCAGCCCGGTGTCCGCGGACGCGGTGCAGCTGATGGTCAGCCGGGTGCTCCCGGGCTACCAGGGGCAGGGGCTCGGCCGGGTGCTGGTGCAGACGGCGGCCAAGGACCTGATCGTCCGGGGCTTCCGGGCGGTCGAGGCGTTCGGTGCGGTCGGCCGGGAGACGCCGAGCTGCGTGCTGCCGGCCGACCACCTGCTGGCGGTGGGGTTCAAGACGGTCCGTCCGCACCAGCGCTTTCCGCGGCTGCGGTTGGAGGCCCGCACCACGCTCAGCTGGCGCAGCGACGTGGAGGGCGCGCTGGAACGGCTGCTGGGCGGGGCGCGGAAGGAGCCGGCGCTGCGGCCGTTCTGAACGATGGGCCCGACGGTGGGCGGGGGAACGACGGACGGCGGAGGCGGGCCCTCGGTGGGCCTGCCTCCGCCGTCCGTTCTCCGCTGCCGGGACTCCGGCGTCGGGGCTCCGCTGCGCCGGGGATCAGCTGCCGGGCTCCGCTGCCGGGTTCGGGCTCAGAGGGCGATGTAGTCCGCCAGCTCGCGCAGCAGCGCGGCCTTCGGGCGGGCACCGGTGATGGTCTTCACCAGCTCGCCGTTCTGGTAGACGTTGAGGGTCGGGATGGAGATCACGTTGTAGCGGGCCGCGGTCTCCTGGTTGGCGTCGACGTCGAGCTTGGCGATGGTGATGGCCTCGCCGTGCTCGTCCGCGATCTCCTCCAGGATCGGGGCGACCTGGCGGCACGGGCCGCACCAGGTGGCCCAGAAGTCGACCAGGACGGGCTTCTCGCTCTTGAGGACGTCGGCGTCGAAGGACGCGTCGGTCACGGTGATGGTGGCGCCGGCCACGGGAACTCCTAAGGGTCACGTACGAGGTGGTGCCCCGCCGCGTGTGGGTCGGTTGGGCACCTTCGAGAGTCACAACAACGGCGGGGGCCGTTCTGTTTCTCGACGGGGGATGGTCCTGCGGGGCCACCGCGCCACGTGTCCGGGGGCGGTTTCACGTGAAACGGTGGCGGGTCCGGGGCCGGCCGGACCGGGGTGGTCCGGCCGGCCCCGGCAGGTGTGCGTTCGCTCAGACCGCGACGGCGGCGGCCTGGGCCTCCAGGTCGGCGAGCGAGGCGAGGTAGCGCTCGGCGTCCAGGGCGGCGGCGCAGCCCGTCCCGGCCGCGGTGATGGCCTGGCGGTAGGTGTGGTCGACCACGTCGCCGGCGGCGAAGACGCCGGGGATGTTCGTCCGGGTGGAGGGGGCCTCCACGGTGAGGTAGCCCTCGGCGTCCAGGTCGAGCTGGCCGGTGAAGAGCTCGGTGCGCGGGTCGTGGCCGATGGCGATGAACAGGCCGGTGACGGCCAGCTCGCGGGTGTCGCCGGTGGTGGTGTCGCGCAGGGTGAGACCGGTCAGCTTGGGGTCGCCGTGGATCTCCTCGACGGCGCTGTCCCAGGCGAAGCTGATCTTCGGGTCGGCGAAGGCCCGCTCCTGCATCGCCTTGGAGGCGCGCAGGCTGTCGCGGCGGTGGACGACCGTGACGCTGCGGGCGAAGCGGGAGAGGAAGGTGGCCTCCTCCAGGGCGGTGTCGCCGCCGCCGACCACGGCGATGTCCTGGTCGCGGAAGAAGAATCCGTCACAGGTGGCGCACCACGAGACGCCGCGTCCGGAGAGCGCGTCCTCCCGGGGCAGGCCGAGCTTGCGGTGCTGGGAGCCGGTGGCGACGATCACGGCGCGGGCGCGGTGCACGGTGCCCTCGGAGTCGGTGACGGTCTTGACGTCACCGGTGAGGTCGACCGCGACGATGTCGTCCGGGACCAGCTCGGCGCCGAACTTCTCGGCCTGTGCCCGCATGCCGTCCATCAGCTCGGGGCCCATGATGCCGTCCCGGAAGCCGGGGAAGTTCTCCACCTCGGTGGTGTTCATCAGGGCACCGCCGGCCGTCACGGCACCCTCGAACACGAGGGGCTTGAGGGAGGCACGGGCGGTGTAGAGCGCAGCGGTGTATCCGGACGGGCCGGAACCGATGATGATCACATTACGGACGTCGCTCACTGCATCTCCTGGTTCGCATCGCGACCCGCGCATCTGCGGGGAGGGCGGTCCTGCTCCGCCGCCCGGGACAACGACTGACCAGTCTCCCGCATTCCCAGGCCCCGGTGCACCAGGCGCCCGGAGTCCGGGCACGGGGGGCGGTGGGACCGGTGGTTCACAAGGTACGGGGACGGATCTTCCTTGGCTGGTCAGGGCGCCGGGACGGTGCGGTGCAGCAGGACCTTCGCGCCCGGGCAGTCCGGGGTGACCAGGTAGACATCCATCAGGTCGGTGCGGCCGTCCAGGGGGTAGACCAGCGCGGTGACCGGGTCGGTGCCGTACCGGCCGGGGCCGGCCGCGAGCGGTGCCCGGCCGGGGTGGCCGGCGGCGAGGGTGACGCAGGCGGGCGGCGGGCTGGTGGGGGCCGTGGGGGAGCCGGTGGCCGTCCCGGGCGGGACGCTGCCCTCCGCGCCGATGCCCGGCTGGACGTCGGTGTGGGATCCGGGGACGGCCGGGGCGGACGCCGAGGCGAGCAGGTCTCGGACCTGTTGGGCGAGCTGGTCCTCGCGGTACTCGGGGGCCCCTTCGGCGGCGGCCTTCGGCGAGCGGTTGCCGGGGGCGAGGGCGGCGGCGTGGCCGCTGTCGGAGCCGGCCGCGCTGGAGGCCGGGCCGGCCCCGGACTGCCAGGGCTGGGTGATCAGGAGGGAGCCGAGGGACAGCACGGCCGCGAGGGCGGCGGTGCCGAGCAGGATGCGGCCGGTGCGGCGCCGGCGCGGACGGCCGGGACCGGTGGCCGGTCCACGCCCGGTGCCGGCCCCGGGACGTGACGGACCGGCCGGGCCGCCGGGCGGGGCGGTGCGGGCGGGGGCGACGGCCGGTGTCCCGGGCTCCGGCGCGGGGGTCCGCTCGGCTGCGGCGGCCGCCAGAGCGGCGTCGATCCGGTCGGCGACGTCCTCGGGCATGGTCGGGGCCGGGTCGGCGCCGAGCAGCAGGGCGACCTCGGTCAGCGCCGCGTAGGTGTCGGCGCAGTCCGGGCAGCCGGTGAGGTGCTGCCGGAGCGGGGCGGCGTCGGCCGGGTCGAGCAGGTCCTCGGCGAGGTCGGCGAGGGTCTCCACGTCCGGGTGGGCGCTCGCGTCGTTCGGGTCGGGCGCGCCGGCGCCGTCCCGGTCGGATGGGGGCGGGGAAGGGGTGTGCGGCGTCATCGCGTGGTCACATCTCCTTCCAGGGCGGTGGCCGGACGTGCCTGGCCCGGTGATGGGACGGTGCCGGGGCCCGGTGGGTTCCCCGGCGGTGTTTCACGTGAAACAGCGCTCGGTGGTCGGCCGGGACCGGGGTCGGTCCGTGCCGGTCCGGTCTCCGGAGGGGCGGCGCCGGGGCGCAGGTGGCGGACCAGCGGGAGCAGCTTGGCGCGGCCGCGGGCGCACCGGCTCTTGACCGTGCCGACGGGGATGTCGAGGAGCTCGGCGGCCTCGGCCACCGAGTAGCCCTCCATGTCGACCAGGACCAGGGCGGCCCGCTGGTCGGCGGGCAGGGTGGCGAGCGCGCCGGTCACCTCGCGGCGCAGTTCGGCCCGGACGGCGGCCGCGTCGGCGCCCTCGGCGCTGCCCAGGACGGTGTCCAGGCGGGCCGGGTCGCCGTCCAGGGGGCCGGTGCGGCGGGTGGCGGTGCGCCGGGCGCGGTCGAGGCAGGCGTTGACCACGATGCGGTGCAGCCAGGTGGTGACGGCCGACCGGCCCTGGAAGGTGTGGGCGGCCCGGAAGGCGGACACCAGGGCGTCCTGGAGGGCGTCGGCGGCCTCCTCGCGGTCGCCCAGGGTGCGCAGGGCGACCGCCCAGAGCCGGTCCCGGTGGCGCCGGACCAGGAGGCCGAAGGCGGCCGGGTCACCCGCGGCGTGCCGGGCGAGCAGTTCGGCGTCGGTCGGCTCCGCTGCCATCCTCGCCCCCTCTCCGGTGTGGTTCAGCCGTTCACCTTGATCTCGGCGATCTTGCCGCGGAACGCTTCCCCATCGTTGGGGATGCTGGTCAGCCAGATCAAGAGGTAGCGGGTGGTGACCGGCTTCTCGGGCTTGAGCTGGACCTGGCTCCCGGACTTGGTGGCGATCGACGGGCCGAGGCTGTTGAAGCCGTTCTTGTCCGCGGTGGGCGGGGAGGTGAGCCCGGTGGGGCCGGCCTTGAGCTCGACCTGGTGGTCGCCGATCAGGGTGACGTCCACCGAGCTGACCTGGTGGGGGGAGCCGAGGTCGACCAGGATGCCGTTGCCCGGGCGGTAGCCGCCGGGGCTGAACTGGTCCTGGTAGCCCTGGGTGGTCCAGGCGGTGGCGGGGTTGCCGTCGCGGGCGAGCGGCAGTTCGGAGGAGTGACCGTCCTTGTCGTCGCCGAAGGCGTTGAAGTTGCGGAGCTCGGCGATGGTGACCGGCCCGGCGGAGGGGGCCGGCGAGGACCCGGCCGAGGACTGGACGGGAGCCGGCTGGTCGGCCGAGGTGTGCTTGCGGTGGTTGAGGTGTTCGACCAGCTGCCAGGAGCCGAGGCCGATCGCGGCCAGGGCGACGGCGGAGGCGCTCCACCTGGCCAGGGCCCGCATCCGGCGGCGGGGCCGGGGAGCCGGGGGGACCGGGCGGGTGGTCTCGGGGTGGGCGCTCTCGCCCCCGGGGCGGGGGCGGGTCGGACCGCCGGCCCCGCCCGGGGCGGGGGTGGGCCGGGCCGGGCGGTGGGCCGGGTAGCGGGGCGGGGTGAAGGCGGGCGGTGCCGGCGGCTCGGGCTGCCGGATCTTGGGCATCAGGGCGATCGCCTTGGCCAGCTGCTCGGGGCTGGTGATCGGCTCCTGGTGGTGCGGCAGGTGCTCGCCGAGCGCGCGGGCGGCCAGCTCGGAGAGCCCCTTGTGGATGCCGGCCCTGACCTGGTCGGGCGGGACGCAGCCGAGGCTCTTGGGCATGCCCTGGAGGTCGTAGCGGTCCTCGGGGTACGGCCAGCGATGGGTCAGCGCCGCGTAGAGCAGCGCGCCGATGGCCTTGGTGTCGGTGAGCTCGGCGTCCTCGACGGGCAGCCCGCGGATGGCGGCGTCCACGGCGATGCCGTTGATCCGGTACTGGCCGGTCTCGGTCCGCAGCACGCAGCTCGGGGTGAGCCGCAGGTGGGCCTGGCCGCGGCGGTGGGCGGCGGCGATGGCGTCGGTGACCTGACGGACCATCTGGTAGGCGTCGTAGGGCTCCATCGGGCCGGCGGCGAACAGCCGGGCGAGGTCGGACGCGTCCGGGAGCCACTCCCGGATGACGTAGACCAGGTCGCCCTCCTGGACGGCGTCCAGGACCTGGACGAAGCGCGGGTCGCCGAGCAGGGCCGCCGACCTGGCCGCGGTGAGGACGGCCTTGGCGCGGCGGTGCCGGGCGGCGAGCAGGTGGACGCCGACGGCGCGCCGGAGCTTCTCGTCGACCGCCCGCCAGCTGCTGAAGACCTCGGAGTGGGTGATGCACTCCTCCAGCCGGTAGCGGCCGGCGATCTTGTCCCCGCTGCGGCGCAGGGGGGCGGCGAGCGTGGCGGGGAGGGTGGCGGTGTCGGCGTCGAGGGTCTCGGTGCTGGTGGCGGGGGCACGCTCGGGACGACGGTCCGGGGCGTCGGTCCGGGTCTTCTCCTTGGCCCTGCGGGCGGCTCCGTCGGCCAGTTCGGCGGCGATCTCGGCGGCCGACAGCGGGGCGGTGCTCTCGGCCGGCTCCTCGGGCTCGGGGGTCTCGTCGGGCTCGGACGTCCCCTCGTCGGAGGCTTCGTCGGCGGTCTCGTCCGCATCCGTGCCCGCGTCCTCGTCCGCGTCCTCGTCCGCGGCGGAGTCCCCGGTGTCCTCGGAGTCCCCGGAGTCCCCGGCGGCGTCGCCGTCCTCGGAGGTCGGGGCCGCCGCGGAGGCGGACTCCTCCTCCGCGGACGCCGGCTCCTCACCGGTCTCGGGCGCAGCCTGGGGCTCGGAGGCCTCCGGGGAGATCTTCGGTGCGCCCGTCGCGTCCGGTGCACCCGGCACGGCCGTCGCGTCCGGTGCGCCCGTCGGGTCGGCCTGGTCGGGCTCCTGCGGGCCGTCCGTCGCACCAGGACCCCGCGGGGCGTCCGGTGCCTTCGGCGCGGCCTGGGCGGCCCGGGTCGCCCCGGTGGCCCGCGCGGTCTCCGCGGGCTTGCCGGACCTGGTGTTCCGCTTCGCCTTCCCACGGGTCTTCGCGGTCGCGCCGGCCGAGGTCGTGGCGGGCCCTGCGGCCTCGCGGGCCGGCTTGCCGGCCGGCTGCGCCGGGGTTTCCTCGGGGAGCTCCCCGAGTGCCATGGCGAGTGCCGCCGCGTCCGTCACGGACGTGTCGACAACCGCCTTGGTGCCATCAGCCACCGTGGTCCTGCCTCCCCTTGTATCGCCCCGGTACCGAGAAGTCCGGCTCCGACCCGTCCCTGGCGGGGGGCGAGCGGTGCCAGGACAATTGTGCCCACTCCCGGCCCCCTGGTACGACCGCTGAGAAGGCCGAGTGGTTGCGTATTCGTGCACACCTGGGGGGATTCGGCCGGGACCGGGCCGGATTCGGTGAAGATCGCCGAATCCGGCCCGAAGTAGGCCACCTGAGGGAGCGGGAGATCCGCGTGGCCGGGTTGACGAAAGGTCAACGGCCGAGCCGACTGCGGACCATGCCGACCATCGCGTTGAGCTCCTCGATCCGCATCCGCCGGGCGAGCACGAGGAACACACCGAGCTGCAGCGTAGCGGCGATCAGGAGGGTCAGCAGGTCACCCGACCACCCGTCGACCACCGAACCCAGCAGCAGCTCCACCGCCAGGCCGACCGCGGCGGCGGGCAGGCAGGCGATGGCCAGCCGCACGTAGGTCTTGGCGATCCGCGGGGTGTCCAGCCCGCCCGTCCTGGCCTTCAGCCTGGGCACCGCGACCAGCACGCCGACGGCGTAGGAGATGCCGTACCCGAAGGCCATCCCGGTCACCGCCCAGCGGTCCGGCAGGACGAGGAAGAAGAACACCGCCGTGCCCGCCTGGGTCAGCGCCACCCAGACCGTGTTGGAGAACGGCGTGCGGGTGTCCTCGTAGGCGTAGAAGCCGCGCAGCAGCACGTACTGCACCGAGTACGGGATCAGGCCGAGGGCGAAGGCGGAGAGCATGTAGCCGACGGCGGTCGAGCCGTGGGCGACCGCGCCGCCGTTGCCGAGGCCGTAGATGGTGCTGCCGATCACCGGGCCGAGCGAGAGGAACAGGAACGCGCCCGGCACGATCGCGACCGCGGAGGTGCGCAGCCCGTACGAGAGGTCGTCGCGGACGGCGCCCTGGTCCTGGTCGGCCGCCGACCGGGAGAGCCGGGGCAGGACGGCGCTCATCACCGAGACGGTGATGACCGCCATCGGCAGCTGCCAGATCAGCAGGGCGTTGGAGTAGGCGGCGAGGCCGACGCCCAGGTAGCCGTGGTTCTCCGCGTTGCTGCCGGCGGCGGTGGCGAGCTGGGTCACCACGAGGTAGCCGGCCTGGTTGGCGAGGACGAACAGGAACGTCCACTTGGCCAGCCGGGCGGCCTTGCCGAGGCCGTGGCCGCGCCAGTCGAAGCGGGGCCGGAAGCGGAAGCCGGAGGCCCGCAGGTACGGGATCATCGACAGCGCCTGGACGGCCAGGCCCAGCAGGGTGCCGATGCCCAGCAGCCGGATGCCCTCGGAGGAGATCCGGTCCGGCGTCACCTCGGTGTGCTCGAAGGTCCCGAAGACCTTGATGTACATCGCGAAGGTGAAGATGACCACGAGGTTGTTGAGGACCGGGGTCCACATCATCGCGCCGAACCGGCCCCGGGCGTTGAGGATCTGGCCCATCACCACGTGGACGCCCATGAAGAAGATGGTCGGCAGGCAGTACCTGGCCAGGGCCACCGTGGTGTCGGCGCTGCCCGGGTTGCGCATCAGCGAGTGCGAGATCAGCTGCACCAGGACCGGCGCGGCGAGCACCGACACGAAGACCACGCCGGCCAGGCCGGTGACCACCAGGGTCAGCAGGCGGTTGGCGTAGGCGGTGCCGCCGTCCTCGTCCTGCTTCATGCTGCGCACCAGCTGCGGCACGAACACGGCGTTCAGCGCGCCGCCGCCGATCAGGATGTACAGCAGGGTCGGCAGGGTGTTCGCGGCGTTGTACGAGTCGCCCATGGTGCCGACGCCGATCGCGGCGGCGATGACCATGGTGCGCAGGAAGCCGGTGGCGCGGGAGACCAGGGTGCCGGCCGCCATCACCGCGCTGGAGCCGAGCAGACCGGCCACCCGGCCCACGACCGGCCGTTCGGCGCCGGGTTCGGCGGTGCCGCTCTCCTCGGTGCCGGGGGCGGGCTGCGCGGCGGGTGAGGCCGTGGCGTTCCGGTCGAGGGCCGCGATGGTGGCCTCCCGCACCGCCGCGTCGGCTTGCAGGAGGGCCTCCTCCTCGGACAGCGGCGGGTCGAACTCGATCGGCGGGACGAACTGCTCCCCGGCCTTGTCCGGGTGCTCCGGCTTCGCAGGCCCGTCCGGCCGGTTCGGTCCGTCCGGCTCGGGACGCTCGGCGGCTTCGGGGGACTCGGCCTCCTCGGGCCGGTCGGCGGGGTCGGGCCGCTCGCGGTCGTCCCCGGCCGCGGCGGGGGGCTGCCCGTGCGGGGCCGCGCCGCCCAGCAGGTCGTCCACCCCGACGTACTCCGTGTCCGGGTCCCAGGAGGGCCCCGGGCGGGGCGGCGCCGACTCGGGGCGGGGGACCGCCGCCAGCCCGGCCCAGCGGGTGGCGGGGGCGGTCAGCTGCGGTTCCGGTGCGGCCGGTGGGAGGTCCTCGTCCGGCTCGCCGGCGGGGTGACCGGTGGACTGCGGGGGCAGCGAGGCGGCGGCCTCGGCGGCCGCCGCGCGGTACGGGTCGGTGTCGTCGGCGGCCGGGTCGAAGGGCCCGGCCGCGAACGGGTCACGGGAGAAGGTGTCGGCGACGTACCAGTCGGCCGCGGATTCGGTGGACCCGGCGCCGCGGACCTGCGGTCCGCCACTGCCCTGGGTGTCTGCTCGCTCCTCGCGCGGCCCGGTCATGCCACCTCAATTCGCTGCTGGGGGCGGGTGTCCGGTGCGGGGCACCCTCAGTGACCAACCTTCTCATCACCGGCTGCCCGATCAGCGTCATCCAGGGCCGACGCCGGGTCCGCGTCGGTGCCGTCACCGCTGCCCTCGCCGCCGTGCCGCGCCCCGCCGGCGGCGTCGGCCTCGGGGGCCTCGCCGTCCTCGGCCTCGGCGTCGTCGGCGTCGGTCGCCGCGGCGGCGTGCTTCTTGCGCTGGAGGTAGAACCGGACCCCGGCCAGCACCATCAGCACCACCCCGCCGCCGATCACGTACAGCACGCCGCTCGCCACCGAGGTGACCTCGACCTTGAAGGTCACCGGCTCGCCGTAGGCCTGCGGATTGGGGCCGGTGGTCCACAGCTGGGCGGTCATCTGGACCGAGCCGTTGACCTGTGCCTCGGCGGGGAAGCGGAACGTCCGGCTGGTCGTGCCGTCCAGGACCACCGGCTCCGCCGGGCCGACGTTGAGCCGGTTCAGCTGGGTGGAGACCAGGCGCAGCTCCAGGTTGCCGACCGCCTGGTTGAGGTCGTTCTTGACACTGATCAGCAGCGTGGCGTTGTCACCCGGCAGGGTGATCTCGCTCTTGTCCGGCACCCGCACCGCGGCGGTGAGGTTGCCCAGGTACTTCTGCACGCCCTCGCGGTAGGAGGCGCCGGGCCTGGCCTGCTCCCGCCATCCGGTCGACATCGAGCGGACCATGGCCGCGCTGAACGGGCCGCGGACCCGCTGGGGCTGGGTCAGGATCAGCATCAGCTTGTCCAGCCCGGCCTGCACCGACGTGGTCTTGCCGAGCTCGGCGGCGGACAGCTCGGAGGCGGCCAGCTCCTGCGGGTAGCCGTCCGGGACGCCGGTGCCGGCCTCCGGGTCGGCCGGGGCGGCGGCCACCGTGTGCAGCGCCGCCGGGGCGACCCAGCCGCCCTGCTGGGCCTTCTGCACGGCCGTGGCGAGGGCCTCGGCGGTGTCCCCGGTGAGGTTGCGCGGCGGCAGGACCAGCAGACCGCGCTGCTGCTCCGGCATCTGCCGCGTGATCAGCAGGGTCTCCACCAGGAAGCGCTGGACGGCGGAGGTCTTCGCCTCGGCCGTCTTCAGGTCCGACTGGAACAGCCCGGACACGGTCGGGTCGGCGACCACGGCGGTCTGCCCCTCGCCGATCGGACGGGCCGCTCCGGGGGTGTACTCCAGGGAGCCGGACTCCCGGATCGAGGACCCGTCCACCAGCACCAGCCGGCCGCCCACCGTCCGGGCGGTGGCGGCCGTCCGCCGGTCCAGCCAGCCCTGGTACGGCCAGGCCACGTCGGACTTCACGTCCACCGACAGCCGGCCCTCGGTGGTCAGCCGGCCGGCCGTGGCGGCCTTGCGCAGCGCCGTCTCCACGCCCGGCAGTCCGGCGCCGTTGTGCGCGATCGAGGCCAGGTCCGGATCGGCGTACGGCAGCGAGACCACCTCGTGCCCGGCGGTGGCGACCGCGGTGCGCAGCAGTGCCAGCCAGGCGGTGGCCGCGTCCCTGCCGGCGCCCGGCACGGTGTTGTCGTCGCGGGCCGACTCGCCGGCGGTGTTGGGCTTCTGCACCCGGTACGGCCTGGTCATCGCGTACACGGTGTCCAGCAGGTCCGGGTCCACGGCCCAGGTGAGGTTCTGCAGGGCGGCGCCGGTGGTGACCAGCCGGTGCAGCCGGCCGCCGGGGGCGAGCTCAGTGGCCAGGGAGTCGTCGCGGAGCACCGGCGTCTGGTCGTTGTCGGGCATGGTCTGGGCGACCAGCTCCGGGGCGTGCGTGATCGGCCAGACCACCGAGACCTGGGTCTGCTTGGGGGTCGCCTCGACGGCGTACGGCAGGAAGGTGCGGGCGATGCCGAGCACCCGCTCGTGGCCGCCGCCCGCGGTGCCCCAGACGTCCACGGCGAGCTCGTACACGCCGGGCCGGGAGAGCTCCAGGTCCGCGGTGGTGACCGGGATGCTGAAGTCGTGCGACTGGCCGGGGCCGATGTCGCCGAGCTGGATCTGGATGCCGGGTACGTCGGTGCCGTCCGTCCCGGTGGGGCTGGAGCGGTCGGCGACCGACGCGACCTCGCTGCGGGTGCCCAGCGGCTTCTTGCCGGACAGCGGGGCGCGGACCCCGACGTGGGCGGATTTGAGGGGTTCGCGGCCGGCGTTGACCACCTGGCCGGTGATCGTCACGGTGCCGTTCTCACCGGCCGTCGCCGGGGTGACCGTGCCGATGCTCATGGCCGCCGGGTAGTCGGGGGCGGCCGGGGCCGCCGGAGCCGCGGCGGCGGGCAGTGCGGCGGTGCACAGCAGCACCGCACCGGCCGCCAGGAGACCGCCCAGTCGCCGGGCCGTGCGGCGGGCGCGGGCCGCCCGCCGGACCCGGGCCGGGGCAGACCCCACGCTTCGCTCGTCCACGCGTTTCGCCCTCGCCGTCCTCGTTGCAGAATCAGTCACTCGACACCGGGCCGACCCACCCCATCCACCGGCCGTCAGCGGCGCCGCGGCGGCACCTCACGGTGCCGGGGCAGCCCCGACCGACCGGTTCGCGACGGTCCCGTCCCGCCTGTCCCCTCCCGCATGGTAACGACGCTCGCCGGGCCGCAGTGTTGCGGGCCGGACGCTGAGCCTGCGGGTGGACCCCCGGCCGGGACCGGTGGACATATCGGCGGGCGCCCGGCAGGCACGGGCACGTACCCTTGTGAGCCGTGTCCACTGCCAGCGCGTCCAACGCCAATCATTCCAGTTCCGCCGCCGTCGCCGCCCTGCCGGGCCTGAGCGAGGCGCAGACCCGCGGCCTGCAGGAGCTGCTGCGGGTCTCCCCGGTCGCCGACGAGATCGCCGGCCGCTTCCAGGCCGCCGGTTTCCGGCTCGCGCTGGTCGGGGGCTCGGTACGGGACGCCCTGCTCGGCCGCCTGGGCAACGACCTGGACTTCACCACCGACGCGCGCCCGCAGCAGGTCCTCCGGCTGGTCAAGGGCTGGGCCGACGCGGTCTGGGACGTGGGCATCGCCTTCGGCACCGTCGGCGCCCGCAAGGACACCCCGGACGGCAGCTTCCTGATCGAGATCACCACCTACCGGAGCGAGGCGTACGACCGCACCTCCCGCAAGCCGGAGGTGACCTACGGCGACACCATCGGGCAGGACCTGGTCCGCCGCGACTTCACCGTCAACGCGATGGCCGTCGACCTGCCCGGCCGCGGCTTCGTCGACCCGCACCACGGCCTCGACGACCTGGAGGCCCGGGTACTGCGCACCCCCGCCACCCCGGAGGAGTCCTTCTCGGACGACCCGCTGCGGATGATGCGGGCCGCCCGGTTCGCCGCCCAGCTGGACTTCGAGCCGGCCCCCGAGGTCATCGCGGCGATGACCGCGATGGCCGAGCGGATCACCATCGTCTCCGCCGAGCGGGTCCAGGCCGAGCTCAACAAGCTGCTGCTCGCCGCCCACCCCGTCAAGGGCCTGCGCCTGCTGGTCGACACCGGCCTGGCCGACCACGTGCTGCCCGAGCTGCCGGCCCTGCGCCTGGAGCGCGACGAGCACCACCGGCACAAGGACGTCTACGAGCACTCCCTGACCGTCCTGGAGCAGGCCATCGCGCTGGAGCAGGACGGCCCGGACCTGGTGCTGCGGCTGGCCGCGCTGCTGCACGACATCGGCAAGCCGCGGACCCGGCGGTTCGAGTCCGACGGCCGGGTGTCCTTCCACCACCACGAGGTGGTCGGCGCCAAGATGACCCGCAAGCGGATGCGCGACCTCAAGTACTCGAAGGAACTGGTCGAGGAGGTCTCCCGGCTGGTCGAGCTGCACCTGCGCTTCCACGGCTACGGCGGCGGCGAGTGGACCGACTCCGCGGTGCGCCGCTACGTCACCGACGCGGGCCCGCTGCTGGAGCGCCTGCACAGGCTGACCCGCTCCGACTGCACCACCCGAAACCGCAAGAAGGCGGCGGCGCTGGCGCGGACGTACGACTCGCTAGAGGAGCGGATCGCCCGGCTGCAGGAGCAGGAGGAGCTGGACTCCATCCGGCCGGCGCTGGACGGCAACCAGATCATGGAACTGCTCGGCCTGCGGCCGGGCCCGCAGGTCGGCAAGGCCTACAAGCACCTCCTGGAGCTGCGGCTGGAGCACGGTCCGATGGACCGGGAGACGGCTGAGGCCGCCCTCCGGGAGTGGTGGGCGGCCGAGCAGCAGCAGTGACGCCGGGAGGGCGGGCGCCGGCGCCGGGTCAGCGCCGGTGGCGCTTGAGGCAGAGCACGTAGCCGGTGGAGCCCTGCTCCTTCACGAAGGAGATGGTGGCCTCCGGGTAGACCGCGCAGCGCTTGGTGTCCGAGGTGCCGCTGACCTTGCCCACCAGGTCGTAGTCGGCGTCCGGGCCGGAGCAGTCGACGACGCTGACCTCGGGCCGGGAGAAGGTGCCGGAGTTCTCCAGGCAGTCACCGGCCTCGGCGAAGTCCGCGTCCTGCTGGGCCGCGAGCACGATCACGCCGACGATCAGGGCCGGGATCAGGAAGCCGAGCACCGCGATCCGCCGGAACAGCGGTTTGCCGGGTGCCATCGGCCGGCCCGGGGCGCCGGGGATCGGCTCCGGCAGCTTGTTGATCTTCGCCCGGTTCGGGAGGTTGACCAGCATGGTGATCGGGTTGATCAGCATCGACCCGATGCCCCACCAGCCCTGCCACAGGCTCCTCGCGGTCATGTCGCGGTGGGCGGCGACGCCGCAGGTGCGGCAGAACGGGCCCTGGAGCTTCAGGAACCTCATGATCACCAGGAGGCCCTGGTGGCCGCGGATCGTGGCCGCGACGGCCGGGACGGCGCCGCAGAAGCGGCAGCTCGGGCCGTAGCCGAACGGGGCGGGCGCCCCGAAGGCCTGCTGCGGCGGGAGGGGGAACGGCGGCGGGGGCGGCGTCTGCGCGGCGGCCTGCGGGTCGAACGCCGGCGGGCCGAACCCAGGGGCGCCGACGGGCGGTGCGCCGAACGCCGGGGCGCCGTGGGTCGGGGCGCCGTGGGTCGGCGACGGCGACGGTGGTGGTGTGGGCGTGGACAAGGCTGGTCCCCCGATGGTGTGGAACGAAGATCGTGAAGACCCGGAGGTTACTGGTCCCGTGGGGCCGGGGACAGCTGGGAGGCCCGTGGTCATCAAACCGTGATCACCGGACGGGTGATGACGGGTGGACAGTTCGTGCGTGTACGGGAATAGGACACCTGAGCCGCTCCGGCTCGATCGTGTGTTCCTCGGCGGTAGCCCTGACGCGCGTCCGCGCGGGGGCGTTCGCTACTCCCGGGGACGGAGGTGCCGTCCCCGGGAGAGTTGAGGTGCTGTCATGTCTGTCGACGCCGTCCTGCTGGAATCCCCGACCATGCGGTCGACCGTCGCCGGCCGGGTCGAGGTGCTGGACCGGGTGCGGGCACTGCGGCTGCTGCCCGACGGGATCCACGTCACCACCGAGGTGGCGGCGGCCTACTTCGGGGTCGCTGAGACCGTCATCAAGGCGGTGGTGTTCGACCACCGGGCCGAACTGGTGGCCAACGACTACCGGGTCGTGACCGGTCGGGAACTGGGTTGCTTCAAGGAACTCTGTGGGATCCAGTCCCGCGCCAGGTCCCTCGCGCTGTTCACCCGGCGCACCGTGCTGAACGTCGCGATGCTCCTGCGGGACAGTGAAACCGCACGTCAGGTGCGGTGCTACCTGCTCGACGCCGAGCAGGCGGGCCGCTCCCACGCGCCTGTGAATCGCCGACCGGGGCCTGTGGAAAACCTCGCCGCGATGCCCGAGGGCAGCACGGACGCCGCCGTCGCCAGGGTGGCCGAGCAGGTCGTGCGTTCGGTCGTGGGAACGGCCGTCGTCCCGCTGCTCAACGCCCTGGTGGCCGAGGTCGGCGGGAACAGCCGCCGGCTGGACGCGCGAGACGCCCGGGTCGACCGGCTGGAGCGGGCCGTGCTGGGCGACGAGGAGTGGGAGGCGGGTCGCCGACGGCAGCGCCTGCTCGACGCCCTGGACGAGGGGGTGCCGGACAGCCTGGAGGGCTTCGATCTCTGACCGCCCTCCGGCGCCGCGCGGGATCCGGCCGGGTCAGCTCTTCTTGGCCGGGCCCGTCGCGGTGCGCGGTCCGAGGCACAGGACGTACTTCTTCTTGTGCCAGCGCCGGCCGGACGAGCCCCAGTACTGCGCGGTGGTCCCCGGGGTCTTGGCGCACCTGGCGGTGTCCGTCGTGTCGTTGAAGCGGCTCAGCACGGTGTAGTCGGCCTTCGGGTCGGTGCAGGCGACCTTGTCCAGGCTGTTGCGGCCGGTGGAGTGCACGCAGTCACCGACGGAGGCCTTCGCCGGGCTGCTGCCGCCGACGAACAGGCCCACCACCAGGACGACCAGGCCGAGGCTCACGCCCACCGTGCGGAACCAGAAGCGCAACGGCCGCCGGGGCTTCGGCGGCGCGGGGGCCGGCTGCGGGTAGCCCTGTGGCGCGAACCCCTGCGGCGGGAGCTGCTGGGGCTGCGGGCCGTGGCCGGGCGGTGGGAAACCGGGCTGGCCGTACCCGGGCTGTCCGTAACCGGGCTGGCCGTACCCGGGAGGCGGTACCGGTGCGCCGTACCCGGGCGGGGGCGGGGTGCCGTACGGCTGCGGTCCGGTCGGCGGTCCGTACGGGGGTGCGCCGTACGGCTGGGCGCCGTACTGGGGTGAGCCGTACGGATGGGGCGGCGGTGTGCTCATCAGTTTTTCCCCCGAATCAACTGTGGTGGCGGCGCTGCGCGCTGACGTACCTTAGCGACTTCCGGAGGGGTCCACCGGGCCGGCCGCGGCGGCCGCGGTGCGCCGGGCGGCCCGGGCGTACCAGACGGCGCCGAGCGCGTAGACCACGGCGACGCCCGCGATCACGCCGACCGAACGGCCGTCCAGCGGCAGGACCAGGGCGGTCACCCCGGCCGCGGCCACGAAGGAGATGTTGAACAGGACGTCGTAGAGGGCGAAGACCCGGCCCCGGTACTCGTCCTCCACCGACTCCTGGACGAGGGTGTCCGCGCAGATCTTCGTGCCCTGGGTGACCACGCCGAGCAGCAGTGCCGCCACCATCGCCGGGACCTCCGCGAAGGACAGCCCCAGCGCCGGGACGAACACGGCGGCCGACGCCAGGCAGACGGTCATCCAGCCGGACAGGCCGAGCCGCCGGGTGCACCAGGGGCTCACCACCGCCGCGAGGAAGAAGCCGACGGCCGAGAACGCGACGGCCTGCCCGAGCGTGGCCAGGCCGGCCGCGCTGTCCTGCGAGCTGTTGAAGGTGTACCGGGAGAGCATCAGCACGACCACGATCAGCACCCCGTAGCAGAACCGGGCGATCGTGACGGCGACGAGTGCGTGCGCCGCCGGCCGGCAGTCGTGCACCAGGTGCCGGACACCCGCCAGCAGTCCCTGCCCGGCGGTGGCCAGGGCCTGCCGCAGTGGCGGCCGCCCGGGGTGCTGCGCCGGGCCCAGCAGGTCCAGCGGGATCCGCAGCGCCGCCAGTGCCGCGGCCAGGTAGAGCACGGCGGCCAGGGTGACCAGGACGGCGTCGGCCTGGCGTCCGGGCGGGAGCAGCTGGTGCACCAGGAAGCCGAGACCGCCGCCGGCCGCCGCGGCGACGGTGCCCAGGGTGGGGGAGACGGCGTTGGCCGTCACCAGCTCACCGGAGTCCACGACCCGCGGCAGGGCGGCGGAGAGACCGGCCAGGATGAACCGGTTGAGCGCGGTCACCAGCAGCGCGGCGGCGAAGAAGAGCCACTCCGGGGCCCCGCCGAGCAGCATGGCCGCGGTGGCCAGCCCGAGTCCGAACCGGGCCAGGTTGCCGAGCTGGAGCACCCGGCGCCGCCGCCAGCGGTCCAGCATCACGCCGGCGAACGGTCCGACCACGGAGAACGGCAGCAGCATCACGGCGAGGACGGCCGCGATGTCGGCGGGCGAGGACTGCCGCTCGGGGGAGAAGATCACGTAGGCGGCCAGCGAGACCTGGAAGACGCCGTCGGAGAGCTGCGAGAGCATCCGTACGGTCAGCAGGCGCCGGAAGTCCCGGCCGCGGACCAGCCTGCCCAGCGGGGTCCGGTGCGGGGTCTGCGGCTGTCCGTGCTCCGTGATCGACACCCGCCCAGGGTGCCATGCCGACGGCCCGTGTTTCACGTGAAACATGGGCCGGGAACGCCCGAGGGGGTCCCGGTGCTCGACCGGGACCCCCTCGGGTCACAGAGCGTCAGAAGGACTGAGCTCAGCGTTGGGCGGGCGCCGGGATCAGCGCTCGACCTCACCCTTGATGAACTTCTCGACGTTCTCGCGGGCCTCGTCGTCGAAGTACTGGACCGGCGGGGACTTCATGAAGTACGAGGAGGCCGACAGGATCGGGCCACCGATGCCGCGGTCCTTGGCGATCTTCGCGGCGCGGACGGCGTCGATGATGACACCGGCCGAGTTCGGGGAGTCCCAGACCTCGAGCTTGTACTCGAGGTTCAGCGGGACGTCACCGAAGGCGCGGCCCTCGAGGCGGACGTACGCCCACTTGCGGTCGT
Organism: Kitasatospora sp. NPDC088346; assembly: GCF_044740765.1. Lineage (NCBI taxonomy): Bacteria > Bacillati > Actinomycetota > Actinomycetes > Kitasatosporales > Streptomycetaceae > Kitasatospora > Kitasatospora sp. NPDC088346. The sequence goes on from NZ_JBIURH010000012.1 coordinate 40,996, forward strand.
CGAGCCACGCGACGTAGTCGGACGGGCCGATGTGGACGTTCTTGGCGCCCAGCTCGCGGTCGCGGATCTGCGAGGTGACGGCCTGCGTCTTGGAGATCTTCTTGGACTCCAGGCGCTCGCGCTCGAGCATGTTCTTGAAGTCCATGTTGCCGCCGACGTTCAGCTGCATGGTGCGCTCGAGGACGACACCGCGGTCCTCGAAGAGCTTCGCCATCACGCGGTGCGTGATGGTGGCGCCCACCTGGGACTTGATGTCGTCACCGACGATCGGCACGCCGGCCTCGGTGAACTTGTCCGCCCACTCCTTGGTGCCGGCGATGAACACCGGGAGGGCGTTCACGAAGGCGACCTTGGCGTCGATGGCGCACTGGGCGTAGAACTTGGCGGCGGCCTCGGAGCCCACCGGCAGGTAGCAGACGAGGACGTCGACCTGGCGGTCCTTGAGGATCTGGACGACGTCGACCGGGGCCTCGTCGGACTCCTCGATGGTCTCCCGGTAGTACTTGCCCAGGCCGTCGAGGGTGTGGCCGCGCTGGACGGTGACGCCGGTCGGCGGCACGTCGCAGATCTTGATGGTGTTGTTCTCGCTGTTGCCGATGGCGTCGGCCAGGTCGAAGCCGACCTTCTTGGCGTCGACGTCGAAGGCGGCGACGAAGTCGACGTCACGGACGTGGTACTCGCCGAACTGCACGTGCATCAGCCCGGGGACCTTGCCGGCCGGGTCGGCGTCCTTGTAGTACTCGACACCCTGCACCAGCGAGGCGGCGCAGTTGCCCACGCCGACGATGGCTACGCGAACCGAACCCATTCCGGTTGCTCCCTGAGATCTCATGAGATCCGCCGTGGTTCAGCGGTTCTCGTTCAGCATCTGTATGACTGTCGTACTTGTCTGACGGGCGCACGAGGCGCCCTCACCTACCGTGAGCGCCGGGGCGCGCACGGTGCAGCGCTCCACTCAGGAACGCCCCGGGCGGTCGTGCGGTGGCCTCGGCGGGTCGAGGGACCCGGCCTCCTGGCCACGGCCGTCCGAAGTCTGTGGTGGGCCGGACTGGGGTCCGCCGCGGACGTTGCGGTTGGCCCGCTCGGTCTCGATCAGCTCGTTCAGCCATCGGACCTCGCGCTCCACCGATTCGAGACCGTGCCGCTGGAGTTCCAGCGTGTAGTCGTCGAACCGTTCGCGGGTGCGGGCGATCGAGCTCCGCATCCGCTCCAGCCGCTCCTCCAGCCGGCTGCGGCGGCCTTCCAGCACGCGCATCCGCACGGCCTTGTCCGTCCGGCCGAAGAAGGCGAAGTGCACTCCGAAGTGCTCGTCCTCCCAGGCGTCCGGACCGGACTCGGCGAGCAGCTCCTCGAAGCGCTCCTTGCCCTCCGGGGAGAGCCGGTAGACGATCTTCGACCGCTTGCCGTTGAGCGCGGTGGCGGGGACGTACTCGGAGTCCGGGTTGTCCTCGACCAGGAAGCCCTGGGCCACCAGGTTCTTCAGGCAGGGGTAGAGCGTGCCGTAGGAGAAGGCGCGGAACGACCCGAGCAGGACGTTGAGCCGCTTGCGCAGCTCGTACCCGTGCATCGGGGCGTCGTGGAGCAGACCGAGGACGGCGAATTCCAGCACTCCGGAGCGCCTGCTCACCCTGCCCGCCTCCTTCCCCTGCAGTCATGACGGCCGACCGCCGAGCGGCTTATGCCGTCCCGATGTATCGGCTCGATATATCGAGAACAGTAAACCTGGGTCACGGAACGAGCAAGGGGGGCTCGCGTGAACGTGATCACAAGCCGTCCGGAGCGGAATCGAACGTGCTTGTCGCGTGCGCACGGGCGGTGCTCCGCAACGGGCATGTAATGATCTGCCGGCCGTTTGCGGCTATTGCGACTTGATGCCCGATTAGTACGGTTTCAGAGATGCGTACGCTGTCGCGTGTGCACGAGGACCGCCATTGAGGAACCACCTGTTCCCGGGCGGGCCGGCCTCGGGCGCCGAGAACCCTGCCTTCAGGTCCGCAGGGCCTGACCGAGGAGTTGCTGAACGATGAGCGAACGACGGCGGAGGTCGTCCAACCCGGGCGACGGGGAGCAGTCTCCCGGCGGGGACGGCCGGAGCCCGTACGGCCACGGCGGTCCGGCGCAGGGTGCGTCCGGCTCCGGCGGCGGCCCCGACCAGCTGCGCTCCGACGGCATCCGGCGCGGTGTCCGGGAGACCGCTCAGCAGCCGCGGATGAGCCGGGCGGAGATGCGCCGGCAGGGCCAGAAGAACGGCGCCCGCGGTGACCAGCCGGGCCCCGGCGCCGGGCGGACCGGGAAGAACGGCAAGCCCGGGAAGAAGCGGTTCATCGACTACCCGAGGTTCGGCAAGTCCGGGTTCCGCCGGTGGCTGCCCTCCTGGAAGCTGGTGCTCAGCCTCTTCCTGATCTTCCTCGGCGGCGGCGTGGCCACGGTCGGGGTGGCGTACCAGATGACCCCGGTGCCGAAGCTGAACGACCTCGTGCACGAGCAGAACAACATCTACTACTGGGCCGACGGCTCGGAGATGACCCGCAAGGGCACCACCAACCGCCAGATCGTCGAGCTGGCGAACATAAGCCGGCCCGCTCAGGACGCGGTGATCGCGGCCGAGAACGAGTCCTTCCGCGACGACAGCGGCGTGGACCCCAAGGGCATCGCCCGCGCCGTCTACAAGATGGCCACCGGCGGTGAGACCCAGGGCGGCTCGACGATCACTCAGCAGTACGTGAAGAACGCGTACCTGAGCCAGGACCAGACCCTGACCCGCAAGATGAAGGAATTCTTCATCACCCTGAAGATCAACGGTCAGCAGTCCAAGGACGAGATCCTCACCGGGTACCTGAACACCGCCTGGTACGGACGCGGCGCGACCGGCATCCAGGCCGCCGCGCAGGCCTACTACGGCGTCGACGCCAAGGACGTGAACGTCTGCCAGGGCGCGATGCTGGCGGCCCTGCTCAAGGGCGCCGCGGTCTACGACCCGACGCTGAGCGACGGCAACCGCAAGAACATGCAGGAGCGCTGGACCTGGATCCTCGGCCGCATGGTGGCCACCAAGAAGCTCTCCCAGACCGACCGCGACGCGTGCGGCCAGGAGTTCCCCAAGCCGATCGACCGCAAGGCCCCGGCGAACATGAACGGCGAGGTCTACTACCTCGTCGACACCGCCAACAAGTTCCTGACCAGCAAGGACCCCTCGATCACCCAGCAGATGCTGGACAAGGGCGGCTACACGATCTACACCACCTTCGAGAAGGACAAGGTGGAGCAGCTCAAGAAGGCCGTCGACGACGTGCAGGCCGACTCGCTGAAGCCCGACAAGCGCGAGGCGGACAAGTTCGTCCAGGTCGGCGCCGCCTCGGTGCGGCCCGGTGACGGCGCGATCGTCGCCCTCTACGGCGGCCCCGGGATCGAGAACGGGCACTACTCCAACAACGCGGACAGCACCGGCGTCCCGGTCGGCTCGACCTTCAAGCCGTTCGTGCTGGCCACCGCGATGCAGACCGGCGTGCTGACCCAGACCGACAACCAGGGCAAGCCCAAGCGGATCAACTCGGCGTCGAAGTACCTGGCCGACGACAACTCCGAGATCCACCTGGCGAACGGCTCGCCCGCCATCGGCGACGACGGCAAGCCCTACCACCAGCGCAACGACAGCCGGAACAACCCGGGTTACGTCTCGCTGAAGACCGCCATGCAGTACTCGTACAACGTGCCGTTCGTCCAGCTCGGCCAGGACGTCGGCGGCAAGGCCGTCGAGGACATGGTGCTCAAGCTGGGCCTGCGTAAGGAGAGCCTGCGGCCGTCCTCCACCCTGACCTACCCGCTGGGCACCTCGACGCCGAGCTCGATCCGGATGGCGTCGGCCTACGCGGTGTTCGCCGCGCGCGGCCAGCAGGCCGATCCGTACTCGGTGAGCAAGGTGCTCAAGGACGGCAAGGAACTGCCCACCTTCACCAAGCAGCCGGCCAAGTCGGTGCTGGACCAGGCGGTCGCCGACAACGTCACCGACGTGCTGGAGAACGTGGCGAAGGCCGGTACCGGTACCAAGACCAACACCCTCGGGCGGCCGGTGGCGGGCAAGACCGGTACCACCGACGCCGGCACCTCGGCCTGGTGGGTGGGGTACACCCCGCAGCTGTCCACCGCGGTCGGCATGTGGCGCGAGGAGCCGGGCACGTCCAAGCTGCTCTCGCTGAACGGCACCGCCGGCCACGAGTCCGTGCACGGTGGTGACTTCCCGACCGACATCTTCACCCGGTACATGAAGCTGGCCCTCAACGGCCAGCCCAAGATGGACTTCCCGGACCCGGAGCCGATCGGCGAGGAGGTCGACTCCTCCGGTGCGCCGGTCTCGGCGTCGCCCTCGGCCTCGGCCAGCGACAGCCCGAGCGCCTCGGCGCCGGCCGAGCCGCAGCCCGGTCCGAGCGCGTCGGCCTCGCCGAGCGCCTCGCCGAGCGCCACAGCGCCGGACCCGGGCCCGTCCTGTCTGCTCGGGCCGCTGTGCCCGTCGTCCAGCCCGTCCAAGCCCACCGGCAAGCCGTCGGGCAGCAAGTCGGCCTCGCCCTCGGCGAGTACGTCGGGGAGCCAGGTTCCCGTCCCCTGACCGGTTCCGACCGATCCGGTGAGCCGTACCCGAACGCCGGCCGCCCCTCCCGGGGCGGCCGGCGTTCGGCCGTCCGGGGGAGGCCCGTCGGGAGGGGAGTCTCCTCGTGGGGCCGCCGGTGCGGCAGTATGTCCGCCATGACGTCGAGCACGCGTGACGAGGCCGCCGGGCCCGCCCCCGCCCCGGACCCGGTCGACCGGCCGCTGCCCAACACGGTGGTCGTCCCCGCGGACGAGGACCCGGTGGCGGCGGCCGGCAGTGAGTTCCTCGGCGGTCCGCCCGGCCGGCGGGCCCTGCTCGGGACCTCCTGGTGGATCCCGGCCCGGTTCCTGGCCCTGGTCGTGATCGTCGTCTACGTGCTCGGCATGGTGCAGAAGGCGCCCTGCTACGACGGCGGTTGGTTCCGCGGGGCGACCGCGCAGTACACCCACGCCTGCTACAGCGACATCCCGCACCTCTACTCGGGCCGCGGCTTCGACCAGGGGCTGCACCCCTACCTCGACAAGCTGCCGTCGCCCTCGCCGGACATGCAGTACCTGGAGTACCCGGTGCTCACCGGCCTGTTCATGCAGGTCGCCGCCTGGCTGACCACGCCGGACGGCACGCTGGAGCACCGCGAGCAGTGGTTCTGGGCCGTCAACGCGGTGATGCTGCTGATCTGCGTGGTGGTCGCGGTGGTGGCGGTGTCCCGCACCCACCGGCGAAGGCCCTGGGACGCGTTGCTGTTCGCACTGGCACCCTGCCTGGCGCTGGACGCCACCATCAACTGGGACCTGCTGGCGGTGGCGCTCACCGCGGTGGCGATGGCCTACTGGGCGAACTCCCGGCCCGGCTGGTCCGGGGTGTTCATCGGCCTGGCCACGGCGGCCAAGCTCTACCCGCTGCTGCTGCTCGGCCCACTGCTGGTGCTCTGCTGGCGGGCCGGCCGCTGGCGGGCGTTCGGCCAGGCCCTCGGCGGCGCGGTCGGCGCCTGGCTGGTGGTCAACCTGCCGGTCATCGTCGCCAACCGGGACGGCTGGGCGACCTTCTACACCTTCAGCCAGACCCGCAAGGAGGACTTCGGCTCGTTCTGGCTGATCCTCATGCAGGACCGCAACGAGCAGCTGGCCACCCTCAACACCTGGATCGGCGCGCTGCTGGTGGCCTGCTGCCTGGGCGTCGGCTGGCTGGCGCTGTCCGCCCCGCGCCGTCCGCGCTTCGCGCAGCTGGCCTTCCTGGTGGTCGCCGCGTTCGTGCTGACCAACAAGGTCTACTCGCCGCAGTACGTGCTCTGGCTGATCCCGCTGGCGGCGCTGGCCCGGCCGCGCTGGCGCGACTTCCTGATCTGGCAGGCCTGCGAGGCGCTCTACTTCCTGGGCGTCTGGTCCTACCTGGCCTACATCGGCGACTCCAAGCAGCACGGCATCGGCCAGGACTGGTACCACGTGGCGATCGTGCTGCACCTGGTCGGCACGCTCTACCTGTGCTTCATGGTGGTCCGCGACATCCTCCACCCGGACCGCGACCCGGTCCGCTGGGACGGCAGCGACGACCCCTCCGGCGGCGTGCTGGACTACACGCCGGACCGCTTCGTGCTCGGCACCGCCCGGCGGCTGCGCGAGGAGGCGACCTACGCGCAGTACGCCCCCGCGGGTGAGCCGGACTGGCTGACGCCGAGCACCGCGGCCGAGCTGGACGCCCGGCCGGTGGACGTGGTGCCGACCGACGTGGTGTCGGTCGAGAAGCGGGTCGGACCGGAGGCCTAGGCCGGACAGGGCCCAGCGGTCAGCGGTCCGCCACCCGGTCGAAGTGGGTGGTGGTGTGGCGGACGTTCAGCGACAGCTCGTCCCCGATCGCCGGGGGCTTGCTGTCGGACGGCAGGAACAGGATCGACACCTGCATGTGCGGCGGCTCCGCGAACCAGAGCTGGCGGCCGTCCCAGGCGTAGGGCGAGAGCGTGCGGTTGACGGTGGCGAGCCCGGCCCGGGCGAGTCCCTTGGCCCGCGGCACCACGCCGTGGACGTACTTGGGGGCCTCCAGGCCCACACCGTGCGCGGTGCCGCCGGTGACCACCAGCAGGTTCCCGTCCGAGGGGGCCTTGTGCTGGCGGTAGCCGTACCGCTCGCCCTTGGCGATCGGGGTGACGTCCAGGACGGTGGCGCGGGCCTGGAGGGCGCCGACCTCGCCGAGCCACAGCCGGGTGCCGATCCGGGACCGGAAGGCCGTCCCGGGGAACCGCTGCCGCAGTCGGCCGAGGTCGGTGGAGGCCAGGTGGCTGAGGAAGACCGTGCCGACCGGCAGCCCGGCCGCGGCGATCGCGGTGACCCACTGCGCGACCTCGGCCACCGGGTCGGAGCCGTCCGGCCGGTCCAGCGGCAGGTGCAGGGCGAAACCCTCCAGGACCAGGCCGTCCAGCGCGAGGCGGCCGAGGTCGCCGGGGGCGATGCCGTGCCGGCGCATGGTGGTCATGCACTCCACCACCACCCGTGAGCCGGTCGGCACCGAACGCAGCACCTCGGCGTGGGCGACCGTGCGGATGGTCCGCCCGGCCGGCCCGGCCTCGGGCTCCCCGGCCCGGTACGGGGTGAGCACCAGGACGTCGCCGGGGAACGCCGCGCCGACCTCGGCCGCCTCCGCGCCGGTGCCGACGGCCAGCAGACCCGCGCCCATCCGCACCGCCTCCGCGGCCAGCCGAATGTTGCCGAAGCCGTACCCGTTGCCCTTGGCGACCGGCACCAGACCGGGGAACTCGGCCAGTACGGACTGCTGGTGGGCCCGCCAGCGGGCGGTTTCCACGGACAACGAGAGGGTCATTCGTGCTCTCCCCGGGGGTGAGTCGAGTCGACGGGTGGGCCGACGGTCGGTCAGCGGCGGGACATGTAGAGGTCCAGTGCCTTGTGGAGCAGCTTGTTCAGTGGGAAGTCCCACTCGCCGAGGTACTCGGCGGCCTGGCCGCCGGTGCCCAACTTGAACTGGATCAGCCCGAACAGGTGGTCGTTCTCGTCGAGGGTGTCGCTGATGCCCCTCAGGTCGTAGACGCTGCCGCCCAGCGCGTAGGCGTCGCGGATCATCCGCCACTGGATCGCGTTGGACGGTTTGACCTCGCGCTTGTGGTTGGCGGAGGCGCCGTAGGAGTACCAGACGTGCTCGCCGACGGTCAGCATGGTGGTCGCGGCGAGGGGCTCGCCGTCGTGGTAGGCGAGGTAGAGCCGCATCCGGTTGGGGTCCTCGGCGGTGAGCGCCTTCCACATCCGTTGGAAGTAGGCCAGCGGGCGGGGGGTGAAGCCGTCCCGGTCGGCGGTGACGACGTACAGCTGGTGGAAGACGGCCAGCTCGTCGTAGCCGCCCTGGACGACCTCGACGCCGCTCTTCTCGGCCTTCTTGATGTTGCGCCGCCAGAGCTGGTTGAAGCCGCGCTGGACGTCCTCCAGCGAACGGCTGGCCAGCGGCACCTGGAACACGTACCGCGGCTGGACGTCGCCGAAGCCGGCGCCGCCGTCGTCGCCCTGCAGCCAGCCGGCCCCGCGCAGCCGGTCGGCCACCTCGAAGGCGCGCGGTTCGTACCAGTCGGGGTCGACGTCGCGCAGCCGCTTGGCCTCCTGGCCGGCGATCGCCTCCTTGATGGTCGGCGCGTCCCAGCGCCTGATCACCACCGGCGGGCCCATCTTCACCGAGAAGGCGCCCTGTGACTTCAGGTGGGCGAGCATCGGCTCCAGCCAGCGGCCCAGGTCCTGGTCGAACCAGTCGATCACCGGGCCCTCGGGCAGGTAGGCCAGGTACCGCTTGAGCTTGGGCAGCTGGCGGTAGAGCACCAGGCCGGCGCCGACCAGCTCGCCGTCCGGGTCGAACCACCCCAGGCTCTCGGACCGCCACTCCGCCTTCACCTCGGCCCAGGACGGCACCTGCATGTGACTGGCGGAGGGCCGGCTCGTGACGAAGGCCAGGTGCTCCTCGCGGGTGATGGTCCTCAGACGCAGGCTCATTCTCGGGTGCTCCTCCTCGGTGGGCCGATCCAGGGACTGACCCTAGCGCCCGAATGGTCCGTTTCGGGTGGTGCGGGCCGGACACGACACCGCCCTCCTTGCGGACCTCTGCACAGGTATCTACGCAAGGAGGGCGGTGAAGGTTACGGGCGCTCGCCGGGGCTCAGTTCGCGGATCGGAGCTCGCGCACCGGCGCGCGCCTCACCACAGTCCGCCGTGGGCGATGCCGAGGTAGAACCCGATGGCGGACATGCCGAGCGAGATGACCAGCACGAACCGTTCGGCCGTGGTCACCGACACGAACTGGCCCCACAGGGCGACGGCGATCCCGAACAGGCCGGTCCAGGACGTGAGCATGTGCAGGCCGTAGAACCAGCAGCTGATGAAGGCCACCAGGCCCAGCACGGCGGAGATGCCGACCAGGGTGTTCTCCCGCGGGTGCGGGCGGCCGTCGGTGTTGAGGGTGAACGCGGGCATTCGGCGGACAGTCTGTGCCATGAGGACCCACCTCCGTCGGAGGAGGCACGCCCGCTGGAGCGGGCATGCCGTTCTGTCCAGGTTGCTGCCGTATGGCGTGGATCACAACCCCTGCGCACGGTGGACCGGGGAGTTTGGTTGGGCCGTCCGTGGCCAGGTAGGCTGTGCGGTCTGCACTGGTGTAGTTGTGCCCCTTCATGCCCGTTCGCGGGTCGGGGCCCGTTGTCGGACCCCCGCACTACGGTGGGGAGGGTCGGGCACTGCTCCGGTGCCGACGCTGCACAACCCTCCTGCCACGGAGAGACCGTGGCCGTTGAGTCCAAAGGAGGTGGGTTCCACATGCGTCACTACGAGCTGATGGTCATCCTCGACCCGTCGGTCGAGGAGCGCGCTGTCTCCCCCCTGATCGAGAACTTCCTCAACGTCGTCCGCACCGCGGGCGGCAAGGTGGAGAAGATCGACACCTGGGGCCGGCGCCGTCTGGCTTACGAGATCAACAAGCAGTCCGAGGGCATCTACTCGGTCATCGACCTGAAGGCCACGCCTGAGGTCGTCAAGGAGCTCGACCGTCAGCTGAGCCTGAGCGAGTCGGTTCTGCGGACCAAGGTCCTGCGCCCGGACACCCACTGAACCACCTCTGACGCCCTCGGGCGCCAGATGGTTCACGTCCGCTGTTTCACGTGAAACAGCGGGCGAGCACCGCAGAACTCCGTTCCGAGAGGTCATCACCACCATGGCAGGCGAGACCGTCATCACCCTCGTCGGCAATCTCGTCGACGACCCCGAGCTGCGCTTCACCCCGTCGGGTGCGGCGGTCGCGAAGTTCCGTATCGCGTCCACCCCGCGCACCTTCGACCGTCAGACGAACGAGTGGAAGGACGGCGAGAGCCTCTTCCTCACGTGCAACGTCTGGCGTCAGCCGGCGGAGAACGTGGCCGAGTCGCTGCAGCGCGGCATGCGCGTGATCGTGCAGGGCCGACTGCGCCAGCGGTCTTACGAGACCAAGGAAGGCGAGAAGCGGACGGTCTTCGAGGTCGAGGTCGACGAGGTGGGCCCGAGCCTGCGCTCGGCGACCGCCAAGGTCACCCGCGCCAACCGCTCCGGCGGCCCCGGTGGCGGCCAGGGCGGCTCCGGTGGCGGCTTCGGCGGCCAGCAGGGCGGCGGCGGGTACGGCGGCGGCAACCAGGGTGGTGGCGGCTGGGGTGGAAACTCCGGCGGCGGCCAGTCCGGTCCGTCCGACGACCCGTGGGCGTCCAGCGCCCCCTCTGGTGGAAACCAGGGCGGCGGCGGTGGCTGGGGAGCCCCGTCCGGTGGCGGCTTCTCGGAAGAGCCCCCGTTCTAAGCGGTACTGAAGCGGTGCGCGCCGGGCCCTCGCGGGCCCAGGCATGCTGAGAGATTTCGTGCGGTCCGCCGGTGTTTTTGCAGGCACCCGGACCGTCAACCCAAATGGAGCACATGATGGCGAAGCCGCCTGCTCGCAAGCCGAAGAAGAAGGTTTGCGTCTTCTGCAAGGACAAGGTCACGTACGTCGACTACAAGGACACCAACCTGCTTCGGAAGTTCATTTCCGACCGCGGGAAGATCCGTGCCCGTCGAGTGACCGGCAACTGCACCCAGCACCAGCGTGACGTCGCCACGGCCGTGAAGAACAGCCGCGAGATGGCACTGCTGCCCTACACCTCCACCACGCGCTAAGAGAGGGTGACCGAAGAATGAAGATCATCCTCACTCACGAGGTCCCTGGCCTCGGCAGCGCCGGCGAGGTCGTCGAGGTCAAGGACGGCTACGCCCGCAACTTCCTGGTCCCGCGTGGCTTCGCCATCCGCTGGACCAAGGGCGGCCAGAAGGACGTCGACGCGATCCGTCGCGCTCGCAAGATCCACTCGATCCAGACCCTTGAGGCCGCCAACGAGGTCAAGGCCAAGCTCGAGGGCCTGCAGATCAAGCTGGCCGTCCGTTCGGGCGACGCCGGCCGTCTGTTCGGTTCGGTGACCCAGGCCGACGTCGTCGACGCCATCAAGGCGGCCGACGGCCCGGCCGTGGACAAGCGCGCCGTCGCGATCGCCTCGCCGATCAAGACCGTGGGCACCCACAAGGTCTCGGTCAAGCTGCACTCCGACGTCCAGGCCAACCTCGACGTCAACGTCGTGGCTGCCTGATCGCGTAGTCCGCAGTAGCCCGAGGGCCGGGCTCCTCCTCGGAGGAGCCCGGCCCTCGGCGTCTGCCGGGCCTGTGCCGTGCGCCCCCCGGTGGGCCGGCGGCAGGGTTGCAGGGCGGCAGGTGGTCGGCGTCCGCCGGCAGTCTCAGGCCCTGACCGCGCCGGTCACCAGCCAGCCGCCGCCGCGCACCCGCAGCACCAGGAAGCACGCGCGCAGCAGCATGAACAGGTTCATCGCCCACCACAGCGCGACCAGCCCACCGCCGAGGGCCGGCACCGCCAGCGCCACCGGGGCGAAGACCGCCAGGGTGGCCAGCATCGCCCCGGCCAGGTAGCCGCCGTCGCCCGCGCCCATCAGCACCCCGTCCAGCACGAACACCACCCCGCCCACCGGCTGGGTGAGCGCCGCCAGCAGCAGCACGGCGGTCAGGTGGCCGCGGACCGCCGGATCGGCGCTGAACAGCGGCACGTACAGCGGCGCGGTCAGCACCATCAGCAGCCCCAGCAGCACCCCCGAGCCGATGCCCCACTCGACCATCCGCCGGGTGGCGGCCCGGGTGCCGGGGACGTCGCCGGCCCCGAGGTGGCGGCCGATGATGGCCTGGCCGGCGATGGCGATCGCGTCCAGCGCGAAGGCGACGAAGGTCCACACCGTCATGGCGATCTGGTGCGCGGCCATCTCGGCGTCCCCCAAGGTGGCGGCGACCGCGGTGGCGATCAGCAGGGCCCCGCGCAGGCTCACCGTCCGGACCACGAGCGGGCCGCCGGCCCTGGCGCAGGCCCGGATGCCGACCGGGTCGGGCCGCAGCCCGGCGCCCTCGCGCCGGGCCCCGCGGACCACCACGACGAGGTAGGCGGCCGCCATCGCGTTCTGCGCCAGGACCGTGCCCCAGGCGGAGCCGGCGACGCCCAGGCCGGCGCCGTACACCAGGCCGAGGTTGAGGAGGATGTTGGCGCCGAAGCCGCCGACCGCGACCAGCAGCGGGGTCCGGGTGTCCTGCAGACCGCGCAGTACCCCGGTGGCCGCCAGCACCATCAGCATGGCGGGGATGCCCAGCGCGCTGATCCGCAGGTAGGTGACGGCGTACGGGGCCGCGGTCGGCGAGGCGCCCAGCAGGTCGGCCGCCTGCGGGGCGAGCGCCAGGGTGAGGGCGACCATGCCCAGCGAGAGCAGCAGGGCGAGCCAGATGCCGTCGATGCCCTGCTGCACGGCGGCCCGGCGGTCGCCGGCGCCGATCCGCCGGGCGACCGCGGCGGTGGTGGCGTAGGCGAGGAAGACGAACACCCCGGTCGCGGTGGTCAGCGCGGCGGAGGCCACGCCCTGGCCGGCCAGCTGGGCGGTGCCGAGGTGGCCGACGATGGCCGAGTCGGCGAGCAGGAACAGCGGCTCGGCGACCAGCGCGCCGAAGGCCGGCACCGCGAGGCGGAGGATCTCCCGGTCGTGCCGCCGGCGGTGGGGGGCGGGGGTGGTCATGGCTGCCAGCCTACTCATCCACAGGTAAGAGATGAAAGTGGTCTTGGACACTTACTGGTGACCGGACCCGAAAGGCTGTGGACAGTCGTGAAGCACGGGTTGACGAGCTGTGTGAAGAATTTCTCATGCACAGCCCCCAAAAGGGGTCGATGCAGGTCAGCGAGTTGACACCAGGGCGATCGTGTGGTTATCCACAGAGGTGTCCACAGGGTTGTTCACAGGTTTGGGTCGGTTCTCCACAGGCAGGGCCTCGTTATCCACACAGCCTGTGGATAACCATGTTGGCCGATCGGCCCCCGGCCCCGTAGCGTGGACGCCGCCCCGACTCCACCCGCCCGGCGACACCGCCCGGCCCGGCGCGGATGTGTCGGCCCGCTGGCGTAAGAAGGAGAGGACGCGCCATCGGTACGGCCGCTCCAACTGGCTCCACACTCGCTGATCGGGGAAGACGCGTGACCGGCCCCCAGTACGACGACCACGACGTCCCTCCCCCGCCGGAGGACGACTGGCAGCCGTCCGACGACGCCTTCCCCAGCAGCCCGTTCCCGGACGGCCCCGGCGACCGCCTACCCGTCGCCCGCCGCCGCGACGGCGGGGGCTCCGGCGGTGGCCCGGGTGGCTCCGGCAACGGTTCCAAGGGCGGCAAGGGCGGCTTCCAGGGCGGCAAGGGCGGTGGCCGGGGCGACCGCCGCGGCCGCGACGACGGGGACCGTCCCGAGGAGGGCTCCGCCGGTGGCGAAGGCTTCGAGCGGGTCCCCCCGCAGGACCTCGCGGCCGAGCAGTCCGTCCTCGGCGGCATGCTGCTCTCCAAGGACGCCATCGCCGACGTGGTCGAGGTGCTCAAGCCCGCCGACTACTACCGCCCCGCCCACGAACTCATCCACGGCGCGATCCTCGACCTCTACGCCCGCGGCGAGCCCGCCGACCCGATCACCGTCGCCGGCGAGCTCACCAAGCGCGGCGAACTCGTCCGCGTCGGCGGCCCCGGCTACCTGCACACCCTGGTCAACTCCGTCCCCACCGCGGCCAACGCCGAGTACTACGCCGAGATCGTCCACGAGCGCGCCGTCCTGCGCCGCCTGGTCGAGGCCGGCACCCGGATCGCCGGCATGGGGTACGCCGCCGAGGGCGACGTCGACGAGATCGTGAACGCCGCCCAGGCCGAGATCTACGCCGTCACCGAGCAGCGCACCAGCGAGGACTACGCCCCGCTCGCCGACATCATGGAAGGCGCCCTCGACGAGATCGAGGCGATCGGCTCCCGGGCCGGCCAGATGTCCGGCGTCCCGACCGGCTTCGCCGACCTCGACTCCCTGACGAACGGGCTGCACCCGGGACAGATGATCGTCATCGCGGCCCGACCCGCGATGGGAAAGTCCACCCTGGCCCTGGACTTCGCCCGGGCCTGCTCGATCCACAACAACCTGCCGAGCGTGATCTTCTCGCTCGAAATGGGACGCAACGAGATCGCGATGCGCCTGCTCTCCGCGGAGGCGCGGGTCGCGCTGCACCACATGCGGTCCGGCAACATGACGGACGAGGACTGGACCCGGGTCGCGCGGCGGATGCCGGACGTCACCAACGCCCCGCTCTACATCGACGACTCGCCGAACCTGTCGATGATGGAGATCCGGGCCAAGTGCCGCCGGCTGAAGCAGCGTCAGGACCTCAAGCTGGTGGTCATCGACTACCTCCAGCTGATGCAGGCGGGCGGCTCCCGGCGGGCCGAGAGCCGCCAGCAGGAAGTCTCCGACATGTCGCGAAACCTGAAGCTGCTGGCCAAGGAACTGGAACTGCCGGTCATCGCGCTGTCCCAGCTGAACCGCGGCCCCGAGCAGCGCACGGACAAGAAGCCGATGGTCTCCGACCTGCGCGAGTCCGGCTCGATCGAGCAGGACGCCGACATGGTGATCCTGCTGCACCGCGAGGACGCCTACGAGAAGGAGTCCCCCCGGGCCGGCGAGGCCGACCTGATCGTGGCCAAGCACCGTAACGGCCCGACGGCGACCATCACGGTGGCCTTCCAGGGCCACTACTCGCGCTTCGTGGACATGACCCGGGACGTGACCTGAGCCGCAGCGGGCCTTGGCGCACGAGCACTTCACACGGTGAAAGCCCGGTCCGGGCGTGATTCCCACCGTGCACGAAGGTGAGAAGGAGCACGGGCGGACCCGGTACACGCTGGTGGAGACGGAGCACGGCCGTGCCTGGGGCGTCTGCGCCGAGGCGGAAGGGCTGTTCGGAGAACCCCGACGCGGGACCTACGAGCTGTTCGGCTGGGTTCCACAGACAGCCGTACGCGGCTGGGTCGGCAGCCGGGTGTGGCTGGTGCCGGAGGACACGGCGCTCGATCCCTGGCTGTTGGAGGACGTGGAGAGCCCGGGGGAGCACCCCGGGACGGACAGTCTCGTGCTCACCGGACTGGACGACTACGAAGGACCATCCGAGGGATACCGGGGCCCGGTCCGAGTGCACGACGGGCACCGGTGGCTGGGCTCCTGTCGGGAATTCGCCCGGGTCCTGCCGGCGAGGAGACCGGCGCCGCCGCTCGTCCTTCGGGGGCTCTCCCCGGCCGAGCCACTGCGGGCGGCACTGACGAAGGGCACCCGGAAGGCGTTGGACCTGGAGCACGCCGCCCTGGAGATCCACGACGACCGGGGCGAGCCGCTCACCGATCGACCGATGTGGACCAGAGTCAGCGCCTGGCGCCCGTCCTCGTACGGGACGGACCTGATCGACCTGGAACTCGACGGGGAACACTTCACGCCCGTTCCCGCGTACGCCCGGCCCGTCTGGGAGCGGTGGTTCGCCGGGCCGCCGGACACCCCGGGAGCCTGGGCCGGCCTCGACACCCGGCGCCGCGGGGCCTGGCTCGACCTTGTCCGTGAACGCGGCTGCCGGCGAACCCGCCGCGATCGGTCGGCTGGTCACGCCTACGAACAGCACAGGGTCCGCGCATGCGGGCGGTCCCAAAATCCTTGCGTCCAGGCGTGGTTGTGCGACGCGGTGTTTTATGGCCTGCGCCGGGGGTGGGTACGTTCGGACGCATGGATTGGAACTTTCGGAGCGCCGGGGAACTCGCCGCCGCCCTGCGTGCCGGTGACGTGACCTCGGCGGAGCTGACCGACCGGGCGATCGCCCTCGTCGAGCGGGACGACGTGGCGGTCAACGCGATATGTGTGCCGGACTTCGACCGTGCGCGGGCCGCCGCGCGCGACGCCGACCGGGCGCGCGCCCGCGGTGAGGATCGGCCGCTGCTGGGCATTCCGGTGACGGTCAAGGAGTCCTACGACGTCGCCGGGCTGCCGACGACCTGGGGGATGCCGTCGCACCGGGACTACGTGCCGGCCGAGGACGCGGTGCAGGTGTCGCGGCTCAGGGCCGCGGGCGCGGTGGTGCTCGGCAAGACCAACGTGCCGCTCGGGCTGCAGGACGTCCAGACCTTCAACGAGATCTACGGCACCACCAACAACCCGTGGGACCACGGCCGCACCGCCGGCGGGTCCTCCGGCGGATCGGCGGCGGCCCTGGCGTCCGGATTCGGCGCGCTGTCCATCGGGTCCGACATCGGCGGTTCGCTGCGCACCCCCGCGCACTTCTGCGGCGTCTACGCCCACAAGCCGACGCTCGGGCTGGCGGCGACCCGCGGCATGGTCCCGCCGTCCGTGCCCGCCCTGCCGGTCGACGGGGACCTCGCCGTCGTCGGTCCCATGGCGCGTACCGCCGGCGACCTCACGCTCCTGCTCGACGTGATGGCCGGACCGGACCCGCTGACGTTCGGGGTGGCACACGAGGTGACGCTGCCGCCCGCCCGCCACGAGCGGCTCCGCGACTTCCGGGTCCTGGTCCTGGACGAGCATCCGCTCATCGCGACCGGTGCCGCCGTGCGGGCGGGCGTGGACCGGGTCGCCGGGGCGCTGGTCGCCGGCGGCGCCCGGGTCGAGCGGGCCGGCCTGCTGCTGCCCGACCTGGCCGAAGCCGCGCTGGTCTACACGCAGTTGCTGTTCTCCGGTTCCGCCGCGCGTCTCCCGGTCGAGGCGTACGTGCAGTTGCGGGCCCGCGCCGCCGGGCTGAGCGCGAACGACCGGAGTCTCGGTGCCGCCCGGCTGCGCGGCGCGGTGTTCAGCCACCGCGAGTGGGTGGAGGCGAACAGCCGTCGCGAGCTCCACCGCCACGGCTGGCGGCGGTTCTTCGCCGAGTTCGACGTCGTGGTGTGCCCCGTCACGCCCACCCCGGCGTTTGCGCACGACCACGATCCCGACCTGATGAACCGCCGGATCGACATCGACGGCGTCGCGTACCCGTACCTGGACCAGCTCGTCTGGGCCGGTCTGGCCACCATGCCCGGGCTGCCCGCCACCGCCGTGCCGGCGGGCCGCTCACCCGAGGGGCTGCCGGTGGGTGTGCAGCTCATCGGGCCGATGTTCGAGGACCGTACGCCGCTGAGGCTGGCCGAACTGCTCGAACGGGAGATCGGCGGCTTCCGGGCACCGGAGTAGGCCGCGCGGCCGGTGACGGGTGGTGCTGCTGTCCGGGGTCGGCCGGGCGGGGGTCAGACCGTCAGGACGACGGCGCCGCGGACGGCGGGCCGGGCGAGGTGGGCGTGGGCGTCGGCGGCCTGGTCGAGGGGGTAGGCGGCGGCGATGCGGGTGGTGAGGCGGCCGTCCTCGGCGAGCTTGGTGATCTCGCCGAGCTGGCGGCCGTCCGGGCGGACGTTGACCACGACGACCCGGATGCCGCGCTGGCTCTCGGGGGCGGCCGGGGGGCGGACGGCGAGGAAGGTGCCGCCGTCGCGGACGGCGGGGAGCAGGGCGGCACCGGTCAGGGCGGTGTCGAGGACGGCGTCGACACCCGCGGGGACGAGGGCGCGGACGGTGGCGACGGCGTCGTCGCCGGCTTCGACGAACTCCGCGCCCAGGGCGGTGAGCGCGTCACGGTCGGCGGCCCGGGCGACGGCGACGACCCGTGCGCCGCGGTAGCGGGCGAGCTGGGTGGCGAAGTGGCCGAGGTTGCCGGCCGCGCCGGTGACCAGCAGGGTCTGGCCCTCGCGCAGGTCGGCGGCGTCCAGGGACTGCAGGGCGGTGAGGCCGTTCAGCGGGAGGGTGGCGGCCTCCACGGCGGTCAGACCGGCGGGGGCGGGGGCGACGGCGGCAGCGGGCAGCACCGCGTAGTCGCCGTGGGTGCCGTTGCGGGTGGCGAACCAGTGGGTGAGGCCGATCACCGGGTCGCCGGTCCGCAGGTCCTCGACGCCTTCGCCGACGGCGTCGACGATGCCGGCGGTGTCCCAGCCGAGGCGGTACGCGGGCTGCTCGGGGAGGAGGGCGGCGAGGAAGCCGGCCCGGACCGCGACGTCCGCCGGGTGGATCGCGAGGGCCTGGTTGCGGATCCGGACCTCGCCGGGGCCGGGCGCGGGCCGGTCGATCTCCGCGATCTCTGCGGTCTCCGGTCCGCCGAACGTCTTGACGAGGACTGCGCGCATGGCGGCGCTCCTTCTCCCTGGGTGGTTCCTGGTGACGCTGTCGAGGCTGTCACCGGTGGGCCGGGCTGAGGAGAGGAGCGTTCTGCCTGGGATCGGCGGTCCCGGGTTGGGGCCGTCCCCGGTCGGGACCGTCTCCGGTCGGGGTCAGAGCGTGACGGTGGCGCGGAAGACCTCGGCCCCCGGACCGTCGAGGGCGGTGTCGGTGCCGGTGGCGGGCAGGAAGGCGGACTGGCCGCGGACGAGGGTGAGGGCGGCGCCGTCGGCCCGGGTGAGGCGGGCGGTGCCCTCGGTGCAGAGCAGGATCTGCGGGGCGCGTCCGTCGAGCCGGCGGGTCTCCGGGCCGAGGGTGAAGCGGGACAGCCGGAACTCGTCGATCGGCACCGGGTAGTGGCGTTCGCCGTCCGGGCCGGGTTCGGGCCGCAGGACCCGGGGCTGCTCCGCGCGGAACTCCACCACCCGCAGCAGCTGCGGGACGTCCACGTGCTTGGGGGTGAGCCCGCAGCGCAGCACGTTGTCGGAGTTGGCCATCAGCTCGATGCCGGTGCCGCGCAGGTAGGCGTGCGGAACGCCGGCGCCCAGGTAGAGCGCTTCGCCGGGGGCGAGCACGATGTGGTTGAGCATCAGGGCGGTGATCAGGCCGGTGTCGCCGGGGTGGCTGCGTCCGGCGAAGGCGTAGCCGGCGAGCATGCCGGTGGGGTCGCCGTCGGCGGCGGCCTCGATGGCGGTGGCGACCTCGGCGACCAGCGGCCGGGCGGTGTCGGCGGGCATCGACAGGACGGTGGCCAGGACGCCGCTGAGCGCCTCGGGCTCGGGCTTGGTCCGCAGCAGCTCGATCAGCGGGTCGAGGCCCGGGACGCCGAGGGAGGCCATCAGATCGGCGGTGTCGGCGGGCCGGCGGAAGCCGCAGAGTCCTTCGAACTCGCTGAGCGCGCAGATGAGTTCGGGCTTGTGGTTGGCGTCCTTGTAGTTGCGTTCGGCCGCGTCGAGGGGGATGCGGCGGCGCTCCTCGTCCGCGTAGCCGGCGCGGGCCTGTTCGAGGGTGGGGTGGGCCTGCACGGACAGCGGGGTGCCGGCGGCCAGGACCTTGAGCAGGAACGGCAGGGTGGGGCCGAACTTCGCGGTGGTGGCGGCGCCGAGTTCGCGCTCCGGGTCGGCGGAGATCAGCTCGGCCAGGGTCCGGGGGCCGTCGCCGCGGTCGACCAGCGAGGGCGAACCGGGGTGGGCGCCCATCCAGAGCTCGGCCTGCGGCTCGCCGGTGGGCTCCTGCCCGAGCAGCTCGGGGATGGCGGTGGCAGAGCCCCAGGCATAGGGGCGGACGGTGTTGCGGAGCCTGTCCATGACGCTGTCCTTGATCCGTTCCCTATCCGGTCGGCCGGTGAGGCTCAGACTCTAGCCGAGTGCCGTGAGCGGCCCGTGGGCCAGCGGTGCGGGGCCACCCGCCCGGGCGCGCCTACCCGGCATTCCCCCGGGCTTGCTTCCAAGCTGGTAGCGCACGGGGCCGGTGGGCCCGCCGCGCCGACCAGGGAGCTGAAGTGACGCCGTCGCCGCCCGACGAGACCGCCGGACCGGACCGGGCGGAGCAGGGCCGGCCGCCGGTCAGGCCGCTGGAGGTGGAGGTCTTCACGGGTCCGGAGACGGCCTTCTTCGCCACGTCGAGCCTGATCATGGGGGAGCGCACGGCGATCCTGGTGGACGCGCAGCTGACCCGCACCGCGGGCCGGGAGCTGGCGGAGTGGGTGGCGGGCAAGGACCGCCAGCTGCTGGCGATCGTGATCACCCACCGGCACCCGGACCACTACTTCGGCGCGGAGGAGGTGCTGCGGCTCTTCCCGGCCGCGCAGCTGCTGGCCGCCCCGCCGGTGGTGGCGGGGATCGCGCACACGGCGGCGGCCAAGGTGGCGCAGTGGAAGCCGGTCTTCGGGGCGGACATCCCGGACCAGCCGCTGGTACCGGCCCCGCTGCTGCCGCAGCCGCTGATGATCGACCGGCAGCTGATCCGGGTGCTGCCGCTCGGGCAGGGCGACAGCGCCGACTCGACGGTGGTGCACATCCCGAGCATCGCCACCGTGCTGGCCGGCGACTTCGTCTACAACGGCACCCACGTCTGGACCGCCGACACCGACCCGGGCCAGCGGACGGAGTGGGCGAACAACCTGGGCCGGATCGCCGAGCTCGGCGCCCGCCGGGTGGTGGCCGGGCACCGGGCGCCGGGGCAGGACGACGACGCGGCGCGGGTGCTGGGGTTCACCGGGGAGTACCTGCGGCACTTCGACCGGGCGCTGGCCGCGCACCCGCACGACCCGGAGGCGCTGGCCGCGGCGGTCAACGAGCGGTACGGCGCGCTGACGCTGCCGGCGATCCTGGAGCTGGGCGCGGCCGCGGCCACCGCGCCGCGCACCGCCGAGCTGCGCCGGATGGAGCCGCACGAGCGCGAGGACGCGACGGACGACATCATCGACGCGGAGATCGTCGAGGACCCCTGACCGGCCCCGCCCGGCCCGCCCGGTCTGTCGGAGGACGCGGTGCCCGTCCGATACTGGGGGGATGACGGCGTACGACGCGGTGGTGCTGGCGGGCGGCGCGGCGACCCGGCTCGGCGGGGCGGACAAGCCGGGGCTGGTGGTCGGCGGGCGGACGCTGCTGGAACGGGTGCTGGCGGCGTGCGCCGGCGCCGGTACGACGGTGGTGGTCGGGCCGGCCAGGCCGACCGGGTCCGGGCCGGTGCGCTGGACCCGCGAGGACCCTCCCGGCGGCGGGCCGGTCGCGGCCCTCGCCGCGGGACTGGCGGAGGTCACCGCGGAACGCACCCTGCTGCTCGCCGCCGATCTGCCGTTCCTGGACGGCCGCACCCTGGACCGGCTGCTCGCGGCGCTCGACGACCCCGAGCCGGACGCCGCGGTGCTGGTGGACGCGGACGGCCGCGACCAGCCGCTCACCGGTGCGTACCGGACGGCCGCCCTGGTCACCGCCCTCGACCGGCTGGGCGACCCGGCGGGCCGGCCGTTGCGGCGGCTGCTGGCACCGCTGCGCACCGTGCGGCTGGCGGATCCCGGCGGTGCGGCGCTGGACTGCGACACCTGGGAGCAACTGGCGGCGGCCCGGCGCCGGGCCGGCCTCCCGACCGGTCACGCGGTGGGCCTCACGGCGGGCGGACCGGGCGGGTGAGCGAAACGACCCGCGATGCTCACCGCCCGCGGCTCGGCCGCGCCGCCGGCATCGGGCAGCATGGGGCTATGGAGCGCACGCTGGATGACTGGATGGCCCTGGTCGGCACGGAGCTGGGCATCGACCTGGCGGTCGACGTGCCGGAGCTGCTGGACCTGGCCCGGGTGGTCGCGCACGGGGTGGCCCGCCCGGCGGCCCCGCTGACGGCCTTCCTGGTGGGCTACGCGGCGGCGCAGCAGGGCGGCGGCCCGCAGGCGGTGACGGCGGCGGGCGCCCGGGTGGCCGCGCTGGCCGAGCGCTGGGCCGCGGAGGAGCGGCCGTGACGGCGGTGCGGGAGTCGGGGCAGCCGGGCCAGGGCACCATGGCGGCCGGCGGCGGGGCGGCCGGGGAGCCGCCGCTGCGCGACTGCCCGTGGCCGACGGCCCGCAACACGGCCCGGTCGGCGGGCGCTCGGCCGTCGCCGGTGCGGTCGGTGGAGCTGGCCGCGGCGCTCGGGCACACGCTGGGGCGTCCGCTGGCCGCGCTGACCGATCTGCCGGCCTTCGACACCTCGGCGATGGACGGGTGGGCGGTGGCCGGGCCGGGCCCGTGGCGGACGGTGGGCCGGGTGCTCGCCGGGCAGGACGCGGCGCCGCTGGCGGACGGGACGGCGGTGGAGATCGCCACCGGTGCGCTGCTGCCGCCGGGGGCGACCGGGGTGCTGCGCCGGGAGCACGGCCGGGTGGAACGGGGTCTGCTGCGCGGCGCGGCGCTCGTCCCGGGCCAGGACGTGCGGCCGCGGGGGCAGGAATGCCGGCGCGGCGAGGAGCTGCTGCCGGCCGGGACGGTGGTCACGCCGGCGGTGCTGGGGCTGGCCGCGGCGGCGGGGCACGACCGGCTCGCCGTGCACCACCGGCCGACCGTGGAGCTGCTGGTGCTCGGTGACGAGCTGCTGGACTCGGGTCTGCCCGGGCCCGGGCTGGTGCGGGACGCCCTCGGGCCGCTGCTGCCGCCGTGGCTGGCGGCGGCGGGCGCGGAGCTGATAGCCCGCCGGCACGTGCGGGACGACTTCGGGTCGCTGCGGGACGCGGTGCGGCGTTCGCCCGCGGACCTGGTGGTGACCACGGGCGGGACGGCGGCCGGGCCGGTGGACTTCCTGCACGCCGCGCTGGCCGACGCGGGCGCGCGGCTGCTGGTGGACGGGGTGGCGGTGCGGCCCGGGCACCCGATGCTGCTGGCCGGGCTGCCGGGCGGCCGGCACCTGGTGGGGCTGCCGGGCAATCCGCTGGCAGCGGTGGCGGGCGCGTTGACGCTGGCGCTGCCGCTGCTGGACGCGCTCAGCGGCCGGCCGGTGCCGGGGCGCCGGACCGACCGGGCGGCGGGCGCGCTGCCGGGGCATCCGGTGGACACCCGGCTGCTGCCGGTGGTCAGGACCGTGGACGGCGTGGTGCCGCTGGCCTTCGACGGTCCGGCGATGCTGCGCGGTCTGGCGCTGGCCGAGGCGCTGGCGGTGGTGGTGCCGGGCGGCGTGCCGGAGGGTGGCCGGGTGGAGCTGCTCGACGTGCCGTGAGCGGGTTCAGGGCCGGGCGGGCCTGATCACGATGACCCGGTCGGTGAGCTGCAGGGCGGCGGCCTCGGGCTCGGTGTAGTTGAGCACCCGGCGGCCGCGGACCACGGCGATGACCAGGTCCTCGCAGTCGCGGGGGCTGCGGCCGGCCTCGGCCCTGGTGATCGGCCGCTCCATGACGTCGAGGCCGTTGCCGTAGGTGAGCAGGTCCTCCATGACGGAGCCGGCGTGCGGGCTGAGGGTCGACATGCCGAGCAGCCGGCCGGCCGAGCTGGAGCTGGTGACCACCACGTCGGCGCCGCTCTGGCGCAGCAGCGGGGCGTTCTCGTCCTCGCGGACGGCGGCGACCACGGTGGCCGCCTTGTTGAGCTGCCGGGCGGTCAGGGTGATCAGGGCCGCGGTGTCGTCCCGTTCGGGGGCGACGACCACCTGGGAGGCGCGGGGGAGTTCGGCGCGCAGCAGGGTGTCGGTGCGGGTGGCGTCGCCGACCACGCCGGCGATGCCGTCCAGTGCGGCCTGTTCGATGACCTTGCGCTGGGGGTCGACGACCACGATCGACTCCTTCGGGACGCCCTGGACGAGCAGGGTGTCGACGGCGCTGCGGCCCTTGGTGCCGTAGCCGATGACGACGGTGTGCTCGCGCACGGTGTTCCTCCAGCGTTCGATCCGCCACTGGTGGCGGGTCCGTTCGGTGAGCACTTCGAGGGTGGTGCCGACCAGGATGATCAGGAAGACCACGCGCAGCGGTGTGATCACCAGGATGTTGATCAGCCGGGCGCTGTCGCTGACCGGGGTGATGTCGCCGTAACCGGTGGTGGAGAGGGTGACGGTGGCGTAGTAGGCGGCGTCCAGCAGGTCGACCGAGCCGTCCGAGTTGTCGCTGTACCCGGCCCGGTCGAGCCAGACCACCAGGGTGGTGAGGGCGAGCACCCCCAGCGCCATCAGCAGGCGGCGGGCGACCTGGACCAGGGGCGGGGTGGGCGTCCTGGTGGGGAGCAGGACGCGGTGCGCGACGTCGGGATCGGGTGCGACGCGGTGCCGGGACTGGCGCGGGGGCGCCGTGCGGCTGTTCGGTCCGGTGGCGGGGTCGGTGTGGGGCACAGGGTCAAGCATGCGGTGCGGGTCGGCGCGGGCCGTCGCCGGGCCGCGGAGTGTCGTGGCCGACGGCGGGTCAGCGTCCAGCGGGCCGGGCGGACGTGAGGCGGCGTCCGCGCGTAGCGTTTGCGCCATGCGAGCCATCACGATTCCCCAGTCCGGCGGCCCCGAGGTGCTGACCTGGTCGGAGGTGCCGGACCCGGTGCCCGCCGCCGGTGAGGTGCTGGTCGAGGTCGCGGCGACCGCCGTCAACCGCGCCGACCTGTTGCAGCGCCAGGGCTTCTACGATCCGCCGCCCGGGAGTTCGCGGTATCCCGGGCTGGAGTGCTCGGGCCGGATCGTCGCGCTCGGCGCGGGTGTGTCCGGGTGGGCCGTGGGTGACGAGGTGTGCGCGCTGCTGTCCGGCGGCGGGTACGCGGAGCTGGTCGCGGTGCCGGTGGGACAGTTGCTGCCGGTGCCGAAGGGGATCGGTCTGGTGGAGGCCGCGGCGCTGCCCGAGGTGACCGCGACGGTGTGGTCGAACGTCTTCATGGTGGCGCACCTGCGGCCGACCGAGACGGTGCTGGTGCACGGCGGGGCGAGCGGCATCGGCACGATGGCGATCCAGCTGGCCAAGGCGGTCGGGGCGCGGGTGCTGGTCACCGCGGGCGGACCGGAGAAGCTGGCGCGCTGCGCGGAGCTGGGGGCGGACGTCGGGATCGACTACCGGCAGCAGGACTTCGTGGCGGAGGTCCGGGAGGCGACCGGGGGCGCGGGGGCGGACGTCGTCCTCGACATCATGGGGGCCAAGTACCTGCAGCGGAACGTGGACGCGTTGGCGGTCAGCGGCCGGTTGGTGGTCATCGGTCTGCAGGGCGGGGTGAAGGGGGAGCTGGACCTCGCCAGCCTGCTGCGCAAGCGGGCCGCGGTGGCGGCGACCAACCTGCGGGGCCGGCCGCTGGAGGAGAAGGCGGCGATCGTGGCGGCGGTGCGCGAGCACGTGTGGCCGCTGGTCGAGGCGAAGGTGGTGCGGCCGGTGGTCCACCAGGTGCTGCCGATCGCGCGGGCGGCGGACGGGCACCGGGTGCTGGAGGACGGCGGGCAGGTCGGCAAGGTGGTGTTGCAGGTCCGCTGAGCGGTGTTATGGGTCCGCTGAGCGGGGCCTGCGGCGCGAATATGCGCCGAAATGCCCCAATTGTCGGAATGTGTGAGGCTGGTGCGGAGCTGTCCGCCGCCGATCGCGCCGAGCGCGGTCGGCCGTCGGAAGGACCTGCTTACCGTGGCTGCACTTCCGTATGCGCTCTCAGCGTTCCGTACCGCTCTCCCCGCCGCCGTACGCCGTGGTGCCGTGCTGGCCGGGACCGGGCTGGCCCTGCCGCTGCTGCTGGCGGGTCCGGCCGCGGCGGCGTACGCGGCAGGTGCGCCCGCGGCGGGTGCGGTCACGGCGGGTGCGGTCACGACGGAGGCGACGGCGGGTGCGGCCGTGACGGGCGGGACCGTGACGGACGGGACCGCCGTCGGGCCGTCGGTGCAGCAGCTGCTGGACGTGGCGCAGGTGCTGCGGGCGGCGGTGGGGATGTCCCCGGTGCCGCTCGTCCCGTCCGCCGGGCCGGTGGCGGACGCGGACGCGGTCGCGGTCGCCGAGCTGTCCCCGGAGCCGGAGCCGGAGCCGGAGCCGGATCAGGCCGGCGACCCGCTCCCGGAGCCGGCCGCCGACCCGGACGCGGGCGACGGGGAGTCCGGCCTGCCGCCGTCGGGCCCGGCGCGCTCCACGCCGCTGCCGTCGGCCGCCCCGCAGGCGCCGGGCCCGGTACCGAGTGCGGCACCGAGCCCCGCACCGCAGGCCCCCAGCGGCCCGGCCGCCTCCGCCGGCCCCGTCCCGGCCGGCCCCTCTGCGGGCCCGTCCGCCCCCGCGGGCCCGGCCGTCGCCACCCCGTCCCCCACCGCGCTGCCGGCCGGGCCGCCGGAGCCCTGGGACGTCCCCTCCGCCGCGGCCGTGGTCGCCGGGCCGCCGCCGGGGGACGGCCCGCCCGGACGGCACCACCACCACGCCCCGGCGCCCGGACCCGGGCTGTCGGGCGGTCCCGGCCTCTGGGGGGCACCGGCGCAGACCGCTCCCGTCCAGGCCGCCCCGGCCCCGGCGTCCCCCACCACGCCGACGCCGACGCCGACGCCGTCGCCGAGCGCGGTACCGGACCGGGGCACCGGCGCGGGCGCCCGGAGCCAGGCCACCCGGGAGCCGTCGGGCGAGGAGGCCCCGCCCGCCTCCGGCCGGCCCAGCGTGCAGGCGGCCGGACCGGTCGCGGCCCCGGTGGAGCAGTACCCGGCGCAGCCGGTGCTCCCGTCGCGGCTGACCGACCCGGCGGGCCTGCAGTTCCCGCTCGGGACCGGGCTGGCGCTGATCGGCTGCGGCTTGGCGCTGATCGGCCTGCGGATGCGCCGGAGCTGACCCGCGCTCCCCGGTGACCTGGTCGTTCGTCAACAGCGCCGCCGAAGAACGGGATTGGCGGCGCACCCGGCCGCGCCGGGGCTCCGGTGTGGGACGATCTGCCGTGCCGTCGGTGGGTGCCCGAAGCAGTGTCCGGGCGGTCGCCGGCGGAGTCCGGCGGCGGGCGGTCGCAGGTGTGCAGCGGCCCCGGCTCGTTGACCAGCTCGATGGACGAAGCATATGAAGGAGCTATGACCAATCCGATGAACGAACGGCCGCAGGAGCCCTACCAGGCGTCGGAGCCGTACCAGGCGTCGGGCGGGCAGGAGCAGGACGGCCCCAAGGTGCTGATCGTCGGGCCGGACGGCATGCCGGTCGGCGCGGTGCCGGGGTCCGGCTTCGGCCGGGGCGCGGGCGCGGGCGAGCCGCGGGAACTGCCGGTGACCGAGATGGTCGAGCAGCCGGCCAAGGTGATGCGGATCGGCAGCATGATCAAGCAGCTGCTGGAGGAGGTCCGGGTCGCGCCGCTGGACGAGGCCAGCCGGGTCCGGCTCAAGGAGATCCACGCCAGCTCGATCAAGGAGCTCGAACTGGGCCTGGCCCCCGAGCTGGTCGAGGAGCTGGAGCGGCTGTCGCTCCCGTTCACCGACGACGCGATCCCCACCGAGGCCGAGCTGCGGATCGCCCAGGCCCAGCTGGTCGGCTGGCTGGAGGGACTGTTCCACGGGATCCAGACGGCGCTGTTCGCCCAGCAGATGGCGGCCCGCGCGCAGCTGGAGCAGATGCGCCGGGCGCTGCCGCCCGGCCTGCAGGGCGTCGAGGCCGAGCCGGAGGAGCCCGGTCCGGGCCGGGGCATTCGGTCGGGTCCGTACCTTTAGTGCGGCCCCGGGGCCGCGCGCGACAGGCCTGTCCCGGGTCTGTCGCAGGTCGGACACGTTCGCGGCCCTGCACCCGATCACGTCGGTGCGAGCCGATACCCTGGCCCCTGCCGTCGGACTCGACCGGCGGCGGGGGTCGGTCGGCCACGGGCCTGCCGCCCAGTGCATCCGGACCACACCATAAGGCTGCGGCGGCGCCGCGCCGAGGGGGAAGCAGGGACCATGAGCGAGGACGCCAACCCGGTCGAGGGCCACTCCCTGGGCAACGGCCGCTATGTGATCCGGCGTCTGCTCGGACAGGGCGGCATGGCCTCCGTCCACCTGGCCCACGACACGGTGCTGGACCGGCTGGTCGCGGTGAAGACCCTGAACATCGAGCTCGGCGGGCAGGCCGCGTTCAAGGAGCGGTTCCGCCGCGAGGCGCAGGCCGTGGCACGGCTGCAGCACACCAACATCGTGTCGGTCTTCGACAGCGGCGAGGACGTCTCCCCGGAGGGCGTCGCCACCCCCTACATCGTGATGGAGTACGTCGAGGGCCTCGCCCTGCGCGACGTGCTCAACGACTCGATCGCCCAGCACGGCGCGATGCCCACCGCGCAGGCGCTGAAGATCACCGCCGCGGTGCTGTCCGCGCTGGAGGCCTCGCACGACCAGGGCCTGGTGCACCGGGACATCAAGCCCGGCAACGTCATGGTGAGCACCAAGGGCACCGTGAAGGTGATGGACTTCGGCATCGCCCGGGCGCTGCAGTCGGGGGTCACCTCGATGACCCAGACCGGCATGGTGGTCGGCACCCCGCAGTACCTCTCGCCGGAGCAGGCGCTCGGCAAGAGCGTGGACGCCCGCGCCGACCTGTACTCGGTGGGCTGCATGCTGTTCGAGCTGCTCACCGGCCAGCTGCCGTTCGACGGCGACACGGCGTTCACCATCGCGTACAAGCACGTGCAGGAGCCGCCGCCGGCGCCCTCCAGCGTCAACAGCTCGGTGCCGCCGGCGGTGGACGCGCTGGTGGCCCGGGCGCTGCGCAAGGACCCGGCGCACCGGTTCCCGACCGCCGAGGCCATGCGCGAGGAGGTCGAGCGGATCTCCGCCGGGGACAAGGGCGGCGTGCCGCTGCAGGCGAGCACCCCGCTGGTGATCAGCGAGGGTCCGCGCTCGGTGCACGCGGCGCCGTCGATGACCAACTTCCCGCAGGTCGGCGGGGACATCCGGACGCCGACGCCGCAGGTCCAGCCGCACTACCAGCCCGCGCCGCAGACGCCGCCGCCGTACCAGGCGCCGCAGACCCCGCCGCCGTTCCAGCAGCAGGCGCCGCACACGCCCACGCCGTTCCCGCAGCCGCAGCAGGCGCACACCCCGCCGCCGTTCCCGCAGCCGGTGTACCAGCCGCAGCCGCAGTTCCAGACCCCGCACCCGTTCCCGCAGCAGGGCCACCCGACCGGCCCGGTGCCCGGCCCGTACGGCCCGCAGCCGCCGAAGCCGAACAACGGCTGCTCGACCGCGCTGATCGTGGTCGGCGTGATCGTCGGCGTGATCGTGCTGGCGGTGGTCATCGTGGCCATCGCGGCGGCGCAGGCGGAGAAGGACAAGGCGAACACGTACGGCGCGCCGCGGCCCGCGCTCACCCTCGACCTCGGGGCGGACGGCGACCGAATCTGACCGGGGCGGGCGGCTGCCGCACCCCGGCCGCCCGCTCGAAGCGGTAGCGTGCACAGGGACGGAACCGACAGGGCGATTGCGCACCGAGCGACGGCCCGGGGCGAGGAGCGATGGCACAGACAGAGCAGCCGGGCGACGGCGAGCCGGAGCAGCGCACCGGAGCGGCCGCCGGCGGCCCCGGGGCGGACGGTCCGGACTCGACCGCCGAGACCGCCGTGTTCTCCGCGGCCGGGACGCCCTCGCGCGGCACCGCGGCCCCGCTCGGCACCGTCGGGGACGGCCGGTACCGCCTGACCGGGAAGCTGGGGCGCGGCGGCATGGCCGAGGTCTTCGCCGCCCAGGACGTCAGGCTCGGCCGGACGGTCGCGGTCAAGCTGCTGCGCGGAGAGCTGGCCCAGGACGAGGTGGCCCGGCTGCGGTTCACCCGTGAGGCTCACTCCGTCGCGGCGCTCAACCACCACTCGATCGTCGCGGTCTACGACACCGGCGAGGAGCACCACGGCGAGGACTCCACCCCGTACATCGTGATGGAGCTGGTGGAGGGCCGGACCGTCCGCGAGCTGCTGGTGGACGAGGAGGCCCCGCCGGTCGACCAGGCGCTGATCATCATCGCCGGGGTGCTGGAGGCGCTCGCCTACAGCCACCGGCACGGGATCGTGCACCGGGACATCAAGCCCGCCAACGTGATCATCACGACCGGCGGCGCGGTCAAGGTGATGGACTTCGGCATCGCCCGGGCGCTCACCGGCGCGGCCAGCACCATGACCCAGACCGGCATGGTGATGGGCACCCCGCAGTACCTCTCGCCGGAGCAGGCGCTCGGCAAGGCGGTCGACCACCGCTCCGACCTGTACGCGGCCGGCTGCATGCTGTACGAACTGCTCGCCCTGCGGCCGCCGTTCGTCGGTGAGACCCCGCTCGCGGTGGTGTACCAGCACGTCCAGGACATGCCGGTGCCGCCGTCGCAGGTCAACCGGCGGGTGCCGCCGGAGCTGGACGAGCTGGTGCTGCGCTCGCTGGCGAAGAACCCGGACGACCGCTTCCAGAGCGCGGACGAGTTCCGCGCCCACGTGCAGCACGCGCTGCGGCAGATGCACGGCTCGGCCGGCGCAGGCTACGCCGGTGGTGCGGCGGCGGCCGCGGCCGCCGGGCTGGCCGCCGCGGCCGCGGGCACCAGCGGCGGCTACCCGGGCTTCGACGGGCCGCCGAGCGGCGGCACCGCGATGACCGCGCCGATGGGCCAGGTCGGCCCGGGCGACGGCACGGGACAGACCGAGGCGCTGCCGTACCAGGTGACCTCGCCCTACCAGACGCCCTCGCAGCCCTACCAGGGCGCGGGCGGCACCGGCGGGGCCGGCGGGACGGGCTACGACGGTGACGGGGGCGACGGGCGGCAGCGGCGGCGCAACCCCTGGGGCTGGGCGCTCGCGGCGGTCGCGGTGCTGCTCGCCGCGGGCATCGGCACGGCGCTGGCGCTGAGCGGCGGGCAGCAGAAGGAGACCCCGCCGGTGGTGACGCCGCCGGTGACGGTCAGCAGCCCCTCGGTGACGCCGGAGCAGAGCACCGGGCCGGTGACGCCGTCCACGCCGCGCAGCCAGACGGCCACCAACCCCGGCACCAACACCCGTCCGACCGAGCCGGTCACCTCCAGCCCCTCGCCCTCGGCGAGCGTCAGCCGGTCGACCTCGCCCTCGCCGTCCGCGTCGGCGAGCGCCTCGAAGTCGCCGACCACCGCGCCGTCGGGCTCCGCCTCGCCCTCCGCGAGCAAGTCGGCCCCGGTCTCGCCGCCGGCGTCGCCGTCCCCGGCCACTCCGTAGCGGCCCACGCGGCGGCCCCCGGTGCCTCGGGCACCGGGGGCCGCCGCGTGTCCGGGCTCAGTTGGTGAAGGCGTCCAGGACCTGCTCGTACTCCTCGCACCACCAGGTGAGCTGGCCGGCGGAGGCGGGGAAGAGCGGGTCGGCGCGGTGGTCGCCGCGCTGGTAGTGCCACTGGAGCATCCAGAGGTCGTTGAGCCGCTCCCACCAGACCCGGTGGACGGCGGCGGCCATCTGGCGGGCCCCGGCGGCGCCGCAGTCGCGGTAGCCGCGGGCGTAGTGCCTGACCCGGGACAGGTCGAGGACCCCGGTGACCGGGTCGTTGAAGATCAGGGTGGCCGCGCGGACGGCCTCCTCGGCCGTCGGGTGCAGGCCGAGCTTGTCCCAGTCGAGCACCGCGACCACCCGGCCGCTGCGGTGCAGCAGGTTCAGGCCGTGGAAGTCGCCGTGCGTCCAGCCGGTGGGCGGGGCGGCGGTGGGTGCGGGCCGCAGGTGGTGGTGGGCGGCGAGCAACTCGGCCCGTTCCACGAGCCGTTGTCCGGCCAGGGCGTCGAAGGCGGTGTGCGGGTCGTTGGCGCGGGCCCGGCGGAGCAGTTCGGCGATCAGCAGTCCGGTCTCGGCCGGGTCCGCCGTCAGTCGTCCGGGTGGTTGCCGCACGGGGGCGCAGACCTGCGCGAGTGCGCCGTGCAGCCGGCCGAGCAGCGCACCGAGGTCGGTGCACTGCTGCTGGTCGAGCTCGGTGCCGTGCCGGTGCGTCCCGGACACCCAGGGGAACAGCGCGAACAGCCGGTCGCCCTGGGCGACCACCGTCCGGCCGTCCTGGGCGGCCAGCGGCGGTGCCACCGGCAGGCCGAGGCGGTGCAGGGCGCGGGTGGCGCGGTGCTGGGCGGTGACGGCCGGGCGGCCCGCGGTGGCCTGGTCCACGTAGCACTTGAGGAAGTACGTGCCCGCCTCGGTGGTCACCCGGTAGCCGCGGTTGAGCAGGCCCTCGGCCACCGGCTTCACCCGCAGCGCCGGGGCGGTGCGGTACTCCCGCAGCACCGCGGCCACCGCCGTGTGCGCGACCGGCGGGCTGAGGGTGCCGACGGGAGGGGCGGCCGGATCGGGCCGGGCCGGTGCACCCGCTATCGGCCGGCCGGGTGACTGGGTGTCGCCCGGGAGCGACGGGTGGGGCAGGAACACCGGTGCGAACAGCGCCGATGCCGGGTCGGACGGGGCCGAGGGGTGCGATTGTGCGGTCACGGGGCGAGCGTAATGCCTGGCGCATTAGGTACTTGACAGTTCGTCAGGAGTGTGATTAGGGGTGCTCAGTGCTGGTGGTCGGACTGATGATCCGACTGGTGGCGGGCCACATAGGCCGCCGCCTGGGTGCGGCGCTCCATCCCCATCTTGGCCAGCAGGCTGGAGACGTAGTTCTTCACCGTCTTCTCCGCCAGGTGAAGTTCATTGCCGATCTGCCGGTTGGTCATCCCCTCGCCGATCAGGTCGAGGATCCGGCGCTCCTGCTTGGTCAGCTGGGCCAGCCGCTCGTCCTCCTTGGCACCCCCCTCGCGCAGTCGCTCCAGCACCCGGCCGGTGGCGACCGGATCCAGCAGCGACTTCCCGGCCGCCACGTCCCGGACCGCGGACAGCAGGTCGGTGCCGCGGATCGCCTTGAGGACGTAGCCCGAGGCCCCGGCCATGATCGCGTCGAACAGCGCCTCGTCGTCGGAGAACGACGTCAGCATCAGGCACTTGATCGCCGGATCGAGCGAACGCACCTCCCGGCACACCTCGACCCCGTTGCCGTCGGGGAGCCGGACGTCCAGCACCGCGACGTCCGG
This sequence comes from Kitasatospora sp. NPDC088346, assembly GCF_044740765.1. Taxonomy (NCBI): domain Bacteria; kingdom Bacillati; phylum Actinomycetota; class Actinomycetes; order Kitasatosporales; family Streptomycetaceae; genus Kitasatospora; species Kitasatospora sp. NPDC088346. The sequence continues at coordinate 73,536 of NZ_JBIURH010000012.1, forward strand.
CTGGACGGCCGGGATCCGGGCCAGTGCCTCGGCCGCGGTGCCGGCCTCGCCGACCACCTCGATGTCGCCCTCCATCGAGAGCAGGTCGTGGACGCCCCGGCGGACGACCTCGTGGTCGTCGAGCAGGAAAACTCGGATTTGTCCGGAATTGGTCACCAACAAATCCTCCCATACCGCCCCCCGCGTGTCTCACGGTTCGAGACGGCACCCCCGGGGGTCCGGGCGGGACGGTCACAGAATCGATTCCCGTTACCCCCTTACGCCGAGCGCTTCGCCCGGATAGCGTGCGCTGGTGTCCTGACGGCACCGCCGGGAGAGCCGCGTCACATCCGTGGCTCTCGGGGTGAAGAACTAGGACGTCCTAGCGCAAGCGCGCCAAGGGGCGCCGCTGGGTAACGTTCTCGCAGAGGGACGCCGTCGGAAGAGGATCACCACCTGCCGAGCACCCGGCGCGCACACCCAAGCGCGCCGCGCGAGGCGGTGACCGGACCGGCACCGGCGACCCCGGGCGGCCGGACAGACCGAGGAGTGAACGTGACCGTCAAAAGCACGGCGAGGGCGCGCAAGAAGGCCGCCCCCGGCGTCCCTGACAACCTCCGCACGGGTACCGACGCCCCGCCGGAGCTCGTCCAGCTGCTCACGCCGGAAGGCGAGCGGGTCGAGCACCCCGAGTTCCCGCTGGAGACCACCCCGGAGGAGCTGCGCTCCCTCTACCGCGACCTGGTGCTGGTCCGGCGCTTCGACGCCGAGGCGACCTCGCTCCAGCGACAGGGCGAGCTCGGCCTGTGGGCCTCGCTGCTCGGCCAGGAGGCCGCCCAGGTCGGCTCCGGCCGTGCCATGCGGCCCGGCGACTACGCCTTCCCGACCTACCGGGAGCACGGCGTCGCCTGGTGCCGGGACGTGGACCCGCTGAACCTGCTCGGCATGTTCCGCGGCGTGAACCACGGGGGCTGGGACCCGAACGAGAAGAACTTCCACCTCTACACCATCGTGATCGGCTCGCAGACCCTGCACGCCACCGGTTACGCGATGGGCATCACCAAGGACGGCGCGGACGACGCGGTGATCGCGTACTTCGGTGACGGCGCCTCCAGCCAGGGCGACGTCAACGAGGCCTTCACCTTCGCCTCGGTCTACAACGCCCCGGTGGTGTTCTTCTGCCAGAACAACCAGTGGGCGATCTCCGAGCCGACCACCACCCAGACCAAGATCCCGCTCTACCGCCGTGCCTCCGGCTTCGGCTTCCCGGGCGTGCGGGTCGACGGCAACGACGTGCTGGCCTGCCTCGCGGTGACCCGCTGGGCGCTGGACCGCGCCCGGACCGGCGCCGGCCCGGTGCTGATCGAGGCGTTCACCTACCGGATGGGCGCGCACACCACCTCCGACGACCCGACCCGCTACCGGCTCACCGAGGAGACCGAGGCCTGGAAGGCCAAGGACCCGATCCTGCGGCTGCGGGCCCACCTCGACAAGGAGGGCCTGGCCGACGAGGCGTTCTTCGCCGAGGTCGAGGCCCAGAGCGAGCAGCTGGGCCTGCGGGTGCGCGAGGGCGTGCGCAGCATGCCGGACCCGGACCCGACCCTGATCTTCGACCACGTGTACGCCGAGCCGCACACACTGGTAGCCGAGGAACGGGCCGAGTACGAGGCGTACGCGGCCTCCTTCGAGGGTGGGGAGAACCTCTGATGGCAGGTCAGCTCAGCATCGCCAAGGCGCTCAACGAGGCGCTGCGCAAGTCGCTGGAGAACGACCCGAAGACCCTGCTCATGGGCGAGGACATCGGCAAGCTCGGCGGCGTCTTCCGGATCACCGACGGGCTGCAGAAGGACTTCGGCGAGGACCGGGTGATCGACACCCCGCTCGCCGAGTCCGGCATCGTCGGCACCGCGATCGGCCTCGCGCTGCGCGGCTACCGCCCGGTGGTGGAGATCCAGTTCGACGGCTTCGTCTACCCGGCCTTCGACCAGATCGTCACCCAGCTGGCGAAGATGCACGCCCGCGCGCTCGGCCACGTGAAGATGCCGGTCACCGTCCGGATCCCGTACGGCGGCGGCATCGGCGCGGTCGAGCACCACAGCGAGTCGCACGAGGCGTACTTCGCGCACACCGCCGGCCTGCGGGTGGTCAGCCCGTCCAACGCCGACGACGCGCACTGGATGCTCCGGCAGGCCATCGCGTCGGACGACCCGGTGATCTTCCTGGAGCCCAAGCGCCGCTACTGGGACAAGGGCGAGGTGCAGGACGCGCCCGGCGCGGACCTGTACTCGGCCCGGGTGGTGCGGCCCGGCACCGACGCGACGCTGATCGCGTACGGGCCGATGGTCAAGGTCTGCCAGGAGGCCGCCGCGGCGGCCGCCGAGGACGGCCGCAGCCTGGAGGTCGTGGACCTGCGCTCGCTGTCGCCGATCGACTTCGCCACCGTCGAGGCGTCGGTCCGGCGCACCGGTCGCGGCATCGTGGTGCACGAGGCCCCGGTCTTCCTGGGCCTCGGTGCCGAGCTGGCAGCCCGGCTCACCGAGAACTGCTTCTACCACCTGGAGGCGCCGATCCTGCGGGTCGGCGGCTACCACGCCCCGTACCCGCCGTCGCGGGTCGAGGAACAGTACCTGCCGGACCTGGACCGGGTGCTGGACGCCGTCGACCGCGCCCTGGCGTTCTGAGAGGAGCGAGAGCCGTGACCACCGAAGTTCGCTCGCTCCGCGAGTTCAAGATGCCCGACGTCGGCGAGGGGCTGACCGAGGCCGAGATCCTCACCTGGTTCGTCAAGCCCGGTGACACCGTGACGGACGGCCAGGTCGTCTGCGAGGTCGAGACCGCGAAGGCCGCGGTCGAGCTGCCGATCCCGTTCACGGGCACGGTCGAGCAGCTGTTCTTCCCCGAGGGGACGACGGTCGACGTCGGCACCTCGATCATCTCGGTGGCGGTCGCCGGTGCGGCCCCGGCCGAGCCGGCCGCCCCCGTGGCCGCCGCGCCGGTCGCCGCCCCCGCCACCGGCGGGGCCGAGGCGGCCGTGCCGGAGCGCCGCGAGGTGCTCGTCGGGTACGGCCCGCGCACGGGCGGCACGCAGCGCCGGGCACGCCGGACGCCGGGTGCCCCGGCCCAGCCCGTGGCGGCCCGGCCCGTGCCCGCACCGGTCGCGGTGCCGGTCGCCCCGGTCGTGGTGCCGGTACAGGCCGCCGCTCCCGTCGTCGAGGGCGACCGTCCGCTGGCCAAGCCGCCGGTCCGCAAGCTCGCCAAGGACCTCGGCATCGACCTGCGGACGATCGTGGCGACCGGCCCGGGCGGTGTGATCACCCGCGAGGACGTGCACTCCGCCGTCGCACCGGTGGCCGTCCCGGCCGAGGCCCCGGCGGTCGCCGCCGAGGCGCAGCCGGTCACCGCCGCGGTCGCCACCGGCGCCGGTGACGTGCGGATCCCGGTCAAGGGCGTCCGCAAGGCGACGGCCGCGGCGATGGTCTCCTCGGCCTTCACCGCTCCGCACGTGACGGAGTTCGTCCAGGTCGACGTGACCCGGACGATGAAGCTGGTGCGCACGCTCAAGGAGAGCGGGGAGCTCGGCCAGGGCGTGCGGGTCAGCCCGCTGCTGCTGGTCGCCAAGGCGCTGCTGACGGCCGTCCGCCGCTACCCGGAGGTCAACGCCAGCTGGGACGAGGCGGCCCAGGAGATCGTCCTCAAGGGTCAGGTCAACCTGGGCATCGCGGCCGCGACCCCGCGCGGGCTGATCGTGCCGAACATCAAGGACGCCGGCTCCCAGACCCTGCCCCAGCTGGCGGTCTCGCTCGGCGACCTGATCGACACGGCCCGCCAGGGCAAGACCTCCCCGGCGGACATGCAGGGCGGCTCGATCACCATCACCAACGTCGGCGTCTTCGGCGTCGACACCGGCACCCCGATCCTCAACCCCGGCGAGGCCGCCATCCTGGCCTTCGGCGCGGTCCGGGAGCTGCCGTGGGTGCACAAGGGCAAGGTGGTGCCCCGCCAGGTCACCACGTTGGCCCTGTCCTTCGACCACCGCCTGGTCGACGGCGAGCTCGGCTCCAAGGTCCTCGCGGACACCGCGGCGATCCTGGAGCGGCCGAAGCGCCTCATCACCTGGGGCTGACCCCCGGGCTGACGGCAGCCGACCGACGGACGGGCCCCGCACCTCTTCCCCGAGGTGCGGGGCCCGTCCGCGTACGGTCGTCGGCTCAGCGCCGGACGATCAGACGCACGCCGTACAGCACCCCGAGGCCGAACAGCAGGCAGGCGGCGGCCGAGCCGACCAGGAAGCCGGTCGGCGTGGAGGGGCCCGTCTCGGCCAGCTCGGTGACCGGGCCTGTGGTGGTGGTCGTGGTGGTGAAGGTGTCCGGCGCGTCGGTCCCCCGGCCCGTTGCTGCCGGTTCCGCTCTCTCCGTGCCCTTCACCCTCGTAGACGTGCGGTCGCGCCGGTGGTTCCGAATAATTCTCCGGGCGCCCGGCCGGGGCGACGGGATACTGCTCGGGTGGCCGACCCCTCGATAGTCCAGCGCCCCGCCGACCCGTCCGCGGACCTCGCCGCCGACCCGTCCGCCGACCCGTCCGCCGAGCCGTCCGCCGAGCCGGCGGCGCCCGGGCCGCGGCCCTCGCTGCGCCGGGACGTCTCCCTCCCGGCGCTGCTGGCCGGTCTGGTGTGCATCGCGGTGTCCTTCTCCGGCCCGCTCGTGGTGGTGCTCGCCGCCGCGGCCGCCGGCCACCTGGACCGGGCGCACACCGCGTCCTGGATCTGGGCGGTGTCCGTCGGCAGCGGGCTGACCTGCCTGCTGCTCTCCTGGTGGACCAGGACGCCGGTGATCACCGCGTGGTCCACCCCCGGGGCGGCGCTGCTGGTGGCGAGCCTCGGCCAGTACCCGTACCGGGACGCGGTCGGTGCGTTCGTGCTGAGCAGCGTCGCGGTCGCGCTGTTCGGGCTGACCGGGCTGTTCGGCCGGCTGGTCCGCGCGATCCCGGCCGGGATCGTCAACGCGATGCTGGCGGGCATCCTGTTCACCTTCGGCGCGGGCATCTTCACCGAACTGCGCGGCGCCCCCGTCCTGGTGCTGGGCTGCTTCGCGGCGTTCCTGCTGGCCAAGCGGCTGGTGCCGCGGTACGCGGTGCCGGTGGCCCTGCTCGCCGGGGCCGTGCTGGCGGCGGTCACCGTCGGCCTGCCGCTCAACCTCGGCTCGGGCGGCCCGACCGTGCCGGTGTTCACCGTGCCGGGCCTGTCCTGGGCGGCGACGGTGGGCCTGGCGCTGCCGCTCACCATCGTGGCGCTCGCCTCGCAGAACGCGCCCGGCCTCGGCATCATGCGGGCCTCCGGCTACCGGCCCGACGACCGGCTGCTGATCGGCGCGACCGGCGGGGTCTCCGTCCTGCTGGCGCCGTTCGGCTCGCCGGGCATCAACCTGGCCGCCATCACGGCGGCGATCTGCACCAGCCCGGAGAGCCACCCGGACCGGAACCGCCGCTACGTCGCCGGAATGTCCGCGGGCGTCCTCTACCTGCTGGTGGGCAGCTTCGGCGGGGTGCTGGTCAGCCTGTTCACCGGACTGCCGCACGCCCTGATCGCGGTGATCGCCGGGGTCGCCCTGCTCGCCTCCTTCCAGGGCAGTCTGACCGTCGCGCTGACCGAGCAGCACGGCCGGGACGCCGCGGTGGTCACCTTCCTGGCCACCGCCTCGGGGATGAGCCTGTTCGGCATCGGCGCGGCCTTCTGGGGCCTGCTGCTGGGGCTCGCGACCCACCTGGTGCTCGGCGTGCGGCGCGGCGGCTGAGCCCCCTGCCGTACTGCGGCCCGGCCCCGCCAGCCGGGCTGCGCCGAACCGGTGAGGCCTTGGGCCGCCGGGACGAACTTCGGCGCGGCGGCGACCGGGCGCGGCGGGTGGCGGGTACGTCTTCCCGACCCCCCACCCGCGCGCCCCGCCGGGTGACCGGAGCCCCGAGGACGACCCGTATGCCGTCTGGCACTCATGGCCGTTTCGTCCGGAGCACCGCAGCGCTGGTGCTGATCTCGGCCGCCGCCCTGCCCGCGGTCCTGGAACTCGTCGCGCCCTCCCCGGCCACGGTGATAGGACCGCCGGCCGGCCCGCTGATCGACCACGCCGCGCCACCGCGCGGGCCGCAGCAGGCGGACCTCAGGGCCCCCGCGGCGCCCACCGTCGACATACGGCGTTCGGGGGACCCGGGCAACCGGATCACGCTGGTCCTGCTCGGCGACGGCTACACCGCCGAGCAGCAGGGCACCTTCCGGGAACAGGCCGACCGGGCGTGGCGCGCCCTGATGGACATCGAGCCGTTCCGCAGCTACCAGGAGTACTTCAACATAAGGCGGGTCGACGTGGTCTCCCCGGAGGCCGGCATCGCCGAGGGCGAGAGCAGCGGCCGGGCGGTCGGCACCCCGCTCGGCATGCACTTCTGGTGCGAGGGCACCGCCCGCCTGCTGTGCGCCGACGAGTCCGCGACCGCCCGCTTCGCCGGCGAGGGCGACGGCCCGCAGTACCTGATCGCGCTGGCCAACTCCAGCGAGTACGGCGGCGCCGGCGGCACCGGGGTGACCACCCTGGCCGGCGGCAGCCCGGACGCGGGCCGGATCATCCAGCACGAGATAGGGCACACCGTCGGCGAACTGGGCGACGAGTACGACAGCGCCCCGGACGACGCCGACTACCCGAACCTCTCCACCGTCAACGCCGACCAGATGCGCCAGAACAAGGTGAAGTGGTGGCGCTGGCTGGACGCGCAGTCCCCCGACGGCGGCGGCCCGATCGGGGCGTACCGCAGCGCCAACGGGCTCTACCGCCCGACCGAGGACTCCGTCATGCGCACCCTCGGCGGCGCCTACAACCTGCCCTCCCGCGAGGCCATCATCGAGCAGATCTACCGGCGGGTGCAGCCGATGGACCCGCCCACGCCGGCACCCGGCGCGGTGGCCGGGAACACCCGGCTGGCCGTCCACCCGCTCCTGCTCGCCGGGCCCCGGCAGCTGCGGGTGGACTGGACGGTGGACGGGAAGCCGGTGGAGCCGCGGTCGGACGACCGGACCTGGCTGGACACCGGTCAGCTGTCGCTGGCCGAGGGCCGGCGGGTGACGGTGCGCGCCACCGTCACGGACACCACCGACTGGGTGCGGGACGAGGCGTTCCGCGACGAGTTCATGACCCGGACGGTGACCTGGACCGTCAGCGGCTGACCGCGGCGTTCTGCTCGGGGCCGGATCGAGGCGAGGCGGGGCGGGTCAGGGGCGGGTCGGGTCAGGGTGAGGCGGCCTGACGGTTGGTCAGGGGCTCGCGGTCCGGGGCGCCGGCGGGCCCTGCCGGATTGATCCATTGATGGGATGACTAGCCTGGGCCACTATGACCGTGGACCCCGTGGGCGCCGCTCGCTCCGTACCCGTACCCGTGCCCGGTCCGCGACCGCAGGGTCCGCCCGGCCCGCCCGGTCCGCCGGTCACGGCGGGCCCGCCGGGTGGCCGGGGCGCCTGGCTGGCCTGGTCGGTCGGCTGCACCGTCTATGTGCTCGCCGTGGTGCACCGGACCAGCCTCGGCGTCGCCGGGCTGGACGCCACCGAGCGGTTCGGCATCGGTGCCTCGGCACTGTCCACCTTCTCGATCCTCCAGGTGCTGGTCTACGCCGCCATGCAGATACCCGTCGGCCTGCTGGTCGACCGGTTCGGGCCGCGGCGGGTGCTGCTGCTCGGCGTGCTGCTGATGAGCCTCGGCCAGCTCGCGTTCGCGCTGAGCACCTCCTTCGGGCCGGCGCTCGGCTCGCGCGCGGTGCTCGGCTGCGGCGACGCGATGACCTTCATCAGCGTGCTGCGGGTGGCGGCCCGGTGGTTCCCGGCCGCGCAGAACCCGCTGGTCGCCCAGCTCACCGGCCTCGCCGGGATGGGCGGCAACCTGGTCACCACCGTGGTGCTGGCCGAGGCCCTGCACCGGGAGGGCTGGACCTTCTCCTTCGGCGTCATCGCGCTGGCCGGCGTCGCGGTCTTCGCCCTGGTCGCCCTGGTGCTCCGGGAAGCACCCGCCGAACCGGGCGGCGGCCGGCCCGCGCCGGCCGTCCCCCCGGCGGGCGTGCTGACGGTGGCAGGCCCCTCGGCGGGCGGGCGGCCGTCGGTGCGGCGGCAGATCCTCGACGCCTGGCGGGAGCCCGGCACCCGGCTCGGTATGTGGGTGCACTTCACCACCGCCTTCCCCGCTGCCGCCTTCGGCCTGCTCTGGGGCTTGCCCTACCTGGTGGAGGGCCAGGGCATGACCCGGGGCGAGGCCGGCGGGCTGCTCACCCTGCTGGTGTTCAGCAACATGGCGTTCGGGTTGCTCTTCGGCCGGCTGGTCTCCCGCTCGGCCGCCACCCGGATGCCGATCGCCCTCACGGTCGTCGCCGCCACCGGGCTGTGCTGGGCGGTCGTCCTCGCCTGGCCCGGCGGGCACCCGCCGCTGTGGCTGCTGGTGGTGCTGCTGCTGGTGATGGGCAGCAACGGCCCCGGCTCGCTCGTCGGGCTCGACTACGCCCGGGCGTACAACCCCGGGGAGCGGTTGGGCACCGCCTCGGGCATCGCCAACATGGGCGGCTTCATCGGGGCGATGCTCACCCTGCTGGGCATCGGCGTGCTGCTTGACGCCGTCTCGGGCGGGGGCGGGTACACCGCGCAGACGTACCGGTGGGCGTTCTGCTGGCAGTTCCTGCCGCTGGCGGTCGGCTCGGTGATGATCCTGCGCCTGCGGCGGGTGGTGCGGCGGACGCCGCAGGGCTGACCGGTCGGGCCGGCCCCGCAGCGCCGCGCCCGTCAGAGCTCCCCGGCCTCCCGCAGCAGGTCCACGATGTCGGGCGCCTCACCGTAGATCCGGGCCCGGCCGAACTCGCAGACCAGCGGCCCGGCGTACGGGCCCGGCCGCGGCTTGGGCGCGTTGGCCAGGTGGCGCACCATGTCCACCACCTTGAGCCGCGCGCAGCGGCGGATCGCCCGGCCGCCCCGGATGCCCACCCGTTCGACGCTGGTGCACTCGTAGTACTGGCCGAACGGTGGGCCGCTGTCCTGCTCCGGCTCCGGCGTGTGGAGCACCATCCGGCCGTGCCGGCAGTGCACCTCCCCGTCGGAGCGGATGTGGATGCCCGCGCCGTCCAGGTGGTCGATCTCCGCGAGGATCTGCACGCGCTGCCCGACCGCCTCGGACAGGCTCTCGGCCATCCGCTGCTGCTGCTTCGGCACCTCGGTGTCGCCGCGCCGGATCGAGGGCAGCAGCTCGCCGGTGACCCACTCCTGGAAGGGCCTGGCGGACGGCTTCGTCGACCTCATGATCAAGGTGTAGAGGCCGGCCTCGCTCACCACCCCACCTCCGGATTCCCGCGGGCGTAGGGTTTCCCACCTGCGGAAACGTCATTACCCTCAGAAATTCTGAGGGTTACCGCGCGGAGGTCCACCGTGCGGGAGTCGCCCTCGCGCACGATCCTCAGCGCTTCGCTGGGATTGCTCCTCCCCAGCACCCTGCACACGTCGGCCGTGACGAACCACGGCGCACCGTCGATCATCACGACCCGGATCGGCTGTCCGGTGACCGGAAAGCTCGTCCTCACCAACACCATGTCGGCCTCGTCGTCCACTGCCGCCCCTCCTTCACGCTCGGTGATGGGCTGCCCGGAACAACGAGGCCGAACGAGTGACGTACCGGCACCACGGGGACGTACGGGAGTGCGGGGTGCGCCACCCGGCGTGCGGTCGTGCGCGCACACCTGATCGGCCCCGCGCGGGATCGTCCCGAGGATCAGGGCGTCAGTGCGAACTGGGCGAGCACCCGGGCCGCCAACTCCCTGTCACCGGCGACCCGGACGGTGCCCGCGACGGCCTCCGGCCGGACCCGCCCGCAGGCGAGCCGGACGTAGGTCTCCCAGTCGAGGGAGAGCCGGACGTCGGGGGCCAGCGCGACCGAGGCGTCGACGGTGCCGCGGCCGCCCTCGTCGACCCGGACGGTGCGCTGGAACTCCAGCGGGCCGGTCACGTCGAGGACCACCACCGTGCCGGCCGGGGCGCCGGCCAGTTTGGCGACCACCCGGGGCAGGCCCTCCACGAGGAAGTCGCGGGTGACGGTGGCGGCGGGCGAGTCGAGGTTGCCGGGGGTCCGCAGGGCGCGCCGCAGGTCCTGCTCGTGCACCCAGACGTCGAAGGCGCGGGTGCGCAGCAGCTGGGTGTAGGGGACGTCGCGGGAGAGCGGGCCGGCCGGCCAGCGAACCAGGTCCTCGGGGCCCTGCTTGGCGTTGCGCAGGGCGCGCGAGCGGCGGATGACGGTGTACTCCAGCTCGCCGGTGAGCTCGACCGGGGTGTGGCAGCGGCGCTTGTCGACCGGCAGTTCCATGTACCGGGCGAACTCGCTGGTGACGTGCCGCAGGTCGCGCGGGAGGGAGTGGATCGGGCGCGGGTCGCCGAGCAGTTCGGACTCGACGCCGATGATGTGCGAGACCACGTCCCGCACCGACCAGCCGGGGCACTCGGTCGCCCGGTTCCACGCGTCGGTGGGCAGTGAGGCGAGCAGTTCCGTCACCGACTCGATGGAGTGGAGCCACGCGTCGGTGTACGCCTGCACGGTCTGGTTCTCCGTCACGGGAATCTCCGGTCCTCCGTCAGCTTCCGTCCCGCGCGGCCCGGGGAGTGGGGGAGACTCCCGAGCTTTCGGGCGCACGCGCTACCCGCACGTTACGCTGCCGGGTGACAGCAGGGCAGCGCTTTCGGGTGATGATCGTAGGACTCTTGCCGTGGACGGTGGTACTGTGCGCGCTTCTTTGATCCAACTCGCCGTCTCCGACGCCGAGCCGCCCGCCGAGCGCAGGGCCAGGGCGGCCGCGCTGGTGCGTGCCCAGCAGGGCGCGGACCTGGTGGTCCTGCCGGAGCTGTGGGCACTCGGGGGGTTCGCCTACGAGGCCTGGGGGCCGGGCGCCGAGACGCTGGACGGCCCGACCGCGGAGGCGATGTCGGCGGCGGCCGTGGCGGCGGGGGCGTGGCTGCACGCGGGGTCGATCGTCGAACGGGATCCCGACGGCCCGATCTACAACACCTCCCTGCTCTTCGCGCCGGACGGCGAACTGGTGCACACCTACCGGAAGATCCACCGCTTCGGCTTCGACAGCGGCGAGGCGGTGGCGATGGGCGCCGGGCAGGAGATCGTCACGGCCGCCACCGACGTCGGCCGGCTCGGCCTGGCCACCTGCTACGACCTGCGCTTCCCCGAGCTGTTCCGGGCCCTGCTGGACGCCGGCGCCGAGGTGCTGGTGGTTCCGGCCGCCTGGCCGGCCCGGCGGCGGGAGCACTGGACGCTGCTCGCCCGGGCCCGTGCGGTGGAGGAGCAGGCGTACGTGCTGGCCTGCAACACCGCGGGCACCCACGGCGGAGTGGAGCAGGCCGGATACAGCCTGGTGGTCGACCCGTGGGGCCGGGTGCTGGCCGAGGCCGGGCCCGACGAGGAGGTGCTGACGGTGGAGTTCGACCCGGCCGAGGTGGCCAAGGCCCGGGCGGAGTTCCCCGTGCACCGGGACCGCCTGCTCGGCATCCCCGCGCCCGTCCAGCGCTGACCGGGCCGCGGCGCCGGGCGGCCGTACCGGGGCGTGATGCCGGGCCGCGGTGCCGGGCCGTGGTGGGGCCGTTGACCGGGTCCTGTGATTAGGTCCGCTTTTGCGGATGCTTGACATGCTTGGCACCCGTGTGCGCAACTCTTGAGAAGGTGAGCCTGCGTCGCGTTCAGGCCTGTGGAGGAGGGGGAGGTCCGGGTGCCCGAGTCCCGCACGCCCGGTGCCGGCTCCGGCCTGTCCGGCTTCGGGCTGCCGACGGCCGCCGCGATGGCCGGCCCGGACGGGCGCTCCCCGATCAAGCGCAACAGCCTGCGGGAGCAGATCGCCGACGCCCTGCGCGAGGAGATGATGGCCGGCCGCCTCGCGGCCGGGCGCAACTTCACCGTCAAGGAGATCGCCGAGCTGTACGGGGTCTCGGCCACCCCGGCCCGGGAGGCGCTGGTCGACCTGGCGGCCCAGGGGCTGCTCCGGGCCGAGCACCACCGCGGTTTCACCGTCCCGGAGTTCGGCTGGCACGACTTCGTGGAGATCTTCGAGGCCCGCGCCCTGCTCACCGACAGCGCGATCCGCCAGCTGCTGGTCCGGCCCGCCGGTTACGACTGGAGCCGGCTGCCGTCGCTGCGCCGCCGGGCCACCGCGGCGACCCAGGCCTCCCGGGCCGGGCAGCTGGACGTCCTGGTCGGCTGCGACCTGAGGTTCTGGCAGGAGGCGTCGGCCCTGCTGGGCAACGCCCGGATCGCCGACTACCTCGGGTGGCTGCGGGTGCAGTCCTGGATGTTCGCGGCGCCGTTCCTGCGCGCGGTCGACGACCTCGGCGGCGTCTGCTGGGACCGGCACGGCGACCTGGTGGACCGGATCGAGGCCCAGGACGTCGCCGGTGCCCAGCGGGTGGTCAACGACTACAACCTGTTCACGCTGGAGCTGCTGGCCAGGCTCACCGGACAGTCGGTGGAGTCGGTGCCGGTGCTGGGGCTGCTGCGCGGGCAGCGGCCGCCCGAGCCGGTCCGGGCGCCGGCCGAGCCCGCCGTCGCCGGGCCGGCCGCGGCGGCGCCCGCCGGGCAGCCGGCCGTCGGGCCGGGGATCGGGCTGGGCCGGGTGCCGCTGCCGCGGTTCGTCCCGCCCGGGAGGTTCGGCCGGCCGCTGCGGCTGCCGCGGCCGGAGAGCGGGGAGCCCGCGCCGGGCCGGTAGGGTGGGCCGTCATTGCCCGCCCGCCGTCGGTGCCCCGCGCACCCGGCGCCCGCCCACCGGAAGGGTGAGCCGGCCCATGGCCTGCGACCTCTGGCTCGTCCCGCTCGTGGACGTCCTGACCCACAGCCCCGAGAATCCGTTCCGGGACGACCTGGTCCGCTACAACGCGGTGCTGGCCTCCAACGGCCTGCCCGAAGTACCGGTCTACCAGTACGTACCGGGGATCAGCGGAGAGGTCGAACCGATAGCCGCCTTCGACTACGACTCGCTGCACTTCCTGCGCCGGGCCTACATGCTCGGCGTCACCGGCTTCGAGATCACCCCGGTGGACGCCCTCGGCGGTGACTACGAGCAGTTGCTGGAGATGTTCGAGTCGACGGCCGAACAGTCGCACCTGGTCTGGCACTTCGACCACGCGGGCGCCTACGTGCCGGTGGACTTCCAGCTGCCGCTGGTGGACGACGCGCTGCTCGCCTCCGGCGGCCCGCTCGGCTCCTCGTACGGCCTGCTGCGCGAACTCCAGGCGGTGGCGCCCGTGTTGGGCATCGACCCGGTCAACCCGCCGGCCCCCACCCGGCCGCTCGGCCCGACCGAGCTGCAGCAGCCGTTCGGCCCGCCGCTGGACGACATCCACCCGTACGCGCGGGAGCGGCACGCCTGGGCCGGGCTCTACGCGGCGGCCACCCGGAGCGTCACCCAGGGCTCGATGGTGGTCTTCGCCTGACGCCGTGCCGGCCCCCGTGCCGGCCCTCGTGTCGGAACCGGCCCCGCCCGCGGGGCCGGCCGCGCGGTCAGCGCAGCGGGCCCTCCGGCGGGCGCTGGCGCGGCATGGTCGGCCGGGTGCCGGGCGGCGGCAGCACCCGCACCTGGGCGCCCACCCCGATCTCGCTGCGGCCGCCCCACAGCCCGGGGGACTGGGTGGGCAGCTGGGTCATCGAGGCCCGGAACTCCAGCATCCACTCCGAGGTCTCGCTGCGGACCATGTCGGAGACGTCCTCGCAGAACCGCCGCAGCACGCCCAGGCAGCGTTCGGCGGCCTCGCCCGCGGTGCCCTCGGTGGGGCCGAGCACCTCGCGCACGCACTCCGAGGCCCAGTCGAACTGGAAGGCCTCCAGGCGCCGTTGCAGCGCCTGCGCGGTGGAGACGTCGCGCATCCACCCCGAGGTGAGGCCGAAGGCCCGGTCGGCCAGCAGGCAGGCCGCCGACAGCGCGAGGCCGACGTAGCCCCACTCGGCCGCCCGGTCCAGCGCGCCGGTCAGCGCCACCAGCGGGACGCTCACCCCGCCGACCGCGAACACCCCGGCCCCGAAGCGCAGCAGCCGGGCCCAGCGGCGCTTCCACACCCGGTCCCGGCGGTACCAGTCGATCGCCTCGACCGCGCGCTCCTCGGACCAGCGGTAGAGCTCCTCCAGCCGCTCGGCGGGCTCGCCCCAGTCGCCCAGCGGGAACTGGCGCGCGCTCAGGTCGGTTCGGCGGCGGGTGGGGGTGCGCCCGGCGGCGACGGGCAGGACGGGCTGGTCGTCCTCGCCCACGTCCTTGCCCCAGGCACTCTCCTCGGGCTGCATTTCCGGCTGGCTCACCTGTGGCGCTCCCTGTGGCGGGGTGACTGCGGAGGCCCGGCGGGGTACCGGGACTGACCGTCTGTGGATCCGATGCTGCTTCGGGCGGGGGTCGTGCTGGCCGGTGGGGGCCGGCCGGCCGGATCCGCGCGCGGGGTGGGCCGCCCATGGTGTCGCGTCCCGGCCGGTGTCCGGTCATTGGTCCAACAGCACTTCTTACCGCCAAATGGCTGACCGTGGGGGCGCTTCGGCGGTGATCGTTATCGGAATTCACCTCCGGAAGGCGAGGTGAGAGGGTTGCGGCGGGTGGCGAGATTTCACCCTTCCGAGCGAGGCGCGAGCGGCGCCGGTCACTGACCCGGGGGCGCGCGGGGTCGGAACTTTGGAGGTTCCTCCAGTTCGAAAGTGCTCCCGGCCGGGACGATTCGGAGGTTCCGACGGAGCCGCGGGCGGCCGCGAACAGGCCACCGACTACCCTTCCAGACGTGAAGGTCCTCGTCATCGGCGGCGGCGCCCGCGAACACGCCCTGTGCCGCTCCCTGTCCCAAGATCCCGCCGTCAGCGAACTGCACTGCGCCCCGGGCAACGCCGGGATCGCGCAGGCGGCGACGGTCCACCCGGTCGACCAGCTGGACGGGGCGGCCGTCGCCGCCCTCGCCCAGCGGCTGGCCGCCGACCTGGTCGTGGTCGGCCCGGAGGCCCCGCTGGTCGCGGGCGTCGCCGACGCCGTGCGCGCGGCCGGCATCCCGGTCTTCGGCCCGTCCGGCCGGGCGGCCCTGCTGGAGGGCTCCAAGGCCTTCGCCAAGGACGTGATGGCCGGGGCCGGCGTGCCCACCGCCCGCGCCTACGTCTGCACCACCCCGGCCGAGGCCGCCGAGGCGCTGGACGCCTTCGGCGCCCCGTACGTGGTCAAGGACGACGGTCTGGCGGCCGGCAAGGGCGTGGTGGTCACCTCCGACCGGGACGCCGCGCTGGCCCACGCCGCCGCCTGCGACCAGGTGGTCATCGAGGAGTACCTGGACGGGCCCGAGGTCTCGCTGTTCGCGATCACCGACGGCGAGACGGTGCTGCCACTGGTGCCCGCGCAGGACTTCAAGCGCGCGCTGGACGGGGACGAGGGCCCCAACACCGGCGGCATGGGCGCCTACTCCCCGCTGCCCTGGGCCCCCGAGGGCCTGGTGCAGGAGGTGCTGGACACCGTCCTGCAGCCGACCGTGGACGAGCTGCGCCGCCGCGGCACGCCGTTCTCCGGGCTGCTCTACGCCGGTCTCGCGCTGACCTCGCGCGGCACCCGGGTGATCGAGTTCAACGCGCGCTTCGGCGACCCGGAGACCCAGGTCGTGCTGGCCCGGCTGGAGACCCCGCTGGCGGGCGTCCTGCTGGCCGCCGCCCAGGGCACCCTCGACACCCTGGAGCCGCTGCGCTGGCACGACGGCGCGGCCGTCACCGTGGTGCTGGCCTCCGAGGGTTACCCGGCGGACCCGCGCACCGGCGACGTGATCGAGGGCCTGGCCGAGGCGGACGCCGCCGACGGCACGGTCTTCGTGCTGCACGCCGGCACCCGGGCCGACGAGGAGGGCCGGGTGCTCACCGCGGGCGGGCGGGTGCTGTCCGTCACCGCGGTCGGCACCGACCTGGCCGAGGCCAGGACCCGCGCCTACGCGGGCGTGTCCCGGATCGCCTTCAAGGGCGCGCAGCACCGCACCGACATCGCACGCGGGGCGGCCGGGCAGTAGCCCCGACCGCGCCGGAGCCCGCAGGGGCACGGGCGCCGCCGCCGGACCACCCGTCCGGCAGCGGCGCCCGTCGGCTTTCCGCCGGGGCGCCGGCGAGCGCGGCCGGCCCCGGATTTCCAGCCCATCGGGTGACTCCTTGGACATCCGGCTGACGCAGTGCGACGGACCGCCGTAGGGTGCGCTGGATCGTACGGCCTGCTGGGTGCCGTTGCGGCCTCCCGTCGTCGGCGGGGCCGTTCCGGGGGGATGCTGGGGGCCGGTGGTGTGTGCGAGCCGTCACCAGGACGGGTGGAAACCCAGGCGATTCGGAACACCCGGCTGCACACGGGCGTCAAAACTGTCAGAAGTGCCACGCAGGATGCACAACCGGGGGCCGGCTCCGCCGTTTCCCGTTCGGAGTTTGATCGTTTCCGAGAGGTCTCGGGTGTCCTGATCGCTGGTCCCGGCGGATCACGGTCGTAGCGGCAACCGAGTGCCGCGAAGGGGGTGTCGCGCCGTATGGCCGCTGCCTACGCCGCCCGTGCACGGGCCCAGGCCGTGCTGAGGGTCCGCGGGCTGGCCCTGGCCGCTGCCGTGCTGCCCGCCGCCGTCGGGGTCGTGCTGCTCGCCGGGCGGTTCACCGGCCGGATCGGCGCCCCCGGCGCCCCGGACGGGCCCGGCTGGGACGCCGTCCGCTGGGCGGTCTGCGGAGTCGCCGCCGGCACCCTGCTGCTGGCCGGGCTGGTGGCCCGCTCGCACGCCACGGCGGAGCCGCCGGTCACCCCGGCCGTCCCCGTCCCCGAGCCGTCCGCGCCCGAGCTGCACCGGCTGATCGGCGAGCTCGCCGACCGGCTGGGGGTGCCCGCCCCGGCCGGCATCGCCCTCACCCCGGACTGCGACAGCTGGCTGGAGGACGGCCGGCCGCTGCGGCGCGGCCGCCGGGCCGAGCCGCCCGCACCGGTCCTGGTGATCGGCTCCCCCTTCCTGTGGTGGATGCGGGCCGCCGAACTGCGCGCGCTGCTCGCCCCCGTGGTGGCCGGCGGGGCGGCCTCGGCGGACCCGGACATCGCGGCGGCCCGCCGCTTCGTCCGCGGCCTGGACGCCGCCCTCGGCACCCGCCGTCGCGGCCCGGCCGTACTGGTCGACCGGATCAACCGCGTCCTGCTGGCGGCCTGCCGCGAGCACTCCGCCGAGCTGGAGCGGGCGGTCGCCGCCTGGGCGTCGGAGCAGGCCAAGGCCGTCGACTACGGCCTGCGGATCGCCGCCCAGGAGCAGGTCGGCCTCGCCTACGCGGGCTGGGACCGGCTGCTCACCCGGGTCGCGCTGCCCGCCTGGCGGCTCGGCCGCCACCCCGACCACCTGAACGCCGGGGTGGTCGCCGCGCTGACCGAGCTGTCCCGCCGGGACCGGCTGGCCGACGGGTACGGCACGCGGCTCGGCGACCGCCCCGCCTGCGACCTGCTGGAGGAGCCCGGCCGGGTCGACGAGGCCGTCTCGCTGCTCGCCGCCGGCCTGCTGCACGAGCCGCCCGAGGCCGGCTGGCAGCCACTGGACTGGGCCGACTACCCGGCCGAGGTGGTCGACCACGGCTGGCGGGTCCAGGCCGCCGCGCTCCAGACGGCGCTGGAGGGCGTCGCGCCGGCCGGCCGTTCCGCCGCCCCGACACTCACCCGGCTGCTCGGCACGCTGGCCGGCGGCGGCAGCGAGGCGCTGGCCACCGCACTGGCCGGCCAGGCGGCGTGCGCGGCCCGGGTCGCGCCCCCACTGCCGGCCGTCCGCAGCGGTCGGGAGCTGCTGGTCGAGCACGTGACGGCGATGGTCTGCTGCGCCGCCGTCGACACCGGCGTCGCCACCCCGGGCCTGGACTGGCTGGACGGCCCGGTGCTGCTCATGGCGGGTGGCCGCCGGGGTGAGCCCGGCCAGGCCGTGGCCCGGGCGGTCGAGCAGGGCGAGGACAAGCCGCTGCGCGCCTGGCTGGAGTCGGCCGGGATCCGGCTGGAGCGCCCGGTGCGGCTCCCGGGCTGAGCGGCCCCGGCGATCCGGCCGGGCGGCCGGATCGGGGTGTCCGCACCACTAGTTGCTACCGTTGGGTGACGCAGCGCCAGCATTGTGTGATGTGCTGGACCGCACGCACATCCGTCTGGCACGTGCCACCGGAGAGATCGTGCGACGTGCGGTGGGGAGGGCGCGTGGGGAGAGAACTCAACCGCCGTTGGGAGTCCGCCACGCTGGCCCACAGCGTGTCCGACCCGTTCGGCCAGGGCCCGCTGCCCTGGCTGCGGAGTCCCGACGAGTACCTGGCCGGGGTCGAGGCCGCCGTGCCCTGGTACGTCAGCGTGGACGCGCCGGGCCAGGAGCCGCTGGCCGGCCCGCGGCCCAGGCCCCCGGTCGGCACCCCGAAGACCTCGGACGACGTCGACCAGCAGATCAAGGGCTTCGCCTCGGCCGGGGTGATCCGCCCCGGCGGCGCGGTGGACTTCCGGGTCACGGTGAACCCGCCGCGCGAGTTCACCGTGGACGTCTACCGGATCGGCCACTACGGCGGCGACGGCGCCCACCTGGTCACCTCCAGCCCGCTGATCGCGGGCCTCGCCCAGGCCGCGCCGCTGGTGGTCGGCCGCACCGTCTCGTGCCACCACTGGTGGCAGTCGTGGCGGTTGCACGTCCCGTCGCACTGGCGGCCCGGCGCGTACGTCGCGGTGCTGACCACCGCCGACAACCTGCACCGCAATCACATCCCGTTCACCGTGCGGGACGCGGCCGACCAGCCGGGGCCCGCCGGGACGGCCGAGGCGGCCCCGCAACGGCCGTCCCCGGCGACCGAGTTGCTGCTGGTGCTGCCCGACGTGACCTGGCAGGCGTACAACCTGTTCCCCGAGGACGGCCGCACCGGGGCCAGCCTCTACCACGCCTGGGACGGCGAGGGCCGGCTCGCCGGCGAGTCGGGGGCCGCCGTCACGGTCTCCTTCGACCGCCCGCACGCGGGGGCGGGGCTGCCGCTGCACGTCGGCCACGCCTACGACTTCATCCGCTGGGCGGAGCGCTACGGCTACGACCTCTCCTACGCCACCGCCTCCGACCTGCACGCCGGGTTGGTCGAGCCGACCCGGCACCGCGCCCTGATCTTCCCCGGGCACGACGAGTACTGGTCCGAGCCGATGCGGCGGGCCGTCGAGCGGGCCAGGGACGCCGGGACGTCCCTGGTGTTCCTGTCCGCCAACACCATGTACTGGCGGGTCGACCTCACCGCCGGGCCCTCCGGCGAGCCCAACCGGCTGCTCAACTGCCGCAAGCGCCAGCGCGTTCCGGCCGGGACGCCGGCGGCCGGGGCACCGGGCGCGGGCAGCGCGCTGTGGCGGGACGCGGGAGAGCCCGAGCAGCACCTGCTGGGTGTCCAGTACGCGGGCAGCGTGCCCGAGCCGGTGCCGCTGGTGGCCCGCAACACCACCCACTGGCTCTGGGCGGGCACCGGCCTCGCGGAGGGCGGCGAGGTGCCCGGGCTGGTGGCGGGGGAGGCGGACCGCTACTTCCCCAAGGTCGCGCTGCCCGAGCACACCGAGCGGATCCTGCTGGCCCACTCGCCCTACCGGGACTCCGAGGGCCGGCCCGCGCACCAGGAGACCTCGCTGTACCGGGCGCCCAGCGGCGCGTACGTCTTCTCGGCCGGGACGTTCGCCTGGTCGCCCGCGCTGGACCGGCCCGGCCACACCGACGAGCGGATCCAGCGGGCCACCGCCAACCTGCTCGACCACCTCTGCAAGGAGGGCTGACGGCCGGGGCGCCGGGAGGGCCGCCGGGGCCGGGCGGCGGGCCATGACAGACTCGGGGGCAGTGACCTCCCCTTCGCGGCCCGCAGAAACGCGAACCACCCCTGAGGACTGAGACGACCTTGAGCGGATTTGTCACCAAGCCCGAGCCGGTCCAGGTGCCCGGCCTGGTCCACCTGCACACCGGCAAGGTGCGCGACCTGTACCGCGCCGACAACGGCGACCTGGTCATGGTGGCCAGTGACCGGACGTCGGCCTTCGACTGGGTGCTGCCCAACGAGATCCCGGACAAGGGCCGCATCCTCACCCAGCTCTCGCTGTGGTGGTTCGAGCGGATCGCCGACCTGGTGCCCAACCACGTGGTCTCCACCGACGTCCCGGCCGGGGCGCCCGCCGACTGGAAGGGCCGCACGCTGGTCTGCCGGAGCCTGGAGATGGTCCCGGTCGAGTGCGTCGCCCGCGGCTACCTGGCCGGCTCCGGCCTGGAGGAGTACCGCGCCGACCGCACCGTCTGCGGCATCGCCCTCCCCGAGGGCCTGGACAACGGCTCCGAGCTGCCCGCCCCCATCTACACCCCGGCCCTCAAGGCCGAGGTCGGCGAGCACGACGAGAACGTCCCCTACGAGGAGACCGCCCGGCGGATCGGCGCCGAGCTGGCGGCCACCCTCCGGCAGACCACGCTCGCCGTCTACGGCCGGGCCCGGGACATCGCGCGCGAGCGCGGCATCATCCTGGCCGACACCAAGTTCGAGTTCGGCCTGCTGGACGGCGAACTGGTGATCGGCGACGAGGTGCTCACCCCGGACTCCTCGCGCTTCTGGCCCGCCGACGAGTGGCAGCCCGGACGCAACCAGCCCTCCTTCGACAAGCAGATCATCCGCGACTGGCTGGCCTCGCCCGCGTCCGGCTGGGACCGCCACAGCGAGCTGCCGCCGCCGCCGCTGCCCCCCGAGATCGTCGAGCACACCCGGGCCAAGTACATCGAGGCCTACGAGCGGCTCACCGGCACCGACTGGGTCTGAGGCGTCCCGCCGGGGGCGGCCGCGGCGGGTGTCCGCGGCGACCGCCCCCGGCCCGTTCCCGGCCCGTTCCGCCGCGGCCCGTCCGGTCGCCGTCCGGCCGCTCAGATCCAGCCGTGCTCGCGGGCGATCCGCACCGCCGCGTGGCGGTTCTCCGCGCCGAGCTTCGTCGCCGCGGCGGAGAGGTAGTTGCGCACCGTCCCGGGGGACAGCGCGGCCCGTTCGGCGATCTCCCCGATCGAGGTGCCGTGCGCCGCCAGCTCCAGGACGTCGGTCTCGCGCGGGGTGAGCGGGCTTTCGCCCGCGCTGATCGCGTCGGCGGCCAGCTCGGGGTCGACGTAGCGCCCGCCCGCCCGGACGGTGCGGATGATGCCCGCGAGGTCGGCCGCGGAGACCGTCTTCGGCAGGAAACCGCGGACGCCGACCTCCAGCGCCCGCTTCAGGTAACCCGGCCGGCCGTGGCCGGTGACGATCATGACCCGGCAGTCCGGCACCACCCGCCGCAGCTCCGCGGCCACCTCGATGCCGTCCATCCCGGGCATCTGCAGGTCCAGCACCGCGACGTCGGGGCGGTGCGCCCGGGCCATCGCGAGCGCCTCGGGGCCGGAGGCGGCCTCGGCCACCACGCTCAGGTCCTCCTCTAGGCCGAGCAGGGTGGCCAGCGCACCCCGGATCAGGTGCTCGTCGTCGGCGAGCAGGATGCGAAGCGGTGGGGTCATCGGACGGCCACCTCCGGGGCCGGTGCGGGGCTGGTGAGCGGCAGCACGGCGGTGATCCGGAAGCTGCCGGCGGTGGTGGCCGGGCGGGTCAGCGCGCCGCCGTGCGCGGCCAGCCGCTCACCCAGGCCGGTCAGCCCGGTGCCGGTGTGCGGGGTGTCGCCGGGACCGGTCGGTACGCCGTCGTTCTCGACCTCCAGGACGGCCCGGCCGTCCCCGGCGCATAGCCGGATCGAGCAGTGCGAGGCCTCGCTGTGCCGCAGCACGTTGGTGGTCGCCTCGCGGACCACCCAGCCGAGCACCGAGTGGGCCACCGGCGTCAGGGCGGTCAGGTGCGCTCCCAGGTCGACCGCGCAGGCCACCCCGGCGGCGCGCAGCACCGAACGGGCGCCGGCCACCTCGGCCCGCAGGTCGGCGGTGCGGTAGCCGCGGACCACCTCGCGCACCTCGCGCTGCGACTCCTGCGCGATCCGCTGCACCTCGGTCATCTGGTCGGCCGCCTCGGGACGGCCCCGGCGGGCCAGCTGGACGGCCAGCTCGCTCTTCAGCGCGATCGTGGTGAGGTTGCGGCCGAGCACGTCGTGCAGGTCGCGGGAGAACCGCAGCCGTTCCTCGGCGACGGCCAGCTGGGACTGCTTCTCCCGGGCCTCGTCCAGCTCCCAGACCACGCCCGCCAGCCAGGCCGAGCACCGGCAGGTGACCGCGACCAGGACGAGCGAGACCGCCGCCCCGAACAGCAGCCCGCACACCGACGCCACCGGGAGCCCGGCGCCCAGCATCGCCGGTACCGTGAGCAGCAGCGCGCCCGCCCCGAGCAGCGCGGCGCCGCGCCGGCTGCGCACGGCCACCGACACCGGGGCGAACCAGAGCACCAGCAGCGCGCCGATCGCGGGCCCGGTGGACAGCGACACGTCGGTGCGCAGGCCCGGGTCGGTCAGGACCAGGCCGGAGACGCTGCCGATCATCAGCAGGGCGGCGGCCAGGATCCAGCCGGTGGGGCGCTCGCGACGGCCGAGGTAGTGGTCGAGCCCCAGCCGAAAGAGCACGAACCCCAGCCCGGAGCCGGCCAGCGCGAGGACCACCGAGGCCACCGCCACCGGTCGGGACATCACCGGCTCGGCCGGGCCGCCCACCGTTCCCAGCACCAGCAGGGGCTGGACGAGCACCATCGCGTACAGCGACCAGCGGACGTATATCTCGGTGCGCTGCGGCTTCCCGCAGGCCCGCCATCGTTGCAGCGGCCGCCACGGCTTCATCGTGTCCCCTCCCAGTGGCGTCACATCCGTCGGGCCCATCCTGGCGGGCCGCGGCCCGGCCGGTGGCACCGGCCCGGGAATCGCTTCGGCGACCGCTTCGGTGACCGCCTCGGCGCTCGGCGAGGCCACCGGCCCGGCGACGGCCCGACCGCGGCCCGGTGACGGCCCGGCGACGGCCCCGCCGCGGCCTCAGCGGCGCGGCTCCCAGCGGAACCAGCGGCGGGTCGCCCACCAGGTGGCGGCGGTCCACAGCACGGCCAGGCCCAACAGCGGGGCGGCCGGCGCCCAGGTGCCGAGGAAGTCCGTCGCGGGCCGGGAGCCGTCGGTTCCGGACCAGCCGAGCCGCAGCAGCTGGAAGGCCGGGGTCGTGGGCAGGGCCCGGCAGACGTCGGCGAGGCGCTCCGGCATCACCTCCAGCGGGAACAGCAGTCCCGAGCCGAACTGGGCGCCCAGCATCAGCGGGAGGGTGGTGATCCCGGCGCTCTCCACGGTCCGGGTGAACGCACTGGTCAGGGCGGCCAGCCCGGTCAGCAACGCCACCGCGAGCGCCAGCCCGGCGGCCATCAGCAGCGGGTTGACCGGAGCCGGCAGGTCCAGCAGCACCGCCCCGGCGACGCCGAGCACCGCGCACTGCAGCAGGGCCAGCAGCACCGAGGGGACGGCCGTGCCGGTCAGGATCTCCAGGTCCCGGGCCTCGCCGGTGCGCAGCCGCTTGAGCACCAGCTCGCCGCGCCGGGCGACGTACGAGGAGGTCAGGTTGTAGTAGACGACGAAGAGCAGCACGATCGCGGCCACGCCGGTGACGGTGGCGGCGTCCACGTCCAGGCCGGGGGTGCCCTCGGCCTGCTGCCGGAGCATCCCGCGCAGACCGCCGACCAGCAGGAGCGGCAGCGCGACGGCGGTGAACAGCGCGGTGCGGTTGCGCCGCAGCAGGGTTCCCTCGGCCCGGCCGAGGGCGAGCAGCCGACCGGCCGTGCCGGTGTTCGCGGGACGGGGGGCTGCGGGGGTCGCGGTGGTGGTCGCGGTGGTGGTCATCGGACGCTTCCGATCGGCGTGGCGGCGGGGGTGGGAGCGGGCCCGGCGGTGGCGGTGCGGCCCTCGGCGGCGATGGCGAGGAAGGCCTCCTCCAGCGAGGCGCTGCGGGCGTCCAGGGCGGCCAGCGCGATGCCGTGGTGGGCGGCCCAGCCCAGCAGGGTGGTGAGGTCGGCCTGGAGGGCGGGTGTCTTCACGGTGATCCGCCGGCCCTCGGCGGTGACCTGCGCGCCCTGCAGCGCCGGCAGGGCGAGCGTCTCGTGGCGGCCGGCCCGCTCGGGCAGTTCGAAGCTGATCCGGGCGGGGCGCCCGGCGATGACCTCGGCGACGGTGCCCTCGGTGATGATCCGGCCGTGGTGCATGATCGCCAGCCGGTCGGCGAGCTCCTGGGCCTCCTCCAGGTAGTGCGTGGTGAGCAGCACGGTGGTGCCCTGCTCGCGCAGGTGCCGCACCAGCTGCCAGACCGCGGCCCGGGCCTCGGGGTCGAGCCCGGTGCTCGGCTCGTCCAGGAACAGCACCTCGGGGCGGCCCAGCAGCGCCATCGCCAGGTCCAGCCGGCGCCGCTCGCCGCCGGACAGCTGCTTGACCCGCACCTGGCGCCGGTGGTGCAGGCCGACCAGTTCCAGGGCCTCGTCCACCGGGCGGGCGCCGCTGGTCAGCCCGGCCCAGCAGTGGCCGGTCTCGGCGACGGTGAGCTCGCCGGGGAAGCCGCCCTCCTGCAGCATGATGCCGATCCGCGGGCGGAGCGCGGCCCGTTCCCGGTACGGATCGTGGCCGAGCACCCGGACCGTGCCGGCGGTGGGCGCGGCCAGGCCCTCGATCAGTTCCAGGGTCGAGGTCTTGCCGGCGCCGTTGGTGCCGAGCAGGGCGAAGAGCTCGCCGTGCCGGACGGTGAGGTCCAGACCGCGCACCGCGTCGTGGCCCTTGTCGCCGGCGGGGCCGTAGCGGCGCTGCAGTCCGAGCGCCCGGACGGCGGGCTCCGGGTGGCTGGGGTTCGTCATGCGTCCAGCCTTCCGCCGGTCGGGCGGCGCGGGCAGTGCGTGCCGTCATCGGCCGGCGGGGCGGATTCACGGATCGGCGGTGACAAATGTCATGGGCGTGGCGGAGTGGCAGGTCCGGTCCCCGGGAACGCCGAAGGGCCCCCTCGGTGAGGGGGCCCTTCGTACTGGAGCGGACGACGAGATTCGAACTCGCGACCCTCACCTTGGCAAGGTGATGCTCTACCAACTGAGCCACGTCCGCATGTCTGTGAAGTTGTCCTGCGTTGTGCTGCTGCGCCTTTCGGCACTGCGAGCGGACGACGAGATTCGAACTCGCGACCCTCACCTTGGCAAGGTGATGCTCTACCAACTGAGCCACGTCCGCACGGTGCCTGGGGCACCGGCCGCCTCCCGGGTGTTCCCCGTTGTGGCGACGAGAAATACTCTACAACATCGATCGGACTGCTCGCCCCACCCTTCCTCCGGGGAGGAGGGGCGGGGCTCCCGAGCCGCTCCGGAGAGGTCTCAGTTGGCGTCCGCGAACGCCTCGTAGACGTGCTTCGGGATCCGGCCGCGGGCCGGCAGCTCCATGCCGTTGGACTGGGCCCAGGCGCGGACCGCGGCCGGGTCCGGGGTGAGCGCCGTGCGGCGGAAGGACTTCCCGGTGCGGCTCTGGCGGCGGCCGGCCGCGACGAACGGGGCGAGGGCCTCCCGCAGCTTTTCCGCGTTGTCCGCAGACAGGTCGATCTCGTACGACTTCCCGTCGACGCCGAAGTGGACGGTTTCCGCGGCGGCGCCGCCGTCCAGGTCGTCGGAGAGCGTGACGACTACACGCTGAGCCATGGGTGTCAATCCTCTCGGGCAATTCGGCCGCCGGGTGTCGGAAGTGCCCCGGGTGCCCCGGTGGCCGGTGGGCCGTGCGTAAACGGGCAGGCTTGCGGCCATGCCGATACGCCGCGCCTGCGGCTGCCGGTCGCCCTATTCTGCACCCAAAGGGGCCTGAATACGAAGGGCTGGGGATTCCTTTTTCGGGAAATTCACGCGATGCGCGCGAGGTCTGATACAGGACGGATAGGGGTGGTCGATCTGTCCGGAGTGCGGGTATTCGGGTGTTCTCGTCGCGGGCCGTCGCGAGGCATTAACCGGCCGGAAAACCGCCCGGTGCGCGGGGGGCGGAGAGGCCTGGAACCCTTGGTGCGTAAGGGGTGGAGGTCTACGCGCGTCGCTATGTCCGGCCCGCAATCCGGCCCGAAAGCCCAGGTAGTCTGAAGGTCCCCCCGCCTTCACGCACGACACCACCGGGAGTGCCAGTGGCACGCGTCGTAGTCGACGTCATGCTCAAGCCGGAGATCCTCGACCCCCAGGGACAGGCGGTGCAGCGTGCGCTGCCGCGTCTCGGATTCAACGGGATCGCCGACGTCCGCCAGGGCAAGCGTTTCGAGCTGGAGCTGGAAGGGCCGGTGGACGACGCCGCCCTCGCCCGCATCCGCGAAGCCGCCGAGACCTTCCTCGCCAACACCGTGATCGAGGACTTCACCGTCCGCATCGAGGAGGAGGGCAAGTGACCACCCGCGTCGGCGTCGTCACTTTCCCCGGCTCCCTCGACGACCGTGACGCCCAGCGCGCGGTCCGCCTGGCCGGCGCCGAGCCGGTCGCACTCTGGCACCGTGACAAGGATCTCCATCAGGTCGACGCCGTCGTCCTGCCGGGCGGATTCAGCTACGGCGACTATCTACGGTGCGGCGCCATCTCCCGCTTCTCGCCGGTGATGGAGACCCTCATCGAGCAGGCCAAGCTGGGAATGCCGGTCCTCGGTATCTGCAACGGCTTCCAGGTGCTCTGCGAATCGCACCTGCTGCCCGGCGCCTTGACCCGGAACGACTCGCTGCACTTCATCTGCCGCGACCAGAAGCTGCGGATCGAGAACGCCGCGACGGCCTGGACCGCCGATTACTCGGCCGGTCAGGAAATCGTCGTCCCGCTCAAGAACGGTGAGGGCCGCTTCGTCGCGGACGAGCATGTCCTCGACGAGTTGGAGGCCGAGGGCCGGGTGGTCGCCCGTTACCTCGACGTCAACCCGAACGGTTCGTACCGCGACATCGCCGGTATCACCAACGCCGCGGGCAATGTCGTCGGCCTGATGCCGCACCCCGAGCACGCGGTGGAGCCGCTCACCGGCCCGACCACCGAGGGCCTGGGCTTCTTCACGTCCGTCCTGAAGCAGCTGGTGAACGCCTGATGTCCCTGGATACCGTCAAGAACGCCGAGCAGACCCCGGACTCCGCCCAGCCCTGGGCCGAACTCGGCCTCAAGGAGGACGAGTACGCGCGGATCCGCGAGATCCTCGGCCGCCGTCCCACCGGCGCCGAGCTCGCGATGTACTCGGTCATGTGGTCGGAGCACTGCTCGTACAAGAGCTCCAAGGTCCACCTGAAGCAGTTCGGCGAGAAGGCCCCGGCCTCGGACGCGATGCTGGTCGGCATCGGCGAGAACGCCGGTGTGGTCGACGTCGGCCAGGGCTACGCGGTGACCTTCAAGGTCGAGTCGCACAACCACCCGTCGTACATCGAGCCCTACCAGGGCGCGGCCACCGGCATCGGCGGCATCGTCCGCGACATCCTGGCGATGGGCGCCCGCCCGATCGCCGTGATGGACCCGCTGCGGTTCGGTGCGGCCGACCACCCCGACACCCGGCGCGTGCTGCCCGGGATCGTCGCGGGCATCGGCGGCTACGGCAACTGCCTGGGCCTGCCCAACATCGGCGGCGAGGTCGTCTTCGACTCCTGCTACCAGGGCAACCCGCTGGTCAACGCGCTGTGCGTCGGCGTGATGAAGCACGAGGACATCCACCTCGCGCAGGCCTCCGGCGCCGGCAACAAGGTCATCCTGTACGGGGCCCGCACCGGTGGCGACGGCATCGGCGGCGTCTCCGTGCTGGCCTCGGAGACCTTCGACGCGACCGGCCCGGCCAAGCGCCCGGCCGTCCAGGTCGGCGACCCGTTCCAGGAGAAGCTCCTGATCGAGTGCACCCTGGAGATCTTCGCCGAGAAGCTGGTGCTCGGCATCCAGGACCTCGGCGGCGCCGGACTCTCCTGCGCCACCTCGGAGCTGGCCTCGGCCGGTTCCGGCGGCATGCGGATCGAGCTGGACACCGTGCCGCTGCGCGACAACACGCTCTCGCCCGAGGAGATCCTCATGAGCGAGTCGCAGGAGCGCATGTGCGCCATCGTCGAGCCCGGCAAGGTCGACCGCTTCCTGGAGATCTGCGAGAAGTGGGACGTCATCGCCACCGTCATCGGTGAGGTGACCGACGGCGAGCGCCTGGAGATCTTCTGGCACGGCGAGCAGGTCGTCGACGTGCCGCCGCGCACCGTCGCCCACGACGGCCCGGTCTACCAGCGCCCGTTCGCCCGCCCGGGCTGGCAGGACGCGCTGCAGGCCGACGCCCCGACCGCGGAGCGCCTGGCCCGGCCGACCGACGGCGCCGGCCTCAGGGCGGCCCTGCTGGCCGTCGCCGGCTCGCCCAACCAGGCCTCCAAGGCGTGGATCACCGACCAGTACGACCGCTACGTGCTGGGCAACACGGTGCTCTCGACCCCCGAGGACTCGGGCATGGTCCGGATCGACGACGAGACCAACCTCGGCGTCTCGGTCGCCACCGACGGCAACGGCCGCTACGCCAAGCTGGACCCGTACACCGGTGCCCAGCTGGCCCTGGCCGAGGCGTACCGCAACGTCGCGGCCGGCGGCGCCAAGCCGCTCGCCGTCTCGGACTGCCTCAACTTCGGCTCCCCCGAGGACCCGGACGTGATGTGGCAGTTCGCCGAGGCCACCCGCGGCCTGGCCGACGCCTGCCAGGTCCTGGGCACCCCGGTGACCGGCGGCAACGTCTCGCTCTACAACCAGACCGGCGAGAACGCCATCCACCCGACCCCCGTGGTCGCGGTGCTCGGCGTGATCGACGACGTCACCCGGCGCACCCCGATCGGCTTCGCCGAGGAGGGCCAGCTGCTCTACCTGCTCGGCGACACCGCCGACGAGCTGGGCGGCTCCGCCTGGACCGAGGTCGTCCACGGCCACCTGGGCGGCCTGCCGCCCAAGGTCGACCTGGAGCGCGAGCGGCTGCTCGCCGAGATCCTGATCGCGGGCTCCCGCGACGGCATGATCGACGCGGCGCACGACCTCTCCGACGGCGGTCTGGGCCAGGCGCTGGTCGAGAGCTGCCTCAAGGGCGGCAAGGGCGCGCGCATCGTGGTGCCGGAGGAGCTCGACCCGTTCGTGTTCCTGTTCTCCGAGTCGGCCGGCCGGGCCGTGGTGTCCGTGCCGCGCAGCGAGGAGCTCCGGTTCAACGACATGTGCGGCGCCCGCGGCCTGCCGGTCGCCCGGATCGGCGTGGTCGACGGTGACACCCTGGACGTCCAGGGCCAGTTCAGCGTCTCGCTGGCCGAGCTGAAGGACGCGCACACCGGTGTGATCGAGGCCCTGCTCGCCTGATCGGTCGCGACCCGAGGGCGGCCCGCCGGACGGCGGGCCGCCCTTCGCGCGCTCCGGGCGCCGCGGCCCCGGGCCTGCGGCCGTCCTTCGGGCGCCCCCGGCTGTCGCGGGCGGGCGCTAGCCTTCCGGCATGGCGAACCGGACCCGTACGTACGACCCCGTGAAGGTGCGCGCCGCGCTGGCCGCGCAGACCGAGGCCCTGCGCGCCGCCGTCCGCGCCCTGTGCGCCGATCCGGCGGCCGAGCGGCTGCTCGCCGCGCCGACCAGGCTCGGCACCTGGACCGTCCGCGAGCTGCTGGCCCACCTGGCGCTCCAGGTGGGCTGGGTGCCCCGGCACCTGGACCAGCCGTCGCAGGGACGGCCGCCGCTGGCCCTCACCCGGTGGGTGGCCGGGGTCGGCGACCTCGCCCCGCTGCTCGACGACGCGGCCCGCGAGCACGCCGCCGGAGCCTTCGAGGGCACCCCGGCGCGGGTCGCCGCGGAGTTCGACCGGGAGGCGGACGCCCTGCGCGACCTGCTGACGGATCCGGCCGCGGCGGATCCGGCCCGGCGGTTCGAGATCCGGCTGGGCTCGATGACGCTCACCGACATGCTGGTGACCCGGCTGGTGGAGACGGTGGTCCACGCCGACGACCTGGCGGACGCGCTCGGCCTGGGCGACTTCCCGCACGACCGGCAGGCACTGGCCGCCGTCGCCCGGCTGCTCGCGGACTCCTTCGCCGAGCAGGTGCCCGGCGGGGCGGTCGAACTGCGGGTGCCGCCGTTCGCGGTGGTGCAGGCCGTCGCGGGGCCCCGGCACACCCGCGGCACCCCGCCGAACGTGGTCGAGGCCGGTCCGCTGACCTGGATCCGACTGGCCACCGGGCGGCTGGACTGGGCGACCGCCGTCGAGGAGGGGGCCGTCTCGGCGAGCGGCGAGCGCAGCGACCTCGGCGCCCACCTGCCGGTGCTGGGGTGACCTGCCGGCGCGGGGGCCTACCTGGCCTACCTGGCCTACCTGGCCTGCCGGGCCTGCCGGGCCGGCCCGGCCCGGGGCATCAGTAAGCTCGTGGCGACCGTCGGGCGGATGACGCCGACTCAGCTGTGAAGGGGGACTCCGCCGTGGGTGGAGAGGGGCACCGGATACCGCCGCTGCGGGCGGGCCGGCGGCCGGCCGGGCTGGCCCTGCTCGGCTGGCTCGGCGACGGCCGGGCGCCGCGGCTGTGCCAGGTCACCGGGGCGGCCGGCGCCGGCAAGAGCCACCTGCTGTCCTGGCTGGCCGAGGCCGGCACCGGCGTCGACGCCGTCCTGCCCGCGGCGGACACCACCGTGCAGAGCGCCGCCTGGCTGCTGGGCCGCCGGCTGGACCTGATGGTCCGCACCCCCGAGGAACTCTTCACCGCGCTGACCGAGGACGACCGCCCGCTGGTGATCTGCGTGCCGGAGCTCGGCCGGGCCGCCGACCCGGCCGCCCTGGTGGCCGAACTGCTCGACCCGCTGCTGCGGTTGGACCGGATCAGGGTGGTCGTCGAGGGCACCCCGGAGACCGTCGGCGCCTTCACGGCCGTGGCCGGGCCGGCGGTGCTCGACCTCGACCTGCCGCAGTGGACCGACCCGGACCGCTTCGCCGCCTGGTGCGCCGCCGCGGGCGCCGACCCGGCCGGCTACCCCAGCCCCGGCGCGGCCCTCCGCCATCCGGCCGAGCCCGCCCCGCAGACCCTGGACGAACTGGCCCGCCTGCTGCCCGCACAGCCGGACGGTTCGGTGGACCCGCTCGCCGCCGCACCGCGGCAGCTGACCGGGCTGTGGCGGGCGGCGGCCCGCGAGGGCGGCGCCGACCGGCTCCTCGCCGACGCCCGGCTGCTCACCCACGCCGACCCGGTGGCCGTCTCGGCCGCGCTCTCCCGAGAGGGCGGCCGCCTGCCCGAGCTCTGGCAGGCCGCTGCGCCGGCCCTGGTGGCGGAGCCCGACCCGGGGGTGCGCGCCGCGGTGCTGCGGACCAGGCTGATCGGGCTGGACGACGCGGCCGCGGCCCGGCTGGCCGGGGTGGACGCGCCCTGGCACTGCGTCTGGGCGATGTGGCCCGACTCCGCGTTCGGCTGGCCGGGCCCGGTGTCCTCGCTGGCGCTCGGCTCGGGCCCGTACGGCCGTCAGCTGCTGCTCGCCGACCCCGGCGGTACGGTGCGCACCGTCGACGCCGCCTCGGGGCGTCCGCTGGCCCGGATCGCGGTGCCCGGCCCCCGGCCGCTGCGCGGGCTGACGGTGACGGCCGGCGGCAGCGTGGTGCTGCTGGACTCCTGGGGCGAGCTGGCGGTGGTGCCGTCCTCGGCCGAGGCCGACAGCCGGCCGGGCGAGGCGCTGGCCGCGCTGCGGGCCGGGGCCGGTTCCGACCCCAGCGCGGTGGCCGCCGTGACCGCGCTGCCCGGCGCGCTGCCGGCCCTCGGTGACGAGGACGGGCGGCTGCACTGGCGGGCGCCGGACGGCGAGGTGCTGACCGAGGCCCCGCACCAGGGCCCGGTGACCGCGCTGGCCGCCACCTGGCAGGGCGCGCTGCCGGCGCTGGTGAGCGGGGGTTTCGACGGCTCGGTCCGGCTGTGGCGGCCCGGCGGTGGCGGGCCGGCCGAGGTGCTGGCGCGGCGCGGCCGGGTGGTCAGCGCGGTCGCCGCGGCGGGCGGCGCGGACGGTCCGACCGTGGCGGCGGCCTGGTCCGACGGCCTGGTCCGGCTGTACCGGCCGGGCGCCGAACCGCTGGACCTGCGGCTGGGCGCGCCGGTCTGGGCGCTGGCGGTCACGGACGGGCTGCTGGTGCTCGGCACCTCGGACGGCATCGCGGCGGTCCGGGCCCGCTGAGACCGGCGGCCGCCGACGTCCCCCGGCAGGGGGTGAGGGCCCTACGGCGCGGGCGGCCCGCTGATGTACTTGCCCTCGGCGGTGTACGGCCAGGCGTTGGGCTTGCAACCCTTGAGGCCGTAGATCTGCTGCATCATCGCGGGCGCGAGCTTGCCGGGGCCGGGGCAGCCCTCGTGGTTGTGCTGGATGCGGTGGCCGACCTCGTGGTTGATGATCAGCGCCCGGTACTCCTCGATCGGGCCCGAGAACTCCGGTGAACCCGTCAGCCAGCGCTTGGAGTTGACCATCACCTGATCGTCGACGTCGCAGTTGACCTCGCCCTTGGTGTCCAGGCCCTTGGTGGCGCAGATCCGGTCGGTGGTGGCGGGCGAGGCTATCTTGACGGTGAAGTCGTAGGTGCCGTCGGAGACCAGCTGGAAGCCGTTGCGCCGGTCCGCCGTCCAGCCGCGCTTGTCGGCCAGGACGGCCTGCACCTCGGTCGCGGCGGCCTGCGGGTCGATGCCGATGCCCCCCTCGACCTCGACCCGGTAGCGCCGGATGTTGCCGGTGCCGACGGCCGGGCCGTTGGCGGCGGCCACGGTGAAGGTGCCGGTCGGGGCGGTCTGCGGCGGGGTCGTCTGCGGGGTGCCGGACGGCTGCGGGGTGCCGGACGGGGAGGCGGGGGCGGGGCTCTCCGTGCCCTGGTCCGCGGCCTCCGAGGGGACGGCCCGGGCCTGCAGGCTGGGCTTGCCGCCGCCCGGGGTGCCCTCCGAGGTGCCGAGGGCCACCGCCGCCGCGCCCAGTACCGCCAGCGAGCCGACCAGTGCCACGCCCATGCCGAGCCGGTTGCGCCGCCGCTGGGGCTTGGCGCGCCGGCGGCCCCGGGTGGGGGTGCTCCTGGGTTCGGTGGCTGCGGGCACGGACGGGCCTTTCTTCGGGAACATGGCGCGACGGGCCGTCAATTCGGTTCTGACGGTGGCGTCGTACTCACCCTCGCACGAGCGTGCGGGCGGTGTCCACATACGCAGTATGTAATCCTGTCGGGGAGACCGGCCCTCGGGGACGTGGACGCGCGGAGCGGACCGCCCGGTTCCGCCGCGCCGGTCGGGCGGGGACGGGCCGGTCGGGCGGCGCCGGCCGCCGGGGCCGGTCGGATAGGGTTTCGCCGATCCGTGGAACGCTGGGAGGCCCCCATGAGTCGAACTCCGGGGCCCGTTCCGGACCCGCCGTCGCAGCCGTCCGATCGGTCACAGTCGTCGCAGCATTCGGACCTGTCGCAGCCGCCGCAGCCGCCGCAGCCGCTGTCCTCCCCGCTGCCGATGGCCGGTCAGGCGCCGCCCGAGCGGGCCGACGCGGCGCGCAACCGTCTGAAGATCCTCGCGGCGGCCGCGGAGATCCTGGCGGCCGAGGGTCCGGAGGCGCTCACCGTGGCGGAGGTGGCCCAGGCGGCGGGCATCGGCGTCGGGACGGTCTATCGCCGTTTCGGCGACCGCACCGGCCTGCTGCTCGCCCTGCTCGACGAGCGCGAGCGGGAGTTCCAGGCGGGCTTCATGACCGGGCCGCCGCCGCTCGGTCCGGACGCCCCCGCGGCGGTGCGGCTGCGGGCCTTCGTGCTGGCCCTGGTCGACCGGATCCAGGAGCAGCACGTGCTGCAACTGCTCGCGGAGCGCAGCTCGCCGACCGGGCGGTTCCGCGGCGGCCCGTACGCGGTCTACCACGCCCACCTGGTGCACCTGTTGGGCCGGGTGCGGCCCGGGGTGGAGCCGCGGTTCCTCGCCGACGCGCTGCTCGCGGCGCTCTCGGCGGAGCAGTTGCAGTGGCTGCGGGAGGGGCGGGGGATGAGCGGGGCGGAGATCGGGGCGGCGGTCACGGACCTGCTGGACGTCTGCTGCGGGAGGCCGGAGTCCCGGGCCTAACCGGAGCTCGTTCCGCTTACCCCTTGAAACCGGAGCGCGTTCCGTTTTACTGTCGACCTGACGCAGTCGTGACGGTCGGGCGGCAAACCCTGCCGCAAGCCGCCCCGGGTGCCGCACAGTTGACCAGCGCACGTCCGGCAGCAGCTCATCGCACAGGGGAGCCACCTCTCATGGCCAGCAAGGTCGCAGTCATCTACTACTCCGCCACCGGCAGCGTGCACCAGCTGGCCGAGGCCGTCGCCGAGGGGGCCGCGAAGGCCGGCGCCGAGGTCCGGCTGCGCCGGGTCGCCGAGCTGGCGCCCGACGAGGCGATCGACGCCAACCCCGCCTGGCGAACCCACCTGAACGCCACCGCCGACGTCCCCCTCGCCTCGCTGGAGGACCTGGAGTGGGCCGACGCCTACGCGCTCGGCACCCCCACCCGGTTCGGCAACGTCGCCGCGCAGCTCAAGCAGTTCCTCGACACCACCGGGGGCCTCTGGTACCAGGGCAAGCTCCAGGACAAGCCGGCCACGGCCTTCGCCAGCGCGCAGAACGTGCACGGCGGCAACGAGTCCACCCTGCTCGCGCTCTACAACACCCTGTACCACTGGGGCACCGTCATCATCCCGCCCGGCTACACCGACCCGTCGGTGTTCGCCGCGTACGGCAACCCCTACGGCGCGGCCCACCCGTCCGGGGCCGGCGCCCCGACCGAGGAGCTGCTCGCCGCCGCCCGCTACCAGGGCGGCCGGCTGGTCACCTTCACCGACCGCCTGCTGGCGGGCCGGCGCGACTGATCCCGCCGGGGGCGGCCGCGCCCCCGAACAAACACGGACGTCCGCCGCCCGGGTCTCCCCGGGCGGCGGACGTCGTGGTCGGCCGGTCGGCCACTCAGCCGGTCGGCGGCTCAGCTGCTCAGTTGCTCAGTTGCTCAGCTGCTCAGCTGCTCAGCCGAGGGTGTCGGCGGCGGTCGGCGAGGAGTCGCGCAGGAACTGCGTGCAGCGCTCGTGCTCGTCCTTCTCCTCGATCGCGCCGGCCGCCCGCGCCAGGGCGTGCAGGGCGCGCAGGAAGCCGCGGTTCGGCTCGTGCTCCCACGGCACCGGGCCGTGGCCCTTCCAGCCGGCCCGGCGCAGCGCGTCCAGGCCGCGGTGGTAGCCGGTGCGGGCGTAGGCGTACGACTCGATGGTCCGGCCGGCCACGAAGGCGTCGTCGGCGAGCTGGGCCCAGGCGAGCGAGGAGGTCGGGAACTTGGCCGCGACCTCGGCGGGTGTGGCACCCGAGGCCAGCAGCTCCAGCGGGCCGGTCTCGGCCGGCAGGTGGGTCGGCGGCGGTCCGCCGAGCAGGTTCTCGTGAATGCTCATGGGCCCCAGTCAACCACTGTCGGGCCGGGGATCGGACATGCCGGTGCCCCCGGGCGGCGGACCGCACGGGGGCACCGGGGGAGCGGTCCTACTTGATGCGGTTGCCCGCGGAGCGCAGCTGCTGGGCGGCCTCCAGCACGCGCGCGGCCATGCCGGCCTCGGCGAGCTTGCCCCAGGTGCGCGGGTCGTAGGTGTTCTTCTTGCCGACCTCGCCGTC
This sequence comes from Kitasatospora sp. NPDC088346, assembly GCF_044740765.1. Lineage (NCBI taxonomy): Bacteria > Bacillati > Actinomycetota > Actinomycetes > Kitasatosporales > Streptomycetaceae > Kitasatospora > Kitasatospora sp. NPDC088346. The sequence goes on from NZ_JBIURH010000012.1 coordinate 109,093, forward strand.
GACCTTCAGCACACCGTCGTAGTTGCGGAACATGTGGTCCACGACGGGGCGGGTGAAGGCGTACTGGGTGTCGGTGTCGAGGTTCATCTTCACGACGCCGTTCTCCAGCGCGGTGGCGATCTCCTCGGCGGTGGAGCCCGAGCCGCCGTGGAAGACGAAGTCGAACGGGTCGGTCTTGCCGTACTGCTTGCCGATCGCGTCCTGGAGCTCGCGCAGCAGCTCCGGCTTCAGCACGACGTTGCCCGGCTTGTAGACGCCGTGCACGTTGCCGAAGGACGCGGCCAGCAGGTAGCGGCCCTGCTCGCCCAGGCCGAGGGCCTCGGCGGTGCGGACGGCGTCGTTGACGGTGGTGTACAGCTCGTCGTTGATCTCGTGCGAGACACCGTCCTCCTCGCCGCCGGTCGGGGTGATCTCGACCTCAAGGATGATCTTGGCGGCGACGGCCTGGGCCAGCAGCTCCCGGCCGATGGCCAGGTTGTCGGCCAGGGTCTCGGCGGAACCGTCCCACATGTGCGACTGGAACAGCGGGTTGCGGCCCTGGGCGACGCGCTCGGCGGAGATCGCCAGCAGCGGGCGGACGTAGCCGTCCAGCTTGTCCTTGGGGCAGTGGTCGGTGTGCAGCGCCACGGTGACGTCGTACTTGGCGGCCACGATGTGGGCGAACTCGGCGAGCGCGACGGCGCCGGTCACCATGTCCTTGCTGTGCTGGCCACCCAGGAACTCCGCGCCACCCGTGGAGATCTGGATGATGCCGTCGCTCTCGGCCTCGGCGAAGCCGCGCAGGGCGGCGTGCAGCGTCTGCGACGAGGTGACGTTGATGGCCGGGTAGGCGAACTTGCCCGCCTTGGCCCGGTCGAGCATCTCGTTGTAGACCTCGGGAGTTGCGATGGGCATGCGAATCCGCTCCTGTCGGTGTGGGGCGATCGGACGACGCTGTCCGATGCTCAGTACGCCAGTGGTACGACGTGTGGCACCGGGCCGACGCGACTCAGCGGTACGGCTTGGTGGTACCAGGATCGACGATGTCCATGCGGTACGGGGAGAGGGTGGTCCACGACCGCGGGCCGGACACCAGTGTCATCTTCCCAGACTCGGGCCCCGGGACACCCGGCGGCCCGCCCCTTGGGACGGCGCGATGTACCCGGGTGCCGACGGCCCGGGGCGGACGGGCACTCCGAGCCCCCGGTCATCAGGGGGCGCTATCCTGCGCGCGTGGACACCTTCAACCAGCTCGCCGTCAATGTGCTCGATGCGAAGTCGCTGATCTCGTCTCTCGGCGCCATCGGACTGCTCGCGATCATCTTCGCCGAGACCGGCCTGCTGGTCGGGTTCTTCTTCCCCGGTGACTCCCTGCTGATCCTGGCCGGTGTGGCCGCCTCCGGAGCGGCCTCCTCGGTGCTCGGGGAGGGCGCCCGGCTGCCCATCGCGGTGCTGCTGATCGGTGCCCCGCTGTGCGCGATCGCCGGGGCCCAGCTCGGCCACTTCTTCGGGGCGCGGTTCGGCCCCAAGCTCTTCGACAAGCCGGAGTCCAAGATCTTCCGGCGTGACTTCGTGGTGAAGGCCGAGGAGTACTTCGAGAAGTTCGGCCCGGCCAAGGCCGTGGTGATCGCGCGCTTCATCCCGGTCGTCCGCACCTTCCTGAACCCGGTGGCCGGCACCCTGGAGATGCCCGCGAAGACCTTCTTCGTCTGGAACGTGGTCGGTGCCGTGCTGTGGACCGAGTCCATGCTGCTGATCGGTTACTTCACCGGTGACTCGCTGGCCCCGGTGATCGACAAGTACCTGATCCCGGCGATGGCGCTGATCATCCTGATCTCGGTCTCGCCGATCATCTTCGAGGTGCTGCGGGAGCGGAAGAAGAAGAAGGCCGGGGCCGTCGAGGTCGACGCGGAGCAGCAGCACTCGGTGGCCGGCGGCCGCCACCGCAAGGGCTGACGCACCCGCCCCCAGAGACCTCCCGGAGAGACTTCCCGGAGACACCCACGGAGCCCCGGACCCCCGTACGGCGGAGGGTCCGGGGCTCCGTCGTGCGGGGGCGGGCCCGCCCGGTGGCGGGCGTCAGGGCGTGACGATCGGGAAGTCCCGGTCCGGGGTGTCCAGGTAGGAGACCAGGGTGGCCAGCGCCCGGGGGTCGCCGCTGTGCTCGACGCCGTCCGGGGCGGCGCCCGCGAACAGGGCGAGCAGCTGCGCCTTGGCGAGGGTGAGCGTGAGCGTGGCCGGGCCGTCGCCGAGCGGCTGCCCGGCCTCGGCGCTGCGGTGGGTCAGCGCGCCGTTGGAGAGGGTCAGCCGCCAGCTCCGCCGCTGGTCGGTGACGTGCAGGTCGACGGTGAGCGCGGCGTCCCAGGCCCGCGGTCCGTCGATCCGGATCGCGATCGAGTCGATCAGCTGGTCGACGGTGAGGGCCGCGGCCATCTCCGGGTTGGTGGGGTCGAGGTCGACGGTGGCGAGCGTCCCGCGCAGCTCCATGGCGGCGGTCAGGTAGAAGTTGCGCCAGGTGCCGTTCTCCGCGCCGTGGCCGAGGCGGTCGTAGACGGCGGCCAGGGCGTCCCGCGCGGGGCGGTGGTCGGGGTCGGCGAAGACCGCGTGGTTGAGCAGGGTCGCGGCGAACCGCAGGTCGCCGCTGTCCGCGTACCCCTGGGCCTTGGCGACGGTCGCCTCGATCCCGCCGAGCACGTCCACGTACCGCTTCGCCTGGGCCACCGGCGGGTGCGGCCACAGGTTGGCCGGGTTGCCGTCGTACCAGCCCATGTAGCGCTGGTAGACCGCCTTGACGTTGTGGCTGAGCGAGCCGTAGTAGCCGCGCAGGGCCCAGGACCGCTCCAGGGCCGGCGGCAGCCGGATCTCCTCGGCGATCTCCGGACCGGTGAGGCCGCGGTTGAGCAGCCGCAGGCTCTGGTCGTGCAGGTAGGCGTAGAGGTCGCGCTGCCCGGTGAGGTACCGGGTGATCCGCTCGGTGCCCCAGGTCGGCCAGTGGTGCGAGGCGAAGGAGACGTCGCAGGAGGGGCCGAACAGCTGGAGCGCCTCGTCGAGGTAGTGCGCCCACACCCGCGCGTCGCGCACCAGCGCGCCGCGCAGGGTGAGCACGTTGTGCATGTTGTGGGTGGCGTTCTCGGCCAGGCACAGGGCGCGGCGCTGCGGGAAGTGGAAGTTCATCTCGGCCGGCGCCTCGGTGCCGGGAGTGAGCTGGAAGACGATCCGCACCCCGTCGACCACCTCCTCCTGCCCGGTGCGGGTGATGTCCACGGTGGGCGGGACGAGGGTGATGGTGCCGGTGGAGGTGGTCATGCCAAGGCCGCAGCCGATCTGGCCGTCCGGGGCCTTCGGCAGCTGGGCGCCGTACATGTAGACGGCGCGCCGGGCCATCGCGGTGCCGGCGTAGACGTTCTCGCTGACGGCGTGCTCCAGGAAGCCGGCCGGCGCGAGCACCGGGACCGGCTCGTGGCCGTGCGGGAGGACGCCACGGGCACCGCCGAAGTGGTCGCCGTGCGAGTGGGTGTAGATCAGGCCGGTGACCGGCCGGTCGCCGCGGTTGCGGCGGTAGAGCGCGAGGGCGGCGGCGGCCGTCTCGACGGAGATCAGCGGGTCGATGACGATCACCCCGCGGTCGCCCTCCACCAGCGTCATGTTGGAGAGGTCGAGCCCGCGGACCTGGTAGATCCCCTCGGTGACCTCGAACAGGCCCTGCTTGGCGGACAGCTGCCCCTGGCGCCAGAGGCTGGGGTGGGCGGTCGGCGGGCAGTCCTGGTCGAGGAAGGCGTAGGCGTCGTTGTCCCAGACCACCCGGCCGTCCGCGGCGGTGACGACGGCGGGGGAGAGCGCGTCGACGAACCCGCGCCCGGCGTCGGAGAAGTCCTCGGTGTCCTCGAAGGGAAGCGTCGTCATGGGCCGAGAATCGCACCGGACGGGCGGTTCGGCCTGTTCTGGTCCTGTGCCGTCCCGCCGCTCCCACCTCCCCCGGCGGGCCGGGGTGCACCAACGGCCGGTGCCGCACGCTGTTTCACGTGAAACACCGGCCGTTGGGACGGACGGGTGAGACGGACCGGCCGGGCTCAGCCCAGGTCGAGGTCGGCCAGGGTGTAGGCGGTGGCGTACGGCAGACCGGCCTCCGCGATCGCGGGCGCGGCGCCGCGCTCCACGATCACCGCGACGCCGACGACCTCGGCGCCCGCCTCGCGCAGGGCCTCGACCGCGGTCAGCACCGAGCCGCCGGTGGTGGAGGTGTCCTCGACCGCCAGCACCCGGCGGCCCTTCACGTCCGGGCCCTCGATCCGGCGCTGCAGACCGTGCGCCTTGCCGGCCTTGCGGACCACGAAGGCGTCCAGCTTGCGGCCGCGGGCGGCGGCGGCGTGCAGCATCGCGGCCGCGACCGGGTCGGCGCCCAGGGTCAGACCGCCCACCGCGTCGTACTGCAGGTCCGCCGTGGCGTCCAGCATGACCGAGCCGACCAGCGGTGCCGCCTCGGCGTCCAGCGTGATCCGCCGCAGGTCGACGTAGTAGTCGGCCTCCAGCCCGGAGGAGAGGGTGACCTTGCCGTGCACGACGGCCTTGTCCTTGATCTGCGCCAGCAGGGCGTCGCGGTCGTTGCTCATGAGCAGTCAGTCTAGGCCCCGCGCGAGCCGGGCCCGCCGTCGGCCGGGACCGGCATGTCAGCGCCGGCGCAGCGCCCGGACCAGCACCACGGCCCCGCCCAGCAGGGCCACGCCACCGCCGATCACCCACGGGATCGCACTGCGCTCGCCGGCCGAACCGGACAGCAGGGTCGGCTCCACGCCGCCCCAGCGGGAGGCCGCCCGGGCCCGGGCGCTGTGGGCCGGCGCGGCGGGCGCGTAGCGGCCGCGCGGCGGGGCGTGGTCGACCTCCTCGGCCGAGCGCCCGACGATGCTGCGGCGGACCGGGCCGGCCAGCACGGGCTCCGGGTCGTACGGCAGCTCGGGTCCCTGGCCGGTCGGCCGGTCGTCGTCGGAGAAGGAGATCAGGTCGGAGAGGTCGTCGTCGAGGTCGCGCTCGGCCGCGTGGTCCTCCAGGTACACCACGGTGGCCGAGGGCTCCTCCTCCGGTTCCGCCTCGTCCCCGGCGTCCCCGGCCTGCTCCGTGGTCTCGGCCGGCTCGCCCGCGCGGGCGGCGAACGCGGTGGCGGTGCGCTCCAGCAGCCGGCGCCCGGCGGCGGTCCGGACGGCGGGGTCGGCCTCCGCCAGCCGCCCGCTCACCTCGACGGTGGCGGCCAGCGCCAGCCGGGTGCCGGTGCCGTCCGGCTCCTCCCGCAGCGTGACGCGGACCGTCACCACGAGCGTCCCGCTGCCCCGCACCTCGTCGGCGGTGAACCGGAGGGCGTCCGGCGCGCCGTCGTCCTGCCCCTCGGAGCGGCTCAGGTGGCCGCCGTAGGTGATGGTGGAGCCGCCGATCCGCAGCCGGAACCGGCCGCCGAGCCGCTCCTCGGAGGACTCCTCCGGCACGACCGTCAGGCCCGGCACGCAGCCGGCCACCAGCTCCCGATCGGCCAGGGCCTGCCGGACGACCTCGGCCGGCAGTGGGACGACAACCTCATGCTCCATGCCTGCGAGCCTACCGACCCGGTCGGCCGCTGCGGAGAGTTGCGACGAGGTTGGACCGCCCGGGCGATCGAGCGGTACACGTACGGAGCCATCGGCCCGCGGCCGGCCGTACCGTCCGCAGGGCGGAGGCGCGCGGTTCCTGCCGCCGTCAGCCGACCAGCCGCTGCGGTGCCGGGCCCGCCGCCGGGCGGCGGGCCGCCAGCGCGTCGGCCGCGGCCCGCAGGCCGTCCACGGTGAGCGAGCGCGGCCGCGGGCCGTCCGGCGCGAGCGCCAGGGCCGGCTGGGTCCGCCCGGCCAGCACGAAGGCGGAGGCCGGGGGGCGGGCGCTGCCGCAGGCCCGTCCGGTCCCCGGGGCGCCCTGGTACGGGACGGTGTCGAGCCCGGCCGCGCGCAGCCCGGCCTCGGCCGTCCACAGGTCGCTGCCGACCGGCCCGGTCCGGACGACGATCCGGCCCTGCGGGGCCAGCCGGCGGGCGGCGAGGCCGAAGAACTCCAGGGAGCGGTACCGGGAGTCGGGGGACTGCCCGGCCAGGTCGGAGACGATCACGTCGAACGGCTCCGACCCGGCGCGCAGCCAGTTCAGCGGCTCGGCGTTGAGCAGTCGGACCCGGGGATCGTCCAGGGCGTGCTCGTTCAGCGCGGACAGCGCCGGGTCGCGGCGGGCCAGCTCGCTGAGCACCGGGTCGCGCTCCACCACCAGCACCGAGCGGACCGAGGGGTGGCGCAGCACCTCGCGCAGGGCCAGCCCGTCGCCGCCGAGCAGCAGCACCCGGGCGTTGGGCCGCGCGGCGAGGGCGGGGTGGACGAGGGCCTCGTGGTCGCGGTACTCGTCCGGGCCGCAGACCACCGGACGGCCGTCCAGGAAGAGTTCCAGCGGGCCGGCGGGCCGGGCCTCGGCGGGGCGGGCCGATCCGGTCAGCACGATCTCCTGGTAGCGGCTCTGGGTGGCCAGCCGGACCTGGGCGCCGTACAGTGCCTGCCGGGCGACCCGCTCGATCGCCCCGGTGCAGGCCGCGGCCGCGGCCAGCAGGGCGAGCACCAGCCCGCAGCCGGTCCACAGCAGGACCCGGGTGCGGGGGGAGGGCTCCTCGCGGAACAGCCAGAGCACCACGGCGGCGCCCGCCACCGCGTTCACGGCGCCGGTGACCAGGGCGCCGGTGGCCTGGCCGAAGGCGGGCAGCAACAGGAAGGGGAAGGTCAGGCCGCCGACCAGGGCGCCCACGTAGTCGGCGGCGAACAGGTCGGCCGCGGCCCGGCCGGCCTCCTCCCGCCGGATCCGCTGGATCAGCGTCATCAGCAGCGGGATCTCCGCGCCGATCAGGACCCCGATCACCAGCGTGGTGCCGACCAGGGCGGTGGTGGTGGCCCGGTAGGTCTCCAGCCAGGCCCAGGCGGCGTACAGCGCCAGCACCGAGAGCCCGCCGACCAGCGCGAGCGCGCACTCGACCACGGCGAAGAAGGTCGCCGGGCGGCAGGTGAGCCGCTTGGCGAGCAGCGACCCGAGGCCCATCGCGAAGACCATCACGGAGAGCACCACCGAGGTCTGCGCCACCGAGTCGCCCAGCAGGTAGCCGCCGAGGGCGACCAGTTCCAGCTCGTACACCAGACCGCAGGCCGCGCAGACGAAGGCGGCCAGCAGGACTATCGGCCGGGCGGACCGGGTGCGCCTCCAGGATCCCGGATCCGTCCGCGCGCGGAGCGCCCGCGCGCCCGACCCCCCGGTCGGGGCGGTGCCGGGCGGGGGGTCGAGGTCCGGACCGACGGGTTTTCCGGCCGAATGGCTGATCATGGACAAACGCTAGGCGAGAACCGACACCGATAGCTGCACCCGTACGGTGGACAGTCGCAACGACGCGTTGACGATTCGCAATCGTGTACCGGTCGGTGGCCGGTTGGTCAGTGTTCGAGCGTCAGCGGACCACGAGCGAGGAGCGGGTGCAGACCAGCCGCCCCTCCTGCGGGTACGCGTGCCAGGTGCGCCAGAGCACCCGTCTCTCCTCGCAGTGGGCCACCAGCGCGGTGAACGCGCTCGGATCCCCCGGGAACACCCCGGCCAGCGCGTACGGATGGCCCTCCACCAGGGAGAGCAGTTCCTGCGCGCGGGCGGCGAAGACGTGCGGCGGCAACTCCTCGATCCGGGCCGCGAACTCGTACTCCCAGCCCGCCACCTGCTCGGCCACCCGGGCCGGCAGCGGGGTCCGCCGGCCGGGCAGGCAGGCGACGGTCTCCAGGCACTCCCCGGGGCCGGCGGCCAGGACGACCTGGTGCGAGGCGCCCAGCAGGCGCAGCTGCAGGGTGCCGCGGGAGCGGCCCCCGCCCGGACCGCCGTCGCCGCCCCGGGCGGGGCCGGACAGGTGGTCGAGGCTCAGGTCGCGGACGGCCAGGGCGGGCAGCGGTTCGCCGCCCAGACACCAGGCCAGGTCGCCGGCGCGGGTGTCCGTGTAGGAGGTCTGCAGTGTGGTGAGCATGCTGGGGCTCCGCGTTTCAGCTCCGTGCGCGCCGGCCGTGCAGCACCGGACCCGGCCTGGTGGCGGGGTTGCTCGGAGCTGGGCGGTCCAGGACGCGGCCGACCGTGGAAGGAAGGATTCCGGCTGGAGATTCAGCAGCAGAGAAGCACGAATTCTCCGGGTCCGTCAGGGATTTACCCATCTTTGCCAAGCATTCACCGTTCTGGGCGCAGCGCCGGATCTGGTGTGATCGCCCAGGGGTCGGACCTTGCTCATTGTGCGCCCCATGCCTACGCGCGTGCGCCGCGCGCGCTGGGTGTGCGCCCCCGTGCGCGGTGGCGTTCGCGACCCGGAGGAGAACGCCGCACCCCGCCGAACGACGGCCCCGGATCGCGCGGCGGCCGGGCCCGGACCGCGCTGGTGACTGCGCGGTGGCGGGCCGTCAGGCGGGCGGACCGAGCCGGACGCCGTCTACGATCCTGACGGCAACGGAGGGCGCAAGCCGGTGACGATGTTCCCGCAGCCTTGACGAGTGAGGAACAGATGAGCTTCCTGTGGTCCGGCATTCCGCACCTCGCGACCGACGGTCAGGTCAGGAGCTTCTTCACGGTCCTCCTCGGCGTGGAGTTCATCGATGACATCGACAAGGCCAAGCCCAGCGGGAGCACGCTGCGAACGCCCTACGCCGCCCACCTGCGCGAGGCCCTGGAGTACCTGCTGCGCGAGCGGCCGTGCGACGTCGTCGAGTGGTCGACGCTGACCGGTGTGGCGTTCGAGGACGACACCCGTCTGTACGCCTATCTGCAGGAGCTGTACGACCACTTCTACGGAGGCCGCAAGGAGCCTCCGGCGGCTCCGGATCCGGAGGCGCCCGTGCCGGACTGGGTCCGCGAGCGGTGGCCCTGACGACCGGTGCGGCCCGGGGTCAGAGTCGCCGGAGGCGGGTGACGGCTTCCCGGAGGACGTCGTCCTGCTTGCAGAAGGTGAATCGGACGAGGGACCGCCCGGCGTCGGTGTTGTCGTAGAAGACGACGTTGGGGATGGCGACCACCCCGCAGCGCTCCGGGAGGGAGCGGCAGAACTCCAGGCCGTCCTTCTCGCCCAGCGGGGTGATGTCGGTGGTGATGAAGTAGGTGCCCTCGGGGCTGAAGACCTGGAAGCCGGCGGCTGTCAGCCCTTCGGAGAGCAGGTCCCGCTTGCGGGTCAGGTCGGCGCGCAGGGTGTCGAAGTACGTGTCGGGGAGGCGGAGCGCCTCGGCGACGGCGTACTGGAACGGGCCTGCGCTGACGTAGGTCAGGTACTGCTTGGCGGTGCGGACGGCGGCGACCAGGGCCGGGGAGGCCGTCACCCAGCCGACCTTCCAGCCGGTGAAGGAGAAGGTCTTGCCGGCCGAGGAGATCGCGACGGTCCGCTCGCGCATGCCGGGGAGCGCGGCGATGGGGTGGTGGCCGCGGCTGAGGACCAGGTGTTCGTAGACCTCGTCGGTGACGACCAGCAGGTCGTGTTCGACGGCGAGCCCGGCGACGGCGGCGAGCTCCTCGGGCGTGAGGACGGTGCCGGTCGGGTTGTGCGGGGTGTTGATCAGCAGCAGGCGGGTGCGCGGGGTGATCAGGGCCCGCAGCTCGTCCAGGTCGGGGCGGAAGGACGGCGCGCGCAGGGTGAGCGGGACGCGGGTCGCGCCGGCCATCGCGATGCAGGCGGCGTAGGAGTCGTAGAACGGCTCGAAGGCGATCACCTCGTCGCCGGGCTCCAACAGGGCGAGCAGCGCGGCGGCGATCGCCTCGGTGGCGCCGGCGGTGACCAGCACCTCGGTGTCCGGGTCGACGGCGAGGCCGTAGAACCGCTGCTGGTGCTCGGCGATCGCGGTGCGCAGCTCGGGGATGCCGGGGCCGGGCGGGTACTGGTTGCCGTGGCCGGTCAGTACGGCGTCGGCGGCGGCCCTGGCCACCGCGGCGGGGCCGTCGGTGTCGGGGAAGCCCTGCCCGAGGTTGATCGAACCGGTTGCGGTGGCCAGGGCCGACATCTCGGCGAAGATGGTCGTCCCCAGGCCCGCCAGCCTTCGGTTCAGCAGCGGCCGCTCGCTCATTCCGGGCTCCTCAGCTCGTCGTCCGGATCATCTTCGACGCCACGGCCGGCGGTGGACAAGCCCGCCGCACCCGGGGGCGGGCCGCCCCGCACCCGGACGCACGACCTGCCCCTGGACGCACCGCGGCATGCCCCCGGACGCACGGCGGCCCGCCCCCGGGTGCGGGGGCGGGCCGTGCGGTGGTGCGGCGGGGGCTCAGCCCTCGTCGGAGGCGTCGTCGCCGCCGTCCTCGTTCTCGATCTCCTTCTGCAGACCGAGGCGCTCGACGATCCACTGCTCGAAGCCGACCGAGGCCTGGGTCCAGTTGGCGGTGGTGGAGACGAAGTAGTCCAGGTTGACGCCGGTCCCGATGATCATCTGGGACTCGCCGATCAGGCGGACCACGCCGTCCTCGTGGGTGTGGGTGTAGACCTTCGGCCAGAGGGTCTCGCGGTTCCACTCGTCGATCAGGTCGAGGATCTCGGCCTTCTGCTCCAGCGGGTAGGCGCGGTCGTAGAAGGCACGGACCGCGAAGAGCTCCTTCTGCTCGCCGCGGAACATGTAGTAGACGCGGAAGCCCTCCCACGGCGCGGTGAGGTCACCCTCCTCGTCCACCACGTGCTTGAGCTGCATCTGGTCGAGGAGCTGGGTGACCAGCGCCTGGTCCGGAACGACCACCGGCGGCGGACCGGCCGGACCCCCGGGCTGGCCGCCACCCTGCGGGGGCTGCGCGCCGAACGACGGGATCGAGGACGGGTCAATGCTCACGGGGGGTCCCTTCACGGTTCACGAGGGTGGCTGTCCACGTGGGGCCGCCCTGCTTACCTCTCCATCCTGCCTCATCGGTGGCCTGCGGCACAGGGAGCACCGGGCTCGACGATCACGCTTCGGGCGAAGTCCGCGGACGTGGAGGGCGGGCGCGGACGGCGGCGCCGCGCGGGCCGAGCGGGCCGTGCGGGCCCGGCCGCGGAGGCCGGGGCCGGGCCCGCCGTCCGGTCACTTCACCAGGGAGGGGCGCGAGGCCACCGACAGGCGGTCGCCCTGGTCGTCCCGCTCGACCACGACGGTGTCGCCGTCGTGCACCCGGCCGGACAGGATCGCCCTGGCCAGCTGGTCGCCGATGGCCGACTGGACCAGTCGCCGCAGCGGCCGGGCGCCGTACGCCGGGTCGTAGCCGGTGAGGGCCAGCCAGTCCCGGGCCGCCTCGGTGACCTCCAGGGTCAGCCTGCGGTCGCGCAGCCGCTGGGCCAGCCGGGCGACCTGGAGGTCGACGATCCGGCTCAGCTCGGCGGTGCCCAGCGGGTCGAACACCACGATGTCGTCCAGCCGGTTCAGGAACTCCGGCTTGAAGGCGGCGCGGACGGTCTCCAGCACCAGTTCCTTCTTCCGCTCCTGCGGGGTGGTCGGGTCGACGAGGTACTGGCTGCCCAGGTTGGAGGTGAGGATCAGGATGGCGTTGCGGAAGTCGACCGTCCGTCCCTGGCCGTCGGTGAGGCGGCCGTCGTCCAGCACCTGGAGCAGGACGTCGAAGACCTCGGGGTGGGCCTTCTCCACCTCGTCCAGCAGCACCACGCTGTACGGGCGCCGGCGGACGGCCTCGGTGAGCTGGCCGCCCTCCTCGTAGCCGACGTAGCCGGGCGGGGCGCCGACCAGCCGGGAGACCGAGTGCTTCTCGCCGTACTCGCTCATGTCGATCCGGACCATGGCCCGCTCGTCGTCGAAGAGGAAGTCGGCCAGGGCCTTGGCGAGTTCGGTCTTGCCGACGCCGGTCGGGCCGAGGAAGAGGAAGGATCCGGTCGGCCGGTCCGGGTCGGCGATCCCGGAGCGGGTCCGGCGGACGGCGTCCGAGACCGCCCGCACGGCCTCGCCCTGGCCGATCAGACGACTGCCGAGCTCCTCCTCCATCCGCAGCAGCTTGGCGCTCTCGCCCTCCAGCAGCCGGCCGGCCGGGATGCCCGTCCAGGAGGCGACCACGTCGGCGACGTCGTCCGGGCCGACCTCCTCCTTGACCATCGAGGTGCCGGCGTCCTCGCCCGCCGCCCGCTCCTGGGCCTCGGTCAGCTCCGTCTCGGCGGCGGGGATCTCGGCGTACAGCAGCTTGGAGGCGCGCTCGAAGTCGCCGTCGCGCTGGGCGCGTTCGAGTGCGCCCCGCAGGTCGTCCAGGCGCTCCTTGAGCTCGCCGACCCGGTTGAGGGACTTCTTCTCCTGCTCCCAGCGGGCGTTGAGGGTGCTCAACTGCTCCTGCTTGTCGGCCAGGTCGCGCCGCAGCCGGGCGAGCCGGTCGACCGAGGCCGGGTCGGACTCCTTCTCCAGGGCGAGCTCCTCCATCCGCAACCGGTCGACGGAGCGCTGGAGTTCGTCGATCTCGACCGGGGAGGAGTCGATCTCCATCCGGAGCCGGGACGCCGACTCGTCGACCAGGTCGATCGCCTTGTCGGGCAGGAAGCGGGCGGTGATGTACCGGTTGGACAGGGTGGCGGCGGCGACCAGGGCCGCGTCCGAGATCTCCACCTTGTGGTGGGCCTCGTAGCGGCTCTTGAGGCCGCGCAGGATGGCGATGGTGTCCTCGACGCTCGGCTCGCCGACCAGCACCTGCTGGAAGCGGCGCTCCAGCGCCGGGTCCTTCTCGATCCGCTCGCGGTACTCGTCGAGCGTGGTCGCGCCGACCATCCGCAGCTCGCCGCGGGCCAGCATCGGCTTGAGCATGTTCCCGGCGTCCATCGCCGAGTCGCCGCCGGCGCCCGCGCCGACCATGGTGTGCAGCTCGTCGATGAAGGTGATGACCTGGCCGTCGCTGGCCCGGATGTCGTTCAGGACGGCCTTCAGCCGCTCCTCGAACTCGCCCCGGTACTTGGCGCCGGCCACCATCGCGCTGAGGTCGAGCGAGACCAGCCGCTTGCCGCGCAGCGACTCGGGCACGTCGCCCGCGACGATCCGCTGGGCCAGGCCCTCCACGACGGCGGTCTTGCCGACGCCGGGGTCGCCGATCAGCACCGGGTTGTTCTTGGTCCGGCGGGAGAGCACCTGCACCACCCGACGGATCTCCTGGTCCCGTCCGATCACCGGGTCGAGCTTGCCGTCCCGGGCGGCCTGGGTCAGGTCGGAGCCGTACTTCTCCAGCGCCTTGTACGTGCCTTCCGGGTCGGGGGAGGTCACCCGGGCGCTGCCGCGGACGTCCTTGAACGCGGCCAGCAGCGCCTGGGCGGTGGCGCCGTGCTGCTTCAGCAGGTCGGCCACCGCGCCGCCCTCGGCGGCCAGGCCGACCAGCAGGTGCTCGGTGGACAGGTACTGGTCGTCCAGGTCGTCGGCGCGCCGGCCGGCCTCCGCCAGGACGGCCAGGGTGTCGCGGGCGAGCTGCGGCGCGGCCACCGTGGAGCCCTGCGCGGTGGGCAGCTCGGCCAACCGGCGGCGGGCGCCCGCGAGAACGGCGGCGGTGTCCGCGCCGACCGCCTCCAGCAGCGGCCGGGCGATCCCCTCGGGCTGCTCCAGCAGCGCCAGCAGGATGTGCACCGGCTTGACGTCCGGGTTTCCCGCGGCGCCGGCCTGCCGGATGGCGGCGGACAGGGCGTCCTGGGTCTTGCTGGTGAACTTGCTGGCATCCACTGCTGTCGTGCCCCTTTCTGCGGGCGGTCTCGTCCGTGCCGGGCGCGCGTCGACCGCGCCGACCCCTGCTGACTCCAGCATGCACTAAGTTGAGTCTATTCCGCTCAACTTTCTGAATCTAGCCTCGCCGGGGCAGTTTGCGGGTGAGCCCCAGCAGCTCCCGGGCCGGGCCCGCGGGGCGCTGGCCGGAGGGCCAGACCGCCCGCAGCGGCCGGTGCAGGTCGACGCCCTCCAGCGGGACCTCGACCAGCCGGCGGGTGGCCAGCTCCTCCATCACCGCGAGCTCGCTCAGACAGACCGGGCCGGCGCCGGTCATGGCGGCCGCCTTGAGCGCGGTCGAGGAGGCCAGTTCCAGCCGGGGCGCGGCCGTCCCGCCGTACGGGGCCAGGGCCTGGTCCAGCACCTCGCGGGTGCCCGAGCCGGGCTCGCGCAGCACCAGGGCGGTGCCGGCCAGCTCGGGGCCGGTGAGCGGGGCGCGCCGGCGGGCCCAGGGGTGGCCGGGTGCCACCACGACCACCAGCCGGTCGGCCGCCACCACCGCGCCGGACAGCCCCGGCGGGGTGTGCGGGCCCTCCACGAAGCCGAGGTCCGCGTCGCCGGCCAGCACGTGCGCCGCGACGTCGGCGGAGTTGGCCGTCCGGAGCGTCACCGCCGTCCCCGGGCTGGCCTGGTGCAGGGCCAGCAGCCAGCCGGGCATCAGGTACTCCGCGACGGTCAGACTCGCCACCACCCGCAGCCGGGCGTCCCGGCGGCCGCGCAGCGCGTCGATCCCGGCGTCCAGCGCCTGGGCGGCCTCCACCACGCCGCGCGCCCACTCGACCACCAGCCGGCCGGCCTCGGTCGGCCGGGAGCCGCGCGGGGAGCGTTCCAGCAGGGCGACCCCGATCTGTCGTTCCATGCCCTTGATCCGCGCGCTGGCCGCCGGTTGGCTCACCCCCAGCTCGGCCGCCGCCCGCCCCACGCTGCCCAGCCGCACCACCGCGAGCAGCAGTTCCAGCGCGCCGATCTCGGGGACGTGCGGGGAGAGAGCCATACAGCCAGGTTATGTCCCCATAGGCGACCGGTCGCTACCGGGCGGCCGGCCCGCCGGGCACGGTGGTGCCATGGCCACCTCCGCCCTCCCTGCCGCCCCCACCCCTCCGGCGGCTCCCGCTCGTCCCGACGACCTCACCAGGTCCGACACCTCCACCGGGCCCGACACCTCCACCGGGCTCGTCAACCCCACCGGGCCCGCGAACCGCGCCCGCCGCCTCGACCTCGGCCAGCTCGGGCCCAACTGGTACGCGACGGTGATGGGCACCGCCATCGTCGGCAACGCCGCCGCCGCCCTGCCGGTCTCCGTCCCGGGCCTGACCGCGGCGGCCCGGCTGGCCTGGGCGCTGTCGGCGGCCCTGCTGCTGGTGCTGGTCCCGGCCCGCGTCGCGCACCTGCTGCGGCACCGCGCGGCCGCCCGCGCCCACCTGCTGGACGACCCCGCCAAGGCGGTCTTCTACGGCTGCCCGCCGATGGCCCTGCTCGCCGTGGGCTACGGCACCCTGAAGGTCGGCGCCCCGCTGATCGGCACCGGGCCGGCGGTCGCCGTCGACCTGGCGCTGTGGACCGCCGGCACCTGCTACGCCGTCGCGGTGGCGGTCACCGTCCCGACGCTGATGATCACCCGGCACCGGCTGTCCGCGTTGCGCGCCGACCCGACCTGGCTGCTCCCGGTGGTCGCCCCGATGGTGGCCGCCTCGCTCGGCCCGGCGCTGGTCCCGCACCTGGCGGCGGGCACGGCCCGGACGGCGATGCTCTACGGGTGCTACGCCCTGTTCGGGGCCTCGATGATGGCCGTGCTCGCCGTCCTGCCGGTGGTCTTCGCGGGCCTGGTGCACAGCAAGGTGGCGGCGCCGGTGCTGACTCCGGTGCTGTTCCTGGTGCTCGGACCGCTCGGACAGTCCGCCACCGCCGTCAACCAGCTCGCCGACGCCGCCCGGGTGGCCGCGCCGGGGCTCGGAGGGGCGGCGCTGCACCTGGCGGTGCTGTTCGGGGTGGCGGTGCTGGGCTTCGCCCTGCTGTGGCTGCTGGTCGCGACGGCGGCCAACCTGCGGGCCTGGCGGGCCGGGATGCCGTTCGGGATGACCTGGTGGGCCTTCACCTTCCCGGTGGGCACGGTGGTCACCGGGTCGGCGGCCCTGGCCCGGCACACCGGCTTCGGCGGGTTCACCGCCGTCGCGGTGGGGCTGTTCCTCCTGCTGGTCGCGGCCTGGGGCGTGACGGGGGCGCGCACGGTGGCGGCCCTGGCGGGCGGGCGGCTGCTGGCCCGGTGAGTGCCGCCCGCAGGGGTGCGCGAGCGGCCGGCGAATGTCGGAATTCACGCCGCCGACGGGCTGAATCGGAATCCGGCGCCGGCGTTTTCCGTCGTTCGTGCCGTCGGTCGGCGGATCGGAATTCCGCCGGTCCGTGAAAGGCGGGTGCCGATCCGGGGCGCGGCACCGCCTTCCCCCCACTGGCCTGTACCTTTCCGGAAAGAATTGACGCGGCTCGCGGGGGGCGGCGCCGTACCGACTGTCATGCGCCGGACCACCGCCGGCCATCCCCCGCAATCAACCAGAATCGATCACGATCGAACGATCCCGCAGGCCGGAAGCGGGTCGCGGTCCGTCGCCCTGGGTCGTTCTGTTGGAACCCGGCGGCAGTGACCGACCCACGGGATACGCGCGTAGACCTCGGGGTGCCCGATCGAATTGCTGCGGAACGGGGGCCGGGCGGCGGTTTCGGCGGGCCGTTTCGGGAACGGGACGTTCCACTCCGGCGAACGATCGGTCGGCGATCCGGAAATGTGTGAGCGGGGTGAAAGGCGGGCCCGGGAGAAACGCTCGGCAGTCCACTACCGTTGCAGGTTTCTGCACTTGCGGGAACCTGCAACAGGAGAGCACTTGTTCCCCGCGCGTCACACTGTGAAGGTAGTGACACGCCAGGTCGCCGGGCAGCCGCAGCCCGATGAAGGTGACTTGCTCCTCCCGAGGTGTGACAGGTGTTGCTGCACCGTGCACCAGGGGGAGGAGCGCCGGCCGGGACGCCATGTGTGGTGATGGCCCCCGGAAACCGGAGTCGGCGAGGCGTTGCTGCTCCGCCTCACCGAAAGCACCGTGGCCTTGTGTAACACCGGCGGGTCTCCCGGGGTTCCAGCGCGCACAGCGCACTGGCCCCCGGGGGGCGCGCAGGTAGCGGGCCGCCGCCGGCCCCGCGGACTCGGCCCGCCGGATCACCGGCCCGCCGCGCACGATCCGGAGCCGGACGAGGGCGGCAGGGGGAACGCGACATGGCCGCCGGGACCAGGACCAACGGCACCGGGATGCCGGACGAACCCGCCCGCCGGCTCTACCTCGCCATCCTCGCCGAGGGCGGCCGCATCCACAGCCAGGACCTCGCCCCCGCCCACCGGGCGACCATGGACCAGCTGGTCCGGATCGGCCTGGTCATGCCGCACCCGATGGACCGCTCCTACGTGGCCGTCAGCCCGCGCCTGGTCGGCGACCGGGTGGGCGCCGACCTCCGGTCCCAGGCCACCGGCCTGCTGCTGGAGGCCGAACGGCTGCCCGAGCGCCTCGCCTCGCTCACCCGCGCCTACGACGCGCTGCCCCGGGAGCCCGAGGCCCGCGACCACGTGAGCTACGTGGACGGGAGCGAGCGGATCCGCCACCGGATCGCCGAGCTGGTCTCCGAGTGCCAGCGGGAGCTGCTCACCGTGCAGCCCGGCTCCCGTCTCCCCGAGACCATCGAGCTGTCCCGCCGGCAGGACCTCGCCCTGCTCCGCCGGGACGCCCGGATGCGCACCCTCTACCAGCCGCTGGTGCTCGACGAACCGGCCGCCGTCGCCTACGCCCTCGACCTCACCGCCCACGGCGCCGAGGTCAGGATCCTGGACGAGCCCTTCCAACGGATGATCGTGGTGGACCGGGCGGTGGCCGTGATCCCGGCCGCCGAGGACAACAGCCGTGCGGTGCTGCTCTCCGATCCCGCCACCGTGCACTTCCTGGTCCGGCTCTTCGAACGCGACTGGGAGCGGGCCGACGTCGTCCGGTGGCGCGAGCTCGGCGCCCAGCGGGTCACCAGGACTCCGGCGGACCGGGTCGGCCGCCTGCTGGCCAAGGGACTGACCCAGCGCGCGGTGGCGACCAGGCTGGGCCTGAGCGAGCGGACGGTGGCCGGGCACATCTCCCGGCTGCGCGAGCGCTACGGGGCTCAGACGCTCTTCCAGCTCGGCTGGCAGATGCGGGGCGGCGGCGGGGACCGGACGTGACGCCGGGGCCCCGTCCGCGGCCCCGGCGGCCTCCTCGGGCCGGTCCGGGCCGGCCGGCCCGGGTGCACGAACAGGTGGGGTGGCTGCCCGGCCGGCCGTCAGCGCAGCGTACGGTGACGAACCGGCTGACCCTGAGCGGGCGCGCGGTGGCCGGGCACCTCGCCCGGCCGCGGTCGCCGTGCGCCGTGCGGTCGCCGTGCCGGCTCGGACGGCTGATGCGGAGTGGGACGAAGTGAACGAGTTCGTGGCGGGATCCCTGCCGAGCGACGCGGAGCGGGCGCTCTACCACGCGATCCTGGAGCAGGGCGGCCGGGTGATGTTCCGGGAGGTCGGGGCGCGGGACGCGGCGCTGGTGCTGCGGCTGATCGACCTGGGCCTGCTGATCCACCACACCGAGGACGCCTCGCTCACCGCCGTGAACCCCCGGGCCGTCAGCGACCGGCTCAGCTCGGAGCTGCGGTCGGCCGGCACCCGGATGCTGGTGCAGGCGGAGGAGATGCCGACGCTGCTGGAGGAGCTGACCCGGGCGTACGACGCGACCCCGCGCCGGGTGGACCGCTCCAGCGAGGTGGAGCACGTGGACGACTTCCTGGAGATCCGGCACCGGATCCTCCAGGTCGAGGCGGAGTGCCGGGAGGAGACCCTGGCGGCCCAGCCCGGCGGCGCCCGGCCGTCCGAGCACCTGGAGCAGTCGCTCGAACGCACCCGCCGCCAGCTGGAGAACGGGTGCTCGATCCGGACGATCTACCAGCCCGGGGCCCGGTTCGACGAGGCGACGGTGCGCTACGCGGCCCGGGTGAGCGAGCTGGGCGAGCGGATCCGGGTGCTCAGCGAGCCGTTCACCCGGCTGCTCGTCTTCGACCGCCGGGTGGCGGTGATGCCGGCCTCGGCGGACAACAGCAGCGCCGCCTTCATCGAGGACCCGGCGGTGGTCAGCTTCCTGGTCGGCGTCTTCGAGCGCGACTGGGAGCGGGCCGAGCGGGTCCAGTGGCGGTCCGCCCACCAGGAGGTGGAGGGCCTGCCGGCGCACGAGCAGGTCGGGAGGCTGCTCGCGCAGGGACTGACCCAGCGGACCATCGCGAGCCGGATGGGCCTGAGCGAGCGGACCGTGGCCGGGCACATCTCCCGGCTGCGCGAGCTGTACGACGCGGAGACGCTCTTCCAGCTGGGCTGGCAGATGCGGGGAGCCGAGGCGCCGTCGGGCCGGTGACGCGTACCGGCCGCGGGGTCAGCCGGTGGCGATCTCGGGGGACCAGTAGCCGTGCGGGCGGGTGCTGGGCGCGGGCTGACGCGGTACCGGGAACTGCTCGCCGGGCGCCGTCCAGAACCCCTCGCGCAGCGACAGGGCCATCCCGGCCCAGTCCAGCGCGGTCTCGACGGTGTGGTGCAGGGCCTCCTGCGACCAGGTGTCGTCGAAGACCAGCGGCAGCACGGGGGAGACCTGCTCGATGGTGGCGATCAGCGGGTTGTGGGTGATCGCCTCGTCGACCAGCAGCACGATCGGCTTGCGCAGCGCCGAGGCCCAGCCCAACTCCAGGCTGACGCCCGCGGACAGCGGTGCGCCGACGTAGGCGAAGATCAGGTCGGCGGTCTGCATGGCGCGGAAGTCGGACGGGACGCGCGGCTCGGGGGCCCGGCCGGCCACCGTCCAGGCGTCGCTGTGGTGGCCGCTGTAGACGGCGGCTCCGCTGCGCAGGAGCGTGGTCCGCAGGGTCGTCAGCCGGGTGCGGCTGGCCAGCGTCACCACGCTGTCGGCCGGCCCGGTGAGCCGCATCAGCGGCGCGGCCAGGAAGACCCGTGCGCGTCGGCCCTCGGGGGTCTGGGCGGCGCGATGGCGCAGGTAGGGCTCGGTCATGTCGACTCCGGGGATTGGCCGCTGGCAGGTACGTGTCCGGCGAACGATGTGGCTGACCCGCTCCGGGGGAGGCTGAACCGGGAGTGGGGGCTGCTGCAGATTGTTGAACGATGTAGCGTCAAGTGTGTGGCCCGAACGCTCATGTGGTTGAGTTGATCGTCCATCCAGGGCCGCGGGTAAGTCCACCTGACCGTGGTGTCATATGGCTGCCTGGCAGCGAGATGACGCACCCTCGGTAATGCCTGCGCCGTGACACCGACCGTATCCCTGAGGCATGATCTGAGCTAATGTTCGAGGCTTCTCTATTGCTCAGTGAGGCATAACCCGAAGGAGGGAGTGGTCGCAATGTCTCGTGTGCGTCGATTTGTTCGCTTTGCAGTCGTGCCGCTTGTCGTCGGCGCGGCGTTGTCGATAGGGACCAATCCGGCTCTGGCGGACAGCGCCTGGACGCGTTCCATGCCTGCCGCATCCGTTCTCCAGCCGGCCCACCAGGTCGCGGCCGAGGCGCAGGTGACCTTGTTGGAGGACTCCGCCTGGACCTGATCAGGTGCGGCGAGAGATCCTCCCCCGGGCGAACGGGGGGCCCGGGGCCCGGTGGCTCAGACGATCCCGTCCGCAGCCTCGGGTTCTTCCTCCAGTGACGCGCGGCCGAGTATGTAGCCCAGCTGGAAGAGCGATTCGACGTGGTGGTCCTCGCGCATCTCCGCGATGTGCCGGGCCAGCGTCCGTTCGCTGATGCCCAGTCTTCTGGCGATCACTCGGTGATTGGTGCCCTTGAGGAGCAGGTCGACGATGGTCTGTCGAAGTCGGGAGACGACCTGCGGTGGCACTGTCCGTGCACCGTCAAAATCAAGTCCACGACTCCAGTTTCGCTCGAAGACCTCTTCGATGAGATAGCTGATAACGGCCTGGTCGTGAATGAACGCCGCCAAGTTGAGATCGTCGGCCACGGGGATCACCGCGGTGCGCCGATCGATCACGATCAACCTGGTGTAGGGCTCGTCCAAGGTGCGCACCTTGCCCCCCGCATCGGCAATCGCCGCCACGTACTCGCGGGTGGGCGCGTGATATCGGGTGCTGGGGTGGTAGATCGTCCGAATGGTCGCGCCGCGCCGCAGGGTCTCCAAATCGCGGGCGATCACGCCGGCCAGGGCTTCCGGCGGTCGGGGGCCGCCCGGTTGGGCCGCCAGCATCTCCTCCGAGCAACCGCTGACGAGCTGTCCCAACCGTTGGTTTATCAGGACCTTGCCATGTACATACTCGATTGTTCCGCCGGTCTTCTCCGGCGTGCGGAACTCCTCGGCCAGTTCCTGGAGGTCCCCCGGCAGCGCCACCGCGCGGTGCAGCAGGTCCAGCGCCTTGCGCTGCCAGATGCTGCTCAGCCGGGCGGAGAGCTGCGCGGGGTCCACCGCGACCAGGATCCCGGGATCGTCGGTGTCCGGCACCAGCAGGCCGATGTCCAGCAGTTCGGCCAGCGCCTTGCCGTCGGCGGCCTTGCTCTCGCACTCGGTGATCCGGCCGCGCGAGCGCAGCACGTGCCGGTAGAGCTCACGGGCCTGGGCCGTCAGGACGCCGAGCCCGCCCGGGGTGAGGCCCGGCTCATCGGTCTCACTCATCTGGCTCCTTGCCATCGGCACCCGGTAGGAGGGGCGGCTGATTGCCCGTCCTGGGGATCATAGGCGCGTGGCGCGCAGCCGCGACCGCCTCGGCGATTCTTCTCTTCCCGGCCATGCTCTGCACGGGCACTCTCTCATCAAGACGACGCCGCCGGCACCCCCCAGGCGGAGGGTGCCGGCGGCGGGAGTCGCCACGGCGGTCAGCGCTGCTTCGGCCGCCACACGACCAGTGCGCTGGACTGCTGGACCTGCTGGTACGGCACGAGGTCGCGGCGGTACGAGGCGTGCACCGCGGCCTCGCGCTGCTGGAGCGCGCTGGCGGCACCGTCCAGGGCGTCGGCGAGCTCGGCGACCCGCGACTGCAGGGCCGTGACCTGGTTCTCCAGCTCGATGATCCGCTTGATGCCGGCCAGGTTGATGCCCTCGTCCTGGGACAGCCGCTGCACCTCGCGCAGCTGCTGGATGTCCCGGGCGGAGTACCGACGGCCGCGGCCCGCCGTGCGGTCCGGGCAGACCAGGCCGAGCCGGTCGTACTGGCGCAGCGTCTGCGGGTGCAGGCCGGAGAGCTCGGCGGCCACCGAGATGACGTAGACCGGGGTGTCCTCGGTCAGCACGTAGTGGGTGGGGCCGGGCCCGGCCGCGCGGCGGCGGGTGCCGCCGGGCAGGCCCTCGCCGAGGCCCGGCCCGATCGGGCCGTCAGGACTGATCATCTGGTCACGCTCCCTCCGCCGCCCGGAACAGGGCGGCTCGCGGGTCGTCCGAGGCCGTGGCCTCGCGGTACTGCTCCAGTGCGGTCAGCGCGTCGCCGGTGACGAGCTTGGGTACCACGACCTCCACGGTGACCAGGAGGTCGCCGCGGGTGCCGTCCTTGCGGGTGGCGCCCTTGCCGCGGGCCCGCAGGGTCAGGCCGTTGGCACTGCCGGCGGGCAGCTTGAGCTTCACCGGCGGGCCACCCAGGGTCGGCACCTCGATGGTGCCGCCCAGCGCGGCTTCGGGGAAGGTGACCGGCACGGTGACCGTCAGATTGTCGCCGCGGCGGCCGAAGACCGGGTGGGCGTCGACGTGCACGGTGACGTACAGGTCGCCGGGCTGGCCGCCGCGCTCGCCCTGGGCACCCTTGCCCTTGAGTCTGATCCGCTGGCCGTCCTGGACCCCGGCCGGGATCCGGACCTGCATGGTGCGGGCCGAGCTGGCCCGGCCGCTGCCGTGGCAGACGGTGCACGGGTCGTCGACGATCATGCCGCGGCCCTTGCAGTCCCGGCAGGGCTCGGAGAGCGCGAAGGCGCCCTGGCCCCGGCTGACCGTGCCCGCGCCGACGCAGGTCGGACAGACCCGCGGGGTGGTGCCCGCCTTGGCGCCGGTGCCGCTGCACACCCGGCAGGCGGCCTGGCTGGTCATCCGCAGCGGGACGGTCGCGCCGTCCACCGCCTCGTCGAAGCCGAGCGTCACCTCGGTCTCGACGTCGGCGCCCCGGCGGGGCTGGGGCTGGCGGCCGCCGCGGTTGAAGAGGCCGCCGAACACGTCGCCGAGGCCGCCGCTCCCGCCGGCCTGGCCGGCGCCGGTGAACAGGTCGCCGAAGTCGAAGTTGTGGCTGCCGTTGCCGCCCGGGCCGCCGGCCCGGAAGCCGCCGGCGCCGAAGAGCGAGCGGGCCTCGTCGTACTCCTTGCGGCGCTTCTCGTCCGACAGGACGTCGTAGGCCTCGGAGATGTCCTTGAAGCGGTCCTCCGCCTTGGTGTCACCCTTGTTGGCGTCCGGGTGGAACTCGCGGGCGAGCTTGCGGTAGGTCTTCTTGATCTCCGCGGAGGTGGCGTCCTTGGGCACGCCGAGGACCTTGTAGTAGTCCTTCTCCACGTAGTCCTTGGTGCTCATGGCTGCCGCCACCTCCCGAGGTCAGTCCATACGGCGCTGCGGAGCCGCCCGTCGTACTCGACGACGTACGACTCCGCAGCGCACGGATTGTCAGTTGTCGGCCGCACCGTCGGCCTTGTCGGACTCCGAGTCGTCGGAATCCGGCGCGGCCGTGGTCTGCGTCCCCGGCTGGGGCTCGGCCACCGCGACCATCGCCGGGCGGATGATCCGCTCGCCGATCCGGTAACCCGGCTGGAGGATCTGGACACAGGTGTCCTCGGTGACGTCCGAGGAGTAGCTGTGCATCAGGGCCTCGTGCAGCGTCGGGTCGAAGGCCTCGCCCTCCTTGCCGAACTGCTGCAGACCCAGCTTGGCGACGACCGTCTCCAGGTTGTCGGAGACCGACTTGAAGCCGCCCGTCACCTCGCCGTGCTCGCGGGCCCGACCGATGTCGTCGAGCACCGGGATCAGGGACTCCAGGATGTTGGAGACCGCGATCTCGCGGACCGTCAGACGGTCGCGCTCGACCCGCTTGCGGTAGTTCTGGTACTCGGCCTGCAGCCGCTGCAGGTCGGCGGTGCGCTCGGCCAACTCGCGCTTGGCGGTCGCGAGTTCACCGGAGGTGGCGCCGGCTGCGGCCTCCTCGGCGGCCTTGATCACAGCCTCGTCGGCGGAGTCGTCGCCGGGCTGCTCGCCCTGCGGCTTCTCCGTCATGCGGCACCGCCCTTGGGCTTCTCGTCGTCGACGATCTCGGCGTCCACGACGTCGTCCTCGGCCTTGGCGGCACCCTCGGTACCCTCGGCGGCACCCGCGGCGTCGGCGTTCGCGTACAGCGCGGCGCCGAGCTTCTGGGCGGTGGTGGAGACCTTCTCGGTCGCCTCGCGGATCGCGGTGATGTCCTCGCCCTTGAGGACCTCCTTGAGCTCGGCGATCGCCGTCTCGACCTCGGTCTTGACGTCGGCCGGGAGCTTGTCGGTGTTGTCCGCGATGAACTTCTCGGTCGAGTAGACCAGCTGCTCGCCCTGGTTGCGGGTCTCCACGGCCTCGCGGCGCTTGTGGTCCTCCTCCGCGTACTGCTCGGCCTCGCGCATCATGCGCTCGATGTCGTCCTTCGGCAGCGCGGAGCCGCCGGTGACGGTCATCTTCTGCTCCTTGCCGGTGCCGAGGTCCTTCGCGGCCACGTGCATGATGCCGTTGGCGTCGATGTCGAAGGTGACCTCGATCTGCGGCAGGCCGCGCGGGGCCGGCGGCAGGCCGGTCAGCTCGAACATGCCGAGCTTCTTGTTGTACGCCGCGATCTCGCGCTCGCCCTGGTAGACCTGGATCTGCACGGACGGCTGGTTGTCCTCGGCCGTGGTGAAGATCTCGGACCGCTTGGTCGGGATCGTGGTGTTGCGCTCGATCAGCTTGGTCATGATGCCGCCCTTGGTCTCGATGCCGAGGGACAGCGGGGTGACGTCGAGCAGCAGGACGTCCTTGACCTCGCCCTTGAGGACACCGGCCTGGAGGGACGCGCCGATGGCGACGACCTCGTCCGGGTTCACGCCCTTGTTGGCGTCCTTGCCGCCGGTCAGCTCGCGGACGAGCTCGGCGACGGCGGGCATCCGGGTCGAGCCGCCGACCAGGACCACGTGGTCGATCTCGGACAGCTGGATGCCGGCGTCCTTGATGACGTTGTGGAACGGGTGCTTGCAGCGCTCCAGCAGGTCGGCCGTCAGCTGCTGGAACTGGGCCCGGGTGAGCTTCTCGTCCAGGTGCAGCGGGCCCTCGGCGGAGGCCGTGATGTAGGGCAGGTTGATCGAGGTCTCGGAGGACGAGGACAGCTCGATCTTGGCCTTCTCGGCGGCCTCGCGCAGACGCTGCAGGGCCATCTTGTCCTTGGACAGGTCGACGCCGTGGCCGGCCTGGAAGACCTTCACCAGGTGGTCGACGACCTTCTGGTCCCAGTCGTCACCACCGAGGTGGTTGTCACCGTTGGTGGCCTTCACCTCGACGACGCCGTCGCCGATCTCCAGCAGCGAGACGTCGAAGGTGCCGCCGCCGAGGTCGAAGACCAGGATGGTCTGGTCGTCCTTGTCGAGGCCGTAGGCCAGCGCGGCCGCGGTGGGCTCGTTGACGATGCGCAGGACGTTGAGGCCCGCGATCTCACCGGCCTCCTTGGTGGCCTGGCGCTCCGAGTCGGAGAAGTACGCCGGGACGGTGATCACCGCGTCGGTGACCGTCTCGCCCAGGTACGCCTCGGCGTCCCGCTTGAGCTTCTGCAGGATGAAGGCGGAGATCTGCTGGGGGTTGAAGTCCTTGCCGTCCAGGTTGATCTTCCAGCCGGTGCCCATGTGGCGCTTCACCGACCGGATGGTGCGGTCCACGTTGGTGACCGCCTGGCGCTTGGCGACCTCGCCGACCAGAACTTCGCCGTTCTTGGCGAAGGCGACGACGGACGGCGTGGTCCGAGCGCCCTCGGCGTTGGTAATGACCGTGGGCTCACCGCCCTCAAGAACACTGACGACGGAGTTCGTCGTACCGAGGTCGATGCCGACCGCGCGTGCCATCGTAAATACCTCCACGGAAGAAGTTGAGCTGTACGGACTCAAGGATGCACGACCGGCGGGGGAGCGTCAACAGCCATGAGCCGGTGGCGCTCAAGTTTCCTGCGCTCGGCCGCGTCCTGGCTGCTCGCGGCGGGTGCGCCGGCCGCGCGGGGCCCGTCCGGCGGCCGCCTGGTGGCCGGTGGGCGGTGGGCCTGCGTCCGGTGGGCGGTCGTCGGGTGGTCGGTGGGCGGTCACCCGGGTCCGGACCGGGTCCGGGTCGGGCCCGGGTTCGCCCGGAAGGGTGAGTGTGGCCTTACGTGACTGCCGCCATACCTTGTGCATCTTCTGAACGAGTGTTAACGAGCGGTAGTGTCCGCCCGGGTCCGGTTAGAAGTTACCGGTGAGTACAATCGGGTCGGACCCCTTGATTCGCCAGGTACCCCCAGCCGCAGGAGACGGAGAGCCGATGCAGCTAGCAGCGATCGTCATCTCGCTGGTCACCACTGTGATCGGCACCGCGCTAGCCGCCCGCGCGGCCGCGTACATCTACAAGGTGGTGAAGACCGGCCAGCCGGACACCACCCGCACCGGCAACCCCGTCCAGCGCACCAAGACCGTGGCCGTCGAGTTCCTCGGCCACACCCGGATGAACCGCTGGGGCGTCGTCGGCGTCGCGCACTGGTTCGTCGCCGTCGGCTTCTTCACCCTGATCAGCACCCTGGTGACGGCCTTCGGGCAGCTCTTCGACGCCGAGTGGACGATCCCGTTCATCGGCACCTGGCTGCCGTTCGAGCTCTTCACCGAGCTGGTCGGCACCTTCACCACCCTCGGCATCGCCGCCCTGATCGTGATCCGGCTGCTCAGCCTGCCGTCCCGGTCCGGGCGCAAGTCGCGCTTCGCCGGCTCGATCGCCTGGCAGGCCTTCTACGTCGAGTACACGATCCTCGGCATCGGCCTGTGCATCATGATCCTGCGCGGGCTGGAGGGCGCGATCTCGGGCGTCGACTCCTACGAGGCCGCCTACCTGGTGAGCTACCCGCTGGTGCTGGCCTTCAAGGGCCTGTCGCACGCCACGCTGGAAAACCTGATCTACCTCTTCGCGATGCTGAAGATCTGCATCTCCTTCGCGTGGGCCACCACCATCGGCGTCAACCCCTCGATGGGCGTGGCCTGGCACCGCTTCCTCGCCTTCTTCAACATCTTCTTCAAGCGCGAGGAGGACGGCGGCGTCGCCCTCGGCGCCCTGCGCCCGATGACCAGCAGCGGCGCCCCGATCGACTTCGAGGACCCGGCCGACGACGCCGTCTTCGGCGTCTCCCAGGTCGAGCACTTCGCCTGGAAGGGCATCCTCGACTTCTCCACCTGCACCGAGTGCGGCCGCTGCCAGTCGCAGTGCCCCGCCTGGAACACCGGCAAGCCGCTGTCGCCCAAGCTGCTGATCATGAGCCTGCGGGAGCACGCCTTCGCCAAGGCGCCGTACCTGCTGGCCGGCGGCGGCAAGGACATGGAGGGCAACGAGCAGGCCACGCCCGAGCAGCTGGCCGGCGTGCCCGCCGAGGCCCTCGCGGAGGCCGAGCGCCCGCTGATCGGCACCGCCGAGGAGAACGGGGTCATCGACCCCGACGTGCTGTGGTCCTGCACCACCTGCGGGGCCTGCGTCGAGCAGTGCCCGGTGGACATCGAGCACATCGACCACATCGTCGACATGCGCCGCTACCAGGTGATGATCGAGAGCTCCTTCCCGACCGAGGCCGGGACGATGCTCAAGAACCTGGAGAACAAGGGCAACCCGTGGGGCATGGCCACCAAGGCCCGCCTCGACTGGGTCAAGGAGCTCAAGAAGGAGACCGGCATCGAGGTGCCGGTGATCGGTGAGGACATCGACCCCGCCGAGGTCGAGTACCTCTACTGGGTCGGCTGCGCCGGTGCCCTGGAGGACCGCGCCAAGAAGACCACCAAGGCCTTCGCGGAGCTGCTGCACACCGCGGGCGTGAAGTTCGCCATCCTCGGCAAGGAGGAGACCTGCTCCGGCGACTCCCCGCGCCGCCTGGGCAACGAGTTCCTCTTCCAGATGCTCGGCGCGCAGAACGTCGAGACGCTGAACGCCGCGCTGGAGGACGCCCCGGTCAAGCGGATCGTGGCCACCTGCCCGCACTGCTTCAACACCATCGCCAACGAGTACCCGCAGCTGGGCGGCCACTTCGAGGTCATCCACCACACCCAGCTGCTCCAGCACCTGATCGACGAGGGCCGGCTGCTGCCGGTCAACCCGGTCGAGGGCCTGATCACCTACCACGACCCCTGCTACCTGGGTCGGCACAACAAGGTCTACAGCCCGCCGCGCGAGATCATGGACAAGGTCCCGGGTTTGCGCCAGCAGGAGATGCACCGCCACAAGGAACGCGGCTTCTGCTGCGGCGCCGGCGGCGCGCGGATGTGGATGGAGGAGCGGATCGGCAAGCGGATCAACACCGAGCGGGTGGACGAGGCGCTGTCGCTCAACCCCGACATCGTCTCCACCGCCTGCCCGTTCTGCCTGGTGATGCTCTCCGACTCGGTCAACGGCAAGAAGAACGAGGGCGCGGCCAAGGAGCACCTCAAGGTCGTCGACGTCGCGCAGCTGCTCCTCGACTCGGTCAAGGCCCAGCCCGTCGAGCCGGAACCGGAGCCCGTCGAGGCCTGATCCGGCCCTCCCTGCGGGAGACTGATCCCGCGTCACCCCGTGGCCCCGCTGCCCCGTCCGGCAGCGGGGCCACGGTGCGTCCCGGTCCGGGGCCGCGGTGTCTGCCGGTCCGGAGCCGACGCGCCTGCCGGTCCGGGGCCGCCGGGAGCGCTCGGCCGGGGTGCCCTAGCATTCCGGCCATGAACGATGGCGGGGGCACAACAGGCGGTGGCGGTTTCCCGGGCGGGCACGCCGGTGGTGGGTTCGGTGGACAACCCGGCGGGCAGCCGGCGGAGCCGGGCGGCGCCCCGGTCGCGTACCTGCCGCCGGTGACCAGCGCGACCCCGGACTGGGCGGCGCTGGCGGCGGCGAACGAGCAGGAGCACCGCCGCAAGCGGCTGCTGCGGATCGGCGGCGGCGTCCTGGGCGTCCTGGTCGTCGGCGGTCTGGTGGCCACCGCGCTGGCCGTCGCGGGCCCGGGCGGGGACCGCCGCCCCGAGGCGCGGGCGTCCGCCTCCGGGATGGCCCCGACCGGCGGCACACCGGCCGACGGCACGGCGCCGGCGTCCCCGTCCGAGCAGGCGTCCCCCTCGGCCGGCGCGGCCGCCTCCGGCTCGCCGTCGGCGTCGCCGTCCTCCGCCGGCGGCACCGTCGCGCCCGGCGGCAAGGCCACGCCCGGCGCGGGCGGCAAGCCGTCCGGTGCGGTGCCGGGCGCGCCCGCCGGCCCGGCCCAGCTGGCCGCCCAGGCCGGCGGCCAGGCGGCCCTGCTCGGCCCGAAGACCACCGTCGGCCCCACCGACGGCCACACCGGCCCCACCCTCGTCCTCGGCAGCAGCGCGGACGGCTACGCGCAGACCTCGGCGCCGGTGGTGGACACCAACCGCAGCTTCACGGTGTCGGCGATGGTCCGCAACAACGCCCCGACCGGAGGCCGGGCCGTGGTCACCCAGGGGGACGGCAGCTACTACTCCTTCTACCTGGGCCGGGACTACTGGGACAGCCACAACCAGTGGGTCTTCAAGGTGCAGACCGCGGCCGGCGCCCAGGACAACACCACCTACCAGGCGTTCTCCCCGGGCAACGCGACCACCGGCCAGTGGACGCTGCTGACCGGCGTCTACGACGCGGGCAGCAAGAAGATCCAGCTGTACGTGGACGGGCAGCTCGCCCAGACCACCCCGGTCACCGGGATCTGGCAGACCGGCGGCCCGCTGCAGATCGGCCGGGTCCGCTACAAGTCCGCCTGGACGGACTTCTGGGACGGCGCGATCGGTGACGTCCAGGTCTGGGACCGGGCCCTTCCCGCCGACGCCGTCAACCGGCTGAAAGGAACCGGCGGTACCTCGGCGGGCGTCTCCCCGACCGCGGCCTGGCTGCTGCCCTGAGCACGGGCGGCCGGGCCCGGCCCGCCGCCCGCCACCGCGGCCCGGCCACCGTCCCCCGGGGCGAGGACGGCGCGGGCCGGACGGGGAAATAGAGTAGGCGCTGGACCCGCGACCTGCGGGTCCGCCGGCCGTCCGCGGACCACCGGCCCAGCGCACGCCAACAGCGGCCCGCCGGCCACGCCGCGGCCGTACCGCACCGGAGCAGGGGAGAAGCGCAGTCCATGACCGAGGCCATCATGCTGGTCGGTGGCAAGGGCACTCGCTTGCGCCCGCTGACCACCCACACGCCGAAGCCGATGCTCCCCGTCGCCGGGGTCCCGTTCATCGCGCACCAGCTCGCCCGCGCCGCGGCCGCCGGGGTGACCAGGGTCGTCCTCGCCACCTCGTACCTGGCCGAGGTGTTCGAGGACCACTTCCAGGACGGCAGCCCGTACGGCATCGAGCTGGTCTACCTCACCGAGAAGGAGCCGCTCGGCACCGGCGGGGCGATCCGCAACGCCGCCTCCGGCCTGACCTGCGGCCCGGACGATCCGGTGCTGGTCTTCAACGGTGACATCCTCTCCGGCGTCGACATCGCCGCGCTGCGGGACGGCCACGTGGCCGCCGGCGCGGACGTCACCCTGCACCTCACCCGGGTGGAGGACCCGCGTGCCTTCGGCCTGGTGCCGACCGACGCGGCCGGCCGGGTGCTGGAGTTCCTGGAGAAGCCCGAGACGCCCGAGCAGATCGTCACCGACCAGATCAACGCCGGGTGCTACGTGTTCACCCGATCGGTGATCGACCGGATCCCGGCCGGCCGGGAGGTCTCGGTCGAGCGCGAGACCTTCCCCGAGCTGCTGGAGAGCGGCGCGCTGCTGCGCGGCGTGGTGGACACCTCGTACTGGCTGGACCTCGGCACGCCCGGCGCCTTCGTCCGCGGCTCCGCCGACCTGGTGCTCGGCAAGGTGGACTCGCCGGCCGTGCCCGGGCCCACCGGCGAGGCGCTGCTGCTGCCGGGTGCCGAGGTGGACCTGGGCGCGGTGCTCAGCTCCGGCACCGTGGTCTCCGAGGGCGCGAGCGTCGCGGCCGGCGCCATCATCGAGGCCAGCGTGATCCTGCCGGGCGCCGTGATCGGCCCGGACGCCTACGTCAAGGACTCGATCGTGGGCGCCTACGCCTCGATCGGGGCGCGCACCTCGCTGGACGGCGCGGTGATCGGCGACGGCGCGATCGTGGAGTCCGACAACGAGCTGCCCAACGGCCTGCGGGTCGCCTGCGGCACCCTGCTGCCGGTCGGCGCGGTGCGCACCACGGCGGGGCCCGGCGGCTGCCCGGCCGGCGAGGTGCCTGCCGCGGCGGTGCACGGGTCCGGTCCGGCCCGGTCCGCGGTCGCCGGCCGGTAGCACCCGTCCGGGGCGGGGAAGGGGCCGGTCGTCACAGGACGGCACCGATCTCTTCCCAGCCCCATGATCACCCGACGGGCGGTCAGCCGGAGCGGGTACCGTCGATCCGTGGCAGGTAATCGATACGACAGTGGGCAGGGCGCCGACCCCCGGCAGGGGTGGCCCGCGGACGGCGGGCAGGCGTCCCCGCAGCGCGGCGGCGGCCCGTCCGGCCGGCCGGAGTACTTCACCGCAGCGCAGGCGGCCCACCCGCAGCCGGCCGAGCCGTACGGGGCCGACGGGTACGGGGCCGACGGGTACGGGGCCGACGGGTACGGGGCCGACGGGTACGGCTCGGACCAGCACGGTGATCAGCACGGCGGCGACCCGTTCGCGGCCGACCAGCCCGGTCACACCCGCGCGTTCGCGGTCGGCGACGACCCGTACGGCGGCTACGGCCCGTACGGCACCCCCGGCCACCAGCCGGACGGCTACCAGGACGGCGGGTACCAGGACGGCGGCTACGGCGCCCAGGACAACGTCGCCGTCTACCGTGCCGGCGGTCAGAGCGCGCCCCGGGTGGCCGGCCCGCGGATGCCCTGGCGGCCGCTGCTGACCGGCCTCTACCGCGACCCCTCCCGCACCTTCGACCGGATGCGCGACCACCAGGTCTGGCTGCCCGCCCTGTGCGTCTCGCTGCTGTACGGCGTGCTCGCCGTGCTCGGCATGGGCGCCACCCACGACGACGTGGTCAACTCCACCTTCGCCGTCGCGGTGTGGGCGATCGCCGGGGCGGCCGTCGGCTTCAGCATCGCGGGGGCGATGCTCGGCGCCGTCACCTACGCGCTGGCCCGGCAGTTCGGCGGCGACGGCCCGTGGCAGTCCACCATCGGCCTGGCCGTGCTGATCGGCTGGACCACCGACGTGCCGCGACTGCTGCTCGCGCTGTTCCTGCCCGGGGACAACACCGTCGTCCAGGCGGTGGGCTGGGCCACCTGGCTGCTCTGTGCCTTCCTGCTGACCTCGATGGTGCGGCGGGTGCACGACCTGCCGTGGGGCAAGGCCGCGGGCGCGGCCGCGCTGCAACTGCTGGCGCTGCTGGTGCTGATCAAGCTTCCGACGCTCGGCTGAGCCCCGGGACCGGG
Organism: Kitasatospora sp. NPDC088346; assembly: GCF_044740765.1. NCBI lineage: Bacteria > Bacillati > Actinomycetota > Actinomycetes > Kitasatosporales > Streptomycetaceae > Kitasatospora > Kitasatospora sp. NPDC088346. The sequence goes on from NZ_JBIURH010000012.1 coordinate 141,442, forward strand.
CCGGATAGGCTGTGGGCTTTGGCCACTTCTCGCCAGCGCCATCCCCACAGCGACCGGAGTCACCGAATGACCCTCCCCACCACGCACGTCAGCTTCCCGGCCGGAACGGTGCGCGGCGAGTCGGCGATCCTCGCCGTGCACCTGCTCGCCGACGGCCGTCCGGCCGTGATCACGGCGGAGACCCCGTTCCACCCGCTCGACCACACCTGGCCGGACCAGCCCGCCGACCACGGCACGCTCACCGTCGACGGCGTCGAGCACGCGGTGGTGGACTGCCTGACCGGCGCGGTCGGCCCGGAGGGCGGCGAGGTCCTGGTGGGCGCCGGGATCCCGGTCCGGCGCGGCGACGAGGAGTGGTCCTGGCTGGTGCTGCACGTGCTGCCCGAGAGCGCGGCCGACGCCCTCGCGGACGCGGTGGGCCGGACCGCCCAGCTGTCGGTCGACTCCGAGCGCCGCGGCCTGCTGTCCGCCTCGCACAGCGGCTGCCACCTGCTCGCCCTGGCCCTCAACGCCGCGCTCGCCCCGCGCTGGCGCAAGGACCCGGGCCGCGCCGACGCCTTCGGCAACGCCGACTTCGACAGCCTCGCGATGGCGAGCTCGGTGATGGACACCGAGGCCAGTACCGACACCTACCGGCTCGGCAAGTCCCTGCGCAAGAAGGGCTTCACCGCCGAGGCGACCGAGGAGTTCCCGGCCCTGGCGGACGCCCTCCCGGCGATCACCGAAGCCGTCAACGCCCAGCTCGCGGCCTGGGTGGCCGCCGACGCCCGGGTCCGGATCGAGGTCCCCGGGCCCGAGCTCACCGCCCGCCGCCGCTGGCACTGCGAGCTGCCGGCCGGCGAGGCGGAGATCTTCTGCGGCGGGACGCACCTGCACCACCTCGGCGAGCTCGTCGAGCTGCGCACGGAGCTCACCCTGTCCGAGGACGGCAGCGAGCTGGTCGCCGTCACCCGCCCGAAGCGCGCCTGACGCGGGCCGGGGCCCGACCGGTGCTCGTGGGGCCAGAGGCCTGACCGGTGCTCGGCACGGCCCGGGCACGGCGAAGGGGCGGCCGGGGAACCGGCCGCCCCTTCGGGGTCACTGTCCGCTGCGTCCGCGGTGCGCTCAGACGTCCGTGCGGTGGAAGTTCAGGTACGAACGCGAGGCCGTCGGGCCGCGCTGACCCTGGTAGCGCGAGCCGTACCGCTCGGAGCCGTACGGGTGCTCGGCCGGCGAGGACAGCCGGAACAGGCAGAGCTGGCCGATCTTCATGCCCGGGTAGAGCTTGATCGGCAGCGTCGCCACGTTCGACAGCTCCAGCGTCACGTGCCCGTTGAAACCGGGGTCGATGAAGCCCGCGGTGGAGTGCGTCAGCAGACCGAGACGGCCCAGACTCGACTTGCCCTCCAGCCGCGAGGCCACGTCGTCCGGCAGCGTCAGCCGCTCGTACGTCGCGGCCAGCACGAATTCGCCCGGGTGCAGGATGAACGCCTCGTCCCCGTCCGGCTCGACCAGCCGGGTCAGGTCCGGCTGCTCCTCGGCGGGGTCGATGTGGGGATACCGGTGGTTCTCGAACACCCGGAAGAAGCGGTCGAGCCGGACGTCGATACTGGACGGCTGGACCATCGAGGGGTCGAAGGGGTCGAGCACGACCCGACCCTTGTCGATCTCGGTACGAATGTCCTTGTCAGAGAGCAGCACGCCACCGAGGTTACGTGCACCGGCGGGCCCCCGACGAATCGCACAGACGGTGCCCCTCACGCCCCACCCGCCCCGGGCCCCCCACACTCCGGGTCAGGCCAGGAACTCCGCGGCCTCCAACCGCAGCGCACGCGCCAGTTGCGAGTCGGAGAGCTCGCCCACGTCCGCCGGCACCGAGTTGCGCAGCCGTCCGCACTGCGGACACCGGATCAACCTGCCCGGCCCGAGCCGGCCGGCACCCAGATTCTGCATCGGGAACGAGCTGGTGCTGAACAGATGCCCTTCGGCACAACGAACGACGGTGCGCTGCTCCATCGGTCCCTTCCCATCCCTTGCCCGAACACCCTGCGGCCAGGGCCTGCCGGCCCCGGCGACAGCGTCACATTAGGGGATGATCCGGACACCGTGCATCGCGGCTCGCCGCCCCCCACCCCCGCGGAAGGCCCACACGCTACGCCCCGCCGCCGCCCCTCCGCACCCGCCCGGCGGCGCGTCCACGCCGGGAGCCCGAGCGACTCCGCGGATGGGGTACAGTGGTGATCGATCGAGCGGTCACTGACGGCTCATCAGATGCGGGCGTAGTTTAATGGTAGAACATGAGCTTCCCAAGCTTATAGCGCGAGTTCGATTCTCGTCGCCCGCTCCAGCAGTGAAGGCCCAGCTCAGGGACATGATCCCGAGCCGGGCCTTCTGCTTTGGTGGAGCCGTTCCAGGTTCCGTTTCCCACCGCGTGGCCCCTGGGTGGTCGGTGTGCCGCAGATCGTAGAACCGGAATCCGGGCATACCCGCCGTGTGGCGCGCCTTCTTCCGGACCAGGCCGAACGATGTACGCCGGAACGGGGCGCCTCGCTCCCCGACGAACAGCAGTCCCCGAGGACCCTTCCCGGCGAACAGCTCCAGGTGCAACCGGACGTCCGGTAGGGCCACCTCGTCGTCGGCGGCGGCCCGGATGGCCTTCGGCGGCCGGTGGGGATCGGCCAAGACCGCTCCGCCGCTTGCGAGTTCGGCGCTACGGTGCACACATGACCGACTATCTCGCGCACGCCTCCAGGGCCGAGCAGCTTCTCGCAATGGTGAATCCGAAGTCGTTCTCAAGCGCGGCGAACCCGGAGATCCGCGTACAGATGGCGCAGGTTGAAGCGATTCTCGCGCTTGCTGCGGCCATAGCCGGTCGGCAGCCGGGAGCATCGACGCCACCACCGCCGTACCCGCCCCACGGGTTCACCGACCCTCGCTGAAACGAGAAGCCGCCTACCGGCGGTGGTCCGAATCGGGGTCAGGCCAGGTGCGCCGGCGGACGGTCAGGGAGCCGGGAGGCGACTGTCGATGCTCTTCCCCGGCCCAGGCCCCGGCCCTCCGCCGTTGTAGGGTCGCCCGTATGGCGCGTGAGGCTGATTTCTGGTGGGCCGACCTTCGAGGCGGAACCGGCTCCGCTCTTCCCCCGAGTGTGCTCCAGCGCATCACCTGGTACGAGAAGCAGGCCCACCATCAGCGGGCCGGCTTCTATGTGTCCGAGATCGCGATCGTCCTCCTGTCCGCAGCCATCCCGGCAAGTGCCGCAGCCGGCGCTTCGACCATGGTCGCCGGTGTCCTCGGCGCCCTGGTGGTGGCGGCAGTTGGATTGCGACAGCTCTACCGGTGGGGTGAGAACTGGATCCGCAGCAGCAACTCGCTGGTCGCGCTCCAGGGAGAGGTCGTCAACTGGAGTTACGGAGCCGACCCGTACAGCGGCTCGAACGCTGATGCCGTTCTCGCCGCCAGAGTCGAGGCCATGGTGCTGTCCGAGACGACGGATTGGTTCGGCATGCTACGGAGCCGGGCCACCGCCGTGGCGACCACCGACGGCGCCCAGCCCTGACGCGTCCGATCAGGCCAAGGCTCCCGTGCGTGAGGCCCGGGTCCGGGACGTGATTCCCGGCCTGGGCCTTCGCGGTTGCCGCGCCGCCTCCGTGGCGTTCTCCCCGTGGACCGGACGGCCTTGGCGATGCCCTTCCCGGATCTCCGGGTGGTCAGGGGTGCCGGCTCAGGGGGTGGGCGGGGTCCAGTCGGCGGGCAGGCCGGACTGGGTGAGGACCGAGATGAGGCTGTAGTAGTCCTGGTCGGAGGCGATCCGGTGGTGGTCGCCGAGGTCGAGGAGGGTGGCCATCGGTACGGCGAACGGCTTGGGTGCGCCCTTGAGGTGGCCGGAGTAGACGGCTTCGACGGTGATGTGGTCACCGTCGCGGTGGGCGGCCTTCACGGTGACGTGGACGTCGTCGATGAGGCTGTCGGTGCGGGCCTTCCAGCCGGCGATCTCGTGGCGGCCGTGGAAGGTGACGCCCACGCCCTGGTCGGTGTAGCTGCTGTCCGCGGTGAACAGGTTGCCGAGCGCCTGGGGGTCGGAGCCGTTCCAGGCGGCGGCCCAGGCGGTGACGACCTTCGGCAGGCGCTGCGCGGCGGGCCGCGCCGAGGCCTGTGCGGCGGTGGCGGTGGTGCTGAGTACGGCGCAGGCGGCCGTGGCGCCGATCAGGGCGGTCAGGACGCGGCGCGGGGTGGTCTTCACGGTGGGGCTCCTTCGGGTGGGAGTGGGGCGCGAGTGGTTCGTGGGGCGGGTGGGTGTCACGGGGTCAGGACGACCTTGCCGGAGACGGTGCCGGACTCGGCCAGGTGCAGGGCCTCGGCCGCCCGGGCGAGCGGCAGTTGGGCGGCGATCCGGGCGGTGACCTCGCCACGGAGGACGGCGGCGAAGACCTCGGTGAGGTCGGCGCGCAGCCGGGCCCGGAAGCGGCTCCTGTTCAGCGGCCGGCCGGCCCAGATGTTGTAGAAGTGGGCGCGGCGTCCGTTGGGCAGGGCGTTCCAGAGCCAGGTGCGGGCGAGGATCTTCAGGACGGGCCACTGCTTGGAGCCGGTGTCGTCGCGGGTGGAGGCGCTGCCGTAGGAGATGAGCGTGCCGCCGGGGGCGAGCAGGTGCCAGGAGTCGACGACGCTCCGGCCGCCGACGTGGTCGAAGACGGCGTCCACCCCGCCGGGTGCCAGTGCGCGGACCCGGGCGGGCACGTCGCCGGCGCGGTAGTCGACGGGGAGGACGCCCAGGTCCCGCAGGGCGTCGTGGTGCCGGGTCGAGGCCGTGCCGATCACCTTCACGCCTGCCGCGCGGGCGAGTTGGACCAGGACCGAGCCGACGCCTCCGCCGGCGCCGTGCACCAGGACGGTCTGTCCGGCGCGGACCCGGGCCTCGCGGTGCAGCATCTGCCAGGCCGTGATGCCGTTGACCACGGCGGTCTCGGCCTCCGGCGCCGTCAGGCCGTCCGGCACCCGGACCGCGTCGTCGGCGTCGAGCACCACGTGGCTGGCCCACCCGCCGACCTTCACCAGTGCGGCGACCCGCTGACCGGCCAGGTTCGGGTCGACGCCCTCGCCGGTCGCCAGCACCCGGCCCACCAGGTCGTAGCCGGGCACGAACGGGAACGGCGGCTGGTCGTAGTACCGCCCGCGGCGCATCTGCTGCTCGGCGAAGGAGACGCCGGTGGCCTCCATGGCGACGACGATCTGTCCCCGGCCCGCCTCCGGAACGGCGCTCTCGCGGATCTCCAGGCCTTCCGGCGCCACGATGCCCGGCAGGACGACCTCGATGCGACGTTCGGTGATCATGACCGCCTCTTCCCGTAGATGCTTTCGCTTTCGTTAGAAGTTATAACGCCATTGAACCGTGAGAGTCAAGAGCGACAGTGATAGCCTCTAACTATCGTTTCGGCTGGGGTCTGAATCTGAAGAGGGGAAGGCGCGTCATGGGCGAACCGGATGCGAGGACACCGAGGGAGCGCTACCGGGCGCAGGTGCAGGAGGAGATCAAGGAACACGCCTGGCGGCAGATCGCCACCGCGGGTGCCTCCGCGCTGTCCCTCAACGCCATCGCCAAGCAGATGGGCATGAGCGGGCCGGCCCTCTACCGCTACTTCGCCAACCGCGACGAGCTGATCACCGAGCTCGTCAAGGACGCCTACCGCAGCCTGGCCGACACCTTCGCCGCCCGCACCGGGGCCGGCACCGACCTCGACGGCCTGGCGCAGGCGCTGCGCCGGTGGGCCCTGGAGGATCCGCAGCGGTACCTCCTCGTGTACGGCACCCCCGTGCCCGGGTACGAGGCGCCCGAGGACACCACCCGCATCGCCGCCGAGATCCTGGCGCACCTCCTCGGCACCTGCGTCGCCGAGCAGTTGCCGGCCGCGCCGGGTCCGCTCGACAGCCACCTCCTCGTCGGCCAGCTCGCCGAGTACGGCGCCCGGGCCGGCGAACGCCCGGTCTCGTCGGCGGTGCTCCGCCGGGCCCTCGCCTTCTGGACCCGCCTGCACGGCGTCCTCTCGCTCGAACTCGCCGGGCACTTCACCGGCATGGGGTTCGACCCCGCCGAGCTCTATGCCGACGAGGTGCGGGCCCTCCGGGGCCAGGGGAGCTGACACCGCGCTGCCGGCCGGCGGAAACGGCACCGCTCCGGCGGCGGCGGCCCGACCGTAGTCCGGCAGCGGTCCGCGCGGTCCGGCGGCGGAACGGCAGCGGAACGACCGGGAGGCCGGCGCCCGCGAGGGGTGCCGGCCTCCCGGTCGAGGGGTGGGTCAGGCGGCCAGTCCGGGCTCCCGGGCGGGGGCCGTGGTGGGCGCGGGCCTGCTGTCGCGCATGACCACGGTGGCCAGCAGGGCGGCGGCGAGGACGCCGATCGCGCTGATGGTGAAGGTGGCCGACATCGCGGTGGTGAAGGCCTCCCGGGCGGCGTGGGCCAGGCCGGCGTCACCCTGGGCGACGGCGAGGGCGCTGCCGATCGAGCGCTTCGCGGCCTCGGGTGCGCCCGTGGGCATCTCCCGGGCGAAGCCGCTGGTCAGGAGCGAGCCGAGGATGGCGATGCCGAGGGCGGTGCCGGCCTGCTGGATGGTGTCGTTCAGGGCCGAGCCGACGCCCGCCTTCTCTGCCGGGATGGTGCTCATCAGGGCGCCGACGGCGGCCGGCATCGCGAGGCCGGCGCCGAGGCCGAGCAGGCCGAGGGCGGTCGCCGGGACGGCGAAGCCGGTGGAGGCGGAGACGGTGGCCAGCAGGGCGAAGGAGGAGGCCATCACCAGCATCCCGGCCAGCACCAGCAGGCGGTTGCCGGTCCGGGCGGCGAGCCCGGCGCCGGCGGCGTTGCCGATCAGCGCGGCGACGGCCAGCGGCACGAACGCGAGGCCCGCCTTGACGGGCGAGTACCCGAGCACGAACTGCAGGTACTGGGTGAGCACCAGCAGCAGGCCGCCGTTGCCGATCTGGACGAGCGTCAGCGAGAGCGAGCCGCCGCTGAAGTTGCGCTGCCGGAAGAGGGCCAGCGGCACCATGGGCTCGGGGGTGACGTTCTCCCAGACCACGAACGCGCCGAGGGCGAGCACGGCGACCGCCAGGGTGAGCGCCGAGCGGCCGCCGAACGCGCCGTGCTGCGGGAGCTCGATGATCCACCAGATCAGGGCGGTCATCCCGACCGCGGACAGCACCGCGCCGAGCGGGTCCGGCTTCTGCCACGGCCCCTTGGACTCCGGCATGAGGGTGAGGGCGGCGAGGACGGCGAGCGCGACGACGGGCACGTTGATGAAGAAGATCGAGTGCCAGGAGAAGTGGTCGATCAGGATGCCGCCGAGCACCGGGCTCCCGACCAGGCCGAGCATCGACACCGAGCCCCAGGCCGCCATCGCCTTGCCGCGCTCGTCCTCCTCGAAGACGGTGATGAGGATCGACAGCGTGGACGGCATGATCAGTGCTCCGCCGACGCCCATCGCGATCCGGGCGGCGACGACCTCGCCGGGGCCGGTGCAGACGGTCGCGGCGAGCGATGCGGTCCCGAACAGCAGCAGGCCGAGGACCATGACCTTCCGCCGGCCGAACCGGTCGCCGAGGCTGCCGGAGGTGAGCAGGAGGCCGGCGAAGACCAGCACGTAGGAGTCCAGGATCCACTGGACGTCCTGGGCGCTCGCGCCGATGTCCCCGCTCATCTGCGGCACGGCGACGGTCAGCGCCATGCTGTCGACCACCAGCACCAGGGTGCTGAGACACAGCACGAGGAGGATCCACCAGCGGCGTGGGTTGCGGGTTTCCATGGGGCTTCCTCTCGGACTGCGGACACCGTTCCTTCGATGCGAACACTGTACGCAGAAGCGCATGGTGTGCGCAATGGTCGAGTTCTGTACGCTGAGGAAGAACGCTGTACGCACTGCCGAGGAGCGCCGTGGCCGCCAAGACGAACCCGATCCCGTCCGTGTGGGCCCGGCAGCCGCGGGAGCCGGACCGTCCCGCGCTCAGCCGGGCCGCGATCGTCCGCGAGGCGATCGTCATGCTGGACGCCGAGGGCACCGAGGCGCTCAGCATGCGCAAGCTCGGCGCCCGCCTGAACGCCGGCGCGACCTCGCTCTACCGGCACGTCGCCACCAAGGACGAGCTGATGGAGCTCGCGGTGGACGAGGTCGTCGCCGAGATCGCCGTCCCGCCCGCGGGCGGCCCCGACTGGCGCGCCGCCGTCACCGAGGCCGCCCGGTCCTTCCGCGCGACGGCCCTGCGGCACCCGTGGCTGGCCTCGGTCCTCGGCCAGGCGGGCCTCGCCTACCTGGGCCCCAACCTGATGTCGTTCTCCGAACGGCTGGCCGCCCTGTTCACCGACGCGGGCTTCCCCGAGCCGAGCGGCTCGATCGACACCGTCCTGGCCTACGTGATCGGCATGAGCACCACCGAGGCCGCCTGGCTCGGCACGGTCGCCCGCTCCGGCGAGTCCGAGGCGGAGTTCATCGCCCGCCTCATGCCCGCGGCCCAGCAGGCCGCCGCGGACCACGACCACCTCGCGGCCGCCTACGCCGAAGCCGACGCCGACGCGACCGCCGGGACGCTCGACCCCGTCGGGATCCGCGACACCAAGTTCGCCTACGGGCTGGACGTCGTCCTCGACGGTCTGGCCCTGCGGCTGCCGCACAACTAGGGCTTCACGAGCCACGGGGTAGGCGCCGCGCGCCGGACGCACCGGGGCCGCCGCCCTCGTGGTGAAGGCGGCGGCCCCGGTGCGCGGGTGGGGGCGGGGTCAGGAGGCCACGGCGTGGAGCTCCTCGGCGATGGCGGAGGCGAAGGCGTCCACGTCCGCCTCGGTGGTGTCGAAGGAGGTCATCCAGCGGACCTCGCCGCTCTGCTCGTTCCAGGTGTAGAAGCGGAAGCGCTTCTGCAGGGCGGCGGTGGCCTCGGGCGGCAGGATCGCGAAGATCTGGTTGGCCTGGACCGGGCGGTCGATCCGGATGCCGGGCAGGTCCTTGACCGCCTCGAACAGGCGCTGCGTCATGGCGTTGGAGCGGGTGGCGGAGCGCAGCCACAGGTCGCTGCCCAGCAGCGCGTCGAACTGGACCGACAGGAAGCGCATCTTCGAGGCCAGCTGCATGCTCGTCTTGCGCAGGTACCGCACGCCGCGCACGGCGTCCTGGTCGAGGACCACGACCGCCTCGCCCAGCAGCAGGCCGTTCTTGGTGCCGCCGAAGGAGAACACGTCCACGCCGGTGTCGGTGGTGAAGGCGCGCAGCGGGACCCCGAGGGTGGCGGCCGCGTTCGCCAGGCGGGCGCCGTCGAGGAAGACCTTCATCCCGAGGCCGTGCGCGTGGTCGCAGATCGCCCGGATCTCGTCGGGGGTGTAGCAGGTGCCGACCTCGGTCGACTGGGCGATGGAGACGACGGCGGGCTGGGCTCGGTGCTCGTCGCCGAACCCGTAGGCCTGCCGGTCGATCAGTTCCGGGGTCAGCTTGCCGTCCGGGGTCGGGACGGTCAGCAGCTTGATGCCGGCCATCTTCTCCGGTGCGCCGCCCTCGTCGACGTGGATGTGGGCGGTCTCGGCGCAGACCACCGCCTCCCAGCGGTCCAGCATCGCCTGGAGGGCGACGACGTTGGCGCCGGTGCCGTTGAAGACCGGGAAGGTCTCGGCGTCCGGGCCGAAGTGGTCCCGGAACACGGTCTGCAGGTGCTCGGTGTAGACGTCCTCGCCGTAGCTGACCTGGTGGCCGCCGTTGGCGACGGCGATGGCCTCCAGCACCTCGGGGTGCACGCCCGCGTAGTTGTCGCTGGCGAAGGCGCGGGATTCGGGGTCGTGGCGTCGCTGCGGGGTCATCTCTCCAGCTTTCGTTGTTCTCGGTGGGTCATCGGGGCGGTACCGGTTCGACGTCGAGCCGGTACTCGGCCATGATGCGGCGGGCCGCGGAGCGCACGCTCCGCTCGTCCGGACCGGTGAGCCGGAAGCGGCCCGGGACGTGGAAGTAGCCGCCCGTTCCGTCGTAGCGCTCGCCCGGTTCGGGCAGGACTTCGGCGTACACCTGCGGCACCACGCCCGTCATCGGCGTGCGCGCCACGACCCGGGCGGGCCGCTGGGCCGGTTCGGGCATCACGACCCAGCCGGCGGCGACGGGGGAGAAGTGGGCCCCCGAGGACGCCAGCGGGATGCCGAGCACCGTGCGGAAGGTCTCGGCCATCAGGTCGATGCCGTGGAAGTCACGGTGGACGAAGGGCACTTCCGCGCCGCCGGGGCGCATGCCGACCTCCAGGAAGACCGGTTCGCCGGTCGGTCGGCGGATGGCCTCCAGGTGGAAGCAGCCGGTCTCCAGTCCGAGGGCCCGTACGCAGGTGACCGCGAACTCGGCGAGCCGGGTGCGCAGTTCGCCGGGATCCAGGAACACCGAGCCGAGCGGGCGGCCCTGGAGGAACTCCAGTGGTGTGTTGACGTAGCCGGACACGCTCACGAAGTGTTCGCGGCCCTGCGAGAGCACCCCGTCGACGTGGTAGATCTCGGTGGAGACGTACTCCTCGCACTCGTACTCGTCGACCTCGGTGTCCGCCAGTGCCGCCGCGAGGGCCGCGGTGTCGTGGATGATCCGCACGCCCGCCGAGCCGGCCTTCGCCCGTGGCTTCAGGACCAGGGGCAGGCCCACGGCCCGCACCACCTCGTCGGCCGAGACGGTGCGGTCCAGCGCGGTGAACCGGGGCACCGGCAGGCCGGCGGCGGCCAGCCGTTCCTTCATGACCACCTTGTCCTTGAAGGCGCGCACCAGCTCCACCGACGGTCCGGGGACGCCGAGTTCCTCGCGGACCTCGGCGGCCGTCAGTACGTCGTACTCGGACAGGGCGACCACGCCGTCGAACCGGCCGTGGCGCTCGGCGAGGGTCCGGGCCGCGGCCAGGACCGTTCCGAGCGCCAGGTCGGGAACGCTGACGACCCGTCCGGGGTCGACCGGGCCGAGCGCCGCCACGCAGTCGGGCAGCGTGACGATCGAACAGTCGCAGGGGTGGCCGACGTGGTAGCGGGCGTACTCCGCGTCCTCGTCGTCGTACCGGTTGATGACCAGGTAGTGCGGGTGTTCAGCGCTCGGCATTCTTCAACTCCGGTCGGGTCTCTACAGGGTGGCCGCGGTCAGCGCAGCGAGGGCGGCAGGCAGGCGGCGAAGTCGGACGCGGCGACGGGTGAGAACCAGCGCCGGTGGCCGTCGGCCGTCGGGGTGGTGCGCTCCGGGAACGCCGCGAACGAGGGATCGCCGGCGCCGCCGAGCGTGTGCCAGAGCCGGCCGCAGAAGTCCGGCATGATCGGGTGTCCGATCAGCGCCAGGCCCTTGAGCCACCAGTAGCCACGGTCGGCGTCGGCGCCGTCCTCGAACGCGTCGATCCAGTCGTCCAGGACGGCCGCGGCGTCGGACATCCGGATCACCGGTGCGTCCAGTGCCGCTTCGAGCCGGTCGAGCTGCTCGTTCAACCGTGCCGCCAGGCCGTCGCCGAGCGGTGCCGGCGCGACGGCCGGGTGCGGCATGGCCGAGGCGATCCGGGCTTCGAGGACGCCGGCCAGCCGGTCGTTGGCGAAGTCCAGGAACTCCTTGGGCTCGAAGTTGGCCTCGGACCGCTCGGGGTTGACCCGCGCCAGGAAGTAGCGGGTGGCGTCCACCGACAGCCCGGGCACCCGGGCGATGCCGGATGCCGTGATGGAGTGCCCGCGGCTGGTCGAGAACTTCTCGCCCGCCAGCTGGTAGAACTCGTTGATCAGGCAGCGGTCGTACGGCCGGGTGTCGCCGTGCACCAGCGCGACGGCGTTGATGCAGATCAGCGCCGACACCACGTTGTCGCAGCCCAGGCTGGTCACGGTGACCACGTCGGACTCCGGCGAGAACGAGTTGACCGCGGCGCCGATCCGCTGCCGGTGGAGCTCGCCGAGCAGGCGCGCGAACATGAAGCCGCCGGTGTAGGAGAACAGCGTCGACGGCACCCCGTCGTCGGTGCCGCCCGGCAGGGCCATGCCCCACGGTTCGGGCACGCTCAGCCGGATCGTCGCGCCGCCGCGCCGCAGCAGGGACCGGACGGTGGAGCGGTACCGCTCGGCGAGGTCCAGCCGGTCGAACTCCGGCTCCAACTCGGTGAGGGTGGCGGTGCGCAGGAACTGCGTCGTGATCTCCCGCCACTCCCAGCTGTCCTCGGTCAGTCGGGGCCGCGGCTCCACGACCTCCTCGGGGCGGAAGTGCGCGCCGCAGCGCTCGCAGAAGTAACTCGCGACGTCGGCGCCGCAGTCGGGGCAGCGCCCGAGCAGCAGCGGCCCGACGACGAACCGCCCGGTGGCGGCGTTGTGGGGGACGCGTTCGACCTGGGACGTGATGGCGCCCCGGGCCCGCAACCGCGCCACCACGGAGTCGATCTCACGCTGGAACTCGCCGTGCCAGGGCTCTTCGTCGGGATTGACGAACGCGTCGATCCCGATCCGCATCGCGTCGAGGTCGGCTCGCATCACGTCGTGGTAGTGCGCGACGATCCCGGACGGGGTGGTGCCGTCGATCCGGGCCTTCATGGCCACCCACGGCTCGTACGCGTCGGTGCCGGTCATCATGACCGGCCGGTCCCCGCGCATGCGCAGGAAGCGGGCCAGCACGTCCATGCGCAGGAACGGGCCGGAGATGTGGCCGAGGTGGAGAGGGCCGTTGGGCGTGGGCTCCGGTGGGACCAGGAGGTAGTGCTTCGGGGAGGTCCGGCTGGGTCGCAACAGAATTCCTCGGGGGTCTAGAGGCCGAGAAGGCGGAGGGCTCGGTCGGCTATCGCGGGGGCGAGGCGGAATCCGGATCCGGCTCCGCCGGTCGCCAGGACGACACCGTCCAGGTCGTCCACCGGGGCGACGAGCGGCCCGAAGTCGGGCAGGTAGACGTCGGCTCCGGACTGGCTGCCGACGAAGGCGGCCCGGAAGCCGGGCAGCGTCTCGGCGAGGATCCGCTCCGCCAGCCGCCGGTCCTGCGGCGTGGGTGCCAGCTCGGTTCGGCCGGGCGGGCAGTCCCAGTCGGCGCTGGTGATGCTGTAGCGCCAGTCCCGGCCGGGGCCGACCGGCAGGAGGAAGGCGTCGGGCTCGTCGAGGACCAGCAGCGGCCGGTGCTCGCCGGGCGCGGAGGACTCGTCCGCGCGCAGGTGGAAGGCGACGATCTTCTTGGTGCGGGCGCCGTACCGCCGGGCGGTGCCGGCGAACGGCCCGGACAGGGCCCAGGCGCCGGGGGCGGCCAGTACCCGCCGGGCGGTCAGCTCGCCGCCGTCCCGGGAGACCAGCCGGTAGCCGTCGGGGCAGCGGCTGATCGACTGCACCGCGAAGCCCTCGACGAGCGCGTTGTCCGGGTGCCGCGCCAGCGGCCGGAGCAGCTGGTCGACGGTCTCGGCGGGATCCGACAGCCGGGCCGCCGCCGAACGCCGGACGGCCAGGTCCGTGCCCGCGGCCCAGTCGCCGAAGACGGCCCGCAGCGCGGACTCCTGCGCCGGGTCGCAGGGGGTGAGCCGGTCGTCCACCAGCTGCTCGTCCACCGCGCGCACCCCGTCGCGGGGGACCAGCCAGTAGGTGTCCTGCCGGACGGCGTCGAACGCCGGTGCGGCGGAACCGAGGTGGGCCATGAGTCGCAGGCTGTGCCCGGCGAGCTCGCGCTGGGCGGCGGTGCGGCCGGCGGGGATGTCGACCGCCAGCGATCGGAGGGTCGAGCCGTCGTGGACCCCGCCGGCGGACACCGCGACGACGGAGGCCTCCGGCGCCCGCGCGGCGGCCAGCGCGACCGCCGAGGCACCGATGACACCCGTCCCGACCACCGCCAGGTCGTAGATCCGTGCAGTCCGGTCGGTCATGACTGCCACCAGAGCGAGACCACAGTCATCTCCTCGTCACCGGTGAGGAGTTCGTGCTCCTCACCGCCGGGCAGGGCGAACAGTCCGCCCGGGCCCGCCGGGTACTCGCGGCCGCCGCACCGGATCCGGCCGTGCCCCTTCTGGACCAGCCACATCTCCTGCGAGCCGTGGCTGTCCGGCATGGTGCCGGAGCCGGGCGGGACGGTGAAGACCGCCAGGTTCACCGGCGCCGGGCCCACGGCCGCGACGACCTCGGGCGCGCCGAGGAGCGCCTCCAGGCTGGAGGTGCCGGTCTCGTCGACATCGGGTGGCAGGAAGGAGACCGCCGTGGAACGTCCGTCCGTCATCGTCCGGTCCCCCCGTGGGTGCGGATGCTGTCGAGGATCACGCTGCTGCGCCAGGCCAGCAGGCTGAGGTTGGGGTCGGTGATGCCGAACGCGTGCTGGGCGCCGTTCTGCAGGTAGATGCGGTTCCCCCCGGGGTCGTCCCAGTCCACCGAGAAGTCCTCGCGGACCGCCGGGAGCCCGTCCTCGTCGAGGTGCAGGCGTGCGGTGAGCGGGGCCAGGCACGGGGCCAGGCGCTGCGAGTAGCCGGTGGCCAGGACCACCGCGTCGCACTCGACCACGGACTCGGACTCCTCCGACTTGAGCGCCAGCCGCAGGCCCGCGGTGTCCGACCCGGTGAGTCCGGTCACCTCGTGGCCGGTCAGCAGCCGGATCAGGTCCGGGCGTTCGTCGACGTGGGTGGCCAGGTAGATCTGCTGGTAGAGATCGGCGAGCAGGGACTCGTTGACCCCGTCGCTGGCGTACTTCTGCTCGGTCAGCAGGGTCGCCCGCCGGGCCTTGGGCCGGCCGAAGAACTCCCGCGCCGATTCCGGCAGGTAGAGGTCGTTGGTGAACGCCGACTCGTCGAGCGGCAGGAACCCCGGCCGCCGGCTGATCCAGGTGATCTGCGCCGGTGCCCCCGGGCCGACCAGCAGATGCCGGACGATCTCGGCGCCGCTCTGGCCGCCGCCCACCACGGCGACCCGCCGGCCGGCGAGGCCCGCGGCGTGGTCGAGGAACTCGCCGGAGTGGAAGACCGAGGGGCCCCTCGTGCCCTCCAACGCGGCGGGCACCAGCGGCTGCTGGCCGGTGCCCAGCACCAGGTGGCGGGCCCGGAAGGTGTCGCGCCCGGTCACGGCCTCGAAGTGGTCGTCGTGGAAGCGGACCTCCCGGACCTCGTGGCCGAACCGTACGGTGTCCAGCTGGTCCGCGGCCCACGCCAGGTACTGGTTGAACTCGGCGCGGTGGACGGCGGGGAAGCGCGCGGTCAGGAACTGGTAGAACCGGCCCTTGGCGGCCAGGAACGCCAGGAACGAGAACCGGCTGGTCGGGTCGACCGGGGTGACCAGGTCCTTCAGCGGCGAGACCTGCAGGGTGGCGTCGGGCAGCATCAGCCCGGGGTGCCAGGCGAAGCTGTCGCGGCGGTCGAGGTGCAGGCCGGTCAGGCCGGGGACGGCGTCGGCCTGGGCGGCCAGACTGAGGTTGGCCGGTCCGACACCGATCGCGAGGTAGTCGAGGATTCCGGTCATCGGTCGCCGCCGGCGGGGTTGATGCGCACGGTCGCGCCGAGCGCGCCGCGGGTGGCCGCCGCGTCCCGGTGCGAGTCGGCGGTGAACACGGCGTGGCCGAGCCGGCAGCGGAAGTCCACGAGCGGGTGGACCGGGTCGCCGGGGACGGCGTCGATCTGCACGTTCCGCACGCCGGGCAGTGCCAGCGCCTCGTCGAGGCCGGCGGCGCGCTCGAAGGTGTGCTCGGCGGGTGCGGTGAAGAAGTGGATGCCGGCCACGGCCGCGGTCGGCCCGGGGAACGCCCCGGTCGCCTCGGTGGTCAGGCCGAGCAGTGCCGCGAGCCACACCCGCGGCAGGCTGACCCCGCGGGCCAGCTCGACCAGGTCCGCGATCCGGTCGCCGCCCATCCGGGCGCCGATCTCGACGAGGGCCGGCCCCTGCGGGGTCACCCGCAGCTCGCAGTGGAACGGGCCGACGGACAGTCCGACCGCCTCGACGACCTCCGCCACGTACGCCTCGATCCCGGCCTCCAGCGCGGGCTCCAGGTCCGCCGGCACCTGGTGGCCGATCTCCGCGAAGTGCGGCTCGGGCACGAGGAACTTCTCGGTGACGGCGACGACCGTGGTCACCCCGTCGAGCACGTACCCCTCGACGCTGTACTCGGGGCCGTCGAGGTACTCCTCCACCAGGGCGCGCTCGATCAGGGGCCGGCCGAGGTCGACGAAGGAGTCGGTGCTGAGCCTCTCGTACGCCGTGGTGAGCTCGTGCAGGTCGTGTACGACCGTCACGTGCAGGCTGCCCGACTGGTCGACGGGCTTGACCACGCAGGGGAAGCCGGTGTGCTCGGCGGCCGCGGCGAGCTGGGAGGTGGCGCTCACCTCGGTGAAGCGGGGGGTCCTGAGGCCGGCGGCGGCGACGGCCTCGCGCATCCGGGTCTTGTCCCGCACCCGCTCGACGGTGGCGACGTCGAGGCCGGTGAGGCCGAGCCGGGCCGCGACGTGTGCCGCCGCCGGGACGTAGACGTCGCAGCCCGGGAAGACGGCCGAGATCGGCAGCCGGTCGTGCAGGTCCTGCACCGCGGCGACGAGCGCCGGGATGTCGTTGGTCTCGACGGTCACGAGTTCGTCGATCCGGTCGCGGAGCTCCGCCGGCATCACCCGGTCCGCCGTGTCGGCGCTGGCCACGACGACCGAGATGCCCAGGTCGAGTGCGGCCTTGACCAGCAGGACACCCCCCGAGAGGGCTTCGATCACGAGAATGCGCTGATGCGAATGGTCACTCACTTTGCTGTGTCTCCCCGTTCGAGTTCCACGGGCACCGGGTCGGCCCCGTGGGTCGTGCGTGTGTGCCGCTCCGCACGGCCGCGGCGGGCCGGTGCGGGCAGCAGGGTGAGGATGAGCGGAAGGGCCCCCACCGCGGCCGCCCGGAGGACGAGCGCGGGGTCGAGGTGCTGCCCCGCCAGGGCGAGCGTCGCCCCGGCGAGGGGCATGGGGGTGATCAGGAGGAGGCCGAAGACCGCGACGGTGGAGCCGTAGACGGCCGTCGGCACGTGCTCGGCCCGGGTCGTCCGCAGGTAGACGCTGAACAGCGCGTCGAGCGCCAGGAAGGCCCCGAGGAGGACGCCGAACACGGCCATGGTCGGGGCGAAGGACAGCGCGAGGCAGACGGCGGCCGAGGCCAGTGCCGTCCCCGTGCCGTAGCGCCGCAGCCCGATCCGTCCGATCAGCCAGGGCGCCAGGCCCACCACGGCGATCGAGGCCAGGCCGGCCACCGAGTAGACGAGGCCGAGGGCGCCCGTCGAGGCGCCGAACCGGGTGCCGGTGAGGGCGGCCGCGCTTCCCGTGATCAGGCTGAGCAGGAAGTTCAGCACCATCGTCAGGGCGATGAGGCGCCGCAGGACCGGGTCCCCCAGGGTGCGCCGCAGCCCTGCGAACGGGGACGGCGCCTGCCCGGCGTCGGCCCTGCCGGGCGGCAGCACCGGTGCGAGCAGCAGGCTGACCGCGTACCCGGCGCTCGCGGTGGCGACGAACACCACCGGGGGGCAGAGCAGCAGGGCCCCGCCGAGGGCCGGACCGGCGATGATGGTCGCCTGTTCGAGCCCGGTCAGGACGGACTGGGTCCGGGCCACCCGGTCGGGCGGGGTGAGCAGCTGTCCGGCCTTCTCCCCGGCGACGTAGGTCTGCTCGAAGAAGACCCCGGCCAGCATGCCGAACGCGAGCACGGCGGGCACCGCCGCGCTCGGCCGCAGCCAGATCACCAGGCAGCAGAGCGCGCCGGCGGCCAGCCGTACGACGTCGCCGACCACGAAGATCTGGCGGATCGACAGCCGGTCCACCAGGTAGCCGGCCCCGGCGAGGGACAGGATCCGCGGCGTCCACACCAGCGCCATGGCCAGACCGGACCAGGCGAGGCCGCCGGTCACCCGGTAGCAGAGCAGGGGTATGCCGAAGACCAGGAGATTGTCCACCAGCCAGCCGACGGAGCGCAGGGCGAAGTACCACCCCGCACGCCCGGCCGCGGTGACCGACGTACCGCCAACCATGAAGATCCCCCGTGGATCCAGCGAACCTACGGAGCTGACGCTCCGTAACGGTGGTCACCTTGTGGGTGGTTCACCGTGAACGGGTGAGACCCTAGCCGCTTCGAACGGCAAAGGCTAGATCGTTTAGGCTGGTCGACGGGAAGATCTGTTGCTGCACGGGCACCTGACGGTAAATCTGTCTGACGTCACCTCAGGGTTGCTTTCGCCGAAGCTGGTTGGGAGCGGCTCGGGGAAGCTCGTCGCCGGGTCGACGGGGGAGATCCCAGGGGGCGAGCCGGCGGCCGGTGGTGGCACCGACCGAGGTTCCGGTGCCGTCGATCCGGACGTCCCCTGCCAACGTCGGGAGTCGGGGGCGGCTGCGGTGCGGTGGAGCGCGTGACGGGTGCGGTTCGGCCGGGTCGGGTACGGGCGTGGGCGGCCGCAGTCAGGCCGCGGCGCCCAGCGCCCGGGCGAGCAGTCGGCCCTGCGGGGAACCGAGGCCCCGGACGCCGGTGGTCCCGCAGTCGCCACCGGGGCCGGGCCGCGCGGAGGTCAGCCGGTGCGCGAGGGCGGCGCGCCGCTCCGGCGGGGTGCCGGTGGCGGCGAGCGCCGCGGCCACGGTGACGGCGGCGTCGGACGGCAGGACGGTGGCCCGCAGTGCGGGCAGCAGGAGCAGCAGGCGGGCGTGCCGGGCGGTGACCCCGCCCTGCCCGCCCGGGTGGCGGGCCGCGTGCAGCAGCTCGGACCAGCTGAGCCCGGGGCCGGCGGGTGCCGGGCCCGAGCGGGCGAGCAGTCGGGGGCGGGCCCAGTCGGGGTGGGTGAGCAGCAGCTGGGGGCCGTCGGGGCCCGGTACGGCCAGCACGGTGTGGTCGTGTTCCAGGGGCACCCGGGCGACCGGCCGCCCGGCCGCGGCCAGAGCCGCGCGGGCGGCTCCCGCCTCGGCCTCGGTGACGCCGAAGTCCGAGCTTTTGGTGAGGCCGAGGTCCGAGCCCCCGAAGTCCGGGCCACCGCATTCCGCACACCCGGAGTCCGGGGCCGTGGAGAGGGGCGACGCGGTCTCCGTGGCCGACTGCGGCAGGTAGGCGGCCCAGAAGCCGGGCAGCGCGAGCGGCCCTTCGTCCGGCGCGGGCAGCCCGTCGAGCTCTCCATGGGTCAGCACAGGGCCATCCTGACATCCGGCACCGACAGTGCGGGAGAGGGCGTCCCCGGGGCCGCGCCGCGGCGGCCGTGCCGGCGGGCGGACGGGCGTGGACGAACGGGGCCGGACTCAGCCGGGGTAGGGCTCCCCGGCGGCCCGCGGACCGAAAAGGGTGCGGTCGGCCCCGGTGATGGCCAGGTCGTTGATCGAGGCCTCCCGGCGCCTCATCAGGCCCGACGCGTCGAACTCCCACAGTTCGTTGCCGTGGCTGCGCCACCACTGCCCGTTCGCGTCGTGCCACTCGTAGCGGAAGCGGACGGCGATCCGGTCGCCGGTGAAGGACCACAGGTCCTTGCGCAACGCGTAGTCCAGTTCGCGCTCCCACTTGCGTGCGAGGAAGGCCTCGATCTCGGTGCGGCCGTTGATGAACAGGTCGCGGTTGCGCCAGACCGAGTCGGGTGTGTAGGCCTGCGCGACCCGGTGCGGGTCCCGGGTGTTCCAGGCGTCCTCGGCGGCCTGGACCTTGGCGCGGGCGGTCTCCTCGGTGAACGGGGGCAGGGGTGGGCGGGGTGCGTCGTACACGGTGTGGCTCCTGACCGTCGGTCGGACTGCGAGCTTCTAACCCTTGAATCCTCTCTTAAGGGTTAGAAAATGGCAAGGGTGGTTCCGCCCCGCAATCTCCTGACCCGCCGTCAGCTCGGTTATCCTGACCGGCCGAGGACAACTCCTCGGGCCGGCGGTTGGGGGCGGACATGGGTGGCGGCCGAGCCATCGGAACGCGCGGGCGGCACCGCATCCGCCCGTCGGTGGCCGGGGCCGCCCAGGCGGCGGGGGTCGGCGCGCGGGTGCTCGCCAAGGGCACCGCGGACCGCACCGTCGCGGTCCGCAGCGAGGGCCGCACCGACGTGGTGGTCCGCGAGATCGTCATCCCGCCCGGTGGCTCGACCGGCTGGCACTACCACCACGGCCAGCTGATCGCGGTGGTGCGCTCCGGCGTGCTCACCCGGACCCTCGCCGACCGCACGGTGGAGACCACCACCGCCGGGCAGGCCTTCGTCGAGCCCGCGGGCCGCCACCACGTCCACAACGCGCGCAACCTGGGTGCCGAGCCGGTCGTGCTCTGCGCCACCTACGTCCTGCCGGCCGGCAGCCCGCTCTCCGTCGACGTCGCCGACCCGTACGGCCCCTGAGCGGTGGACCGCCGAGCGGCCGGGCCCCTGAGCGGTGGACCGCCGAGCGGTGCCCGTTGCGCCGCGCCCGGCCCGAGCGCTGGCGTTGACGTCGGGGTCAAGGTCTACCGTCGGGGCATGCGGATCGGCGAGCTGGCGGCGCGGGCGGGTACGACCACGCGCACTCTGCGGTACTACGAGTCGCGCGGGCTGCTGCCCGCACGGCGCTCCGGCAACGGCTACCGGGCGTACGACGAGGAGGACCTGCGGCTGTTGCGGCAGATCCAGACCCTTCAGGACTTCGGGTTCGGGCTGGAGGAGACCAGGCCGTTCGTGGAGTGCCTCCGGGCCGGCCATCCCGCGGGCGACGCCTGCCCGGCCTCCCTGGACGTCTACCGGGGCAAGCTGGCCGAACTGGACGCCTGCCTGGCCGAGCTCCAGGCGGTCCGCGACCAGGTCGCCGCCCAGCTGGAGCGGGCCGAGCTGGAGCGGGCGGAACTGGCCCGGGAGGCCGACCGGCCCGGTGGCCCCGATCCGCAGTGTGAGCTGTCCACGGTGCGTGGGCCGCAGGAGAGTTGAGGGGAGCGGGGCATGGGAGCGGAACTACGGAAGGTCACCGACCTGACCTTCGAGGGGGAGGTGCTGGCGGCCGGGCGGCCGGTCCTGGTGGAGTTCACCGCCGACTGGTGCCCGCCCTGCCGGATGATCGCGCCGGTGCTGGCCGAGATCGCCCGTGAGGAGGCGGACCGGCTGGAGGTCGTCCAGCTGGACGTGGACGCCAACCCGGAGACCCAGGCCGCCTACGGGGTGCTGTCGATGCCGACACTGATGCTCTTCCTGGGCGGCGAGCCGGTCCGCACGCTGGTCGGCGCCCGGGCCAAGGCCCGTCTGCTGCGGGAGCTGTCCGACCTGCTCTGACGACGCCGCGCGGCCCCCGGCGGTCAGGGGGTGTTCGGCAGCCAGCCCTGCTGGACGGCCCTGACCCCCGCCTCGAAACGGCTGCGCGCGCCGAGCCGCTCCATCAGCTCGGTGGCCAGCCGGCGGGCGGTCCGCGGGGAGACCCCGAGCCGCTTGGCGATCGCCTCGTCGGTGTGGCCCTCGGCCAGCAGCCGCACGGCGGTGGTCTGCTGGGCGGTCAGACCGCAGTCGTCCGTGGTGGCGGCCTGCCCCAGCGGCCGGGCGCCGGCCCAGACGTTCTCGAACAGCGCGCACAGCGCCGTCAGTGTCCCGTGGCCGCTCAGGACCACGGCGCCGGCGGCGCTGTTCTCGCTGTTCACCGGGATGACGGCGGTGCTGCGGTCGACCACGATCATGCGGGTGGGCAGCGAGGGCACCGTCCGCACCTGGCCGCCCTGCTCCGACAGCCAGTCGACGTAGTCGACGGTGTGCGGGCTGTTGCGGACGCTGTCCAGGTAGACCGTCCGCATCCGGATCCCGCGGCCCAGCAGCTCCTGGTTGAGCGGCTTGGCGGCCTCGATGTGCTCGGGCTTCTGGGCGCCGTCGGGCGAGAAGGTCATCACCTCCTCGCGCATCTCCCGGGTCAGCCTGGCCAGGCAGTCCCGGATCCGGTCGATCCCGACCAGCTGCTCGATGCCGGGGTGGCTGCTGGCCGGCCGGAGGTCGGCGTACTCGGCGATGAGCTGGGCCGCGGCCGCCCGGGAGGCCTCGATCCGCTGCTGCTGCGCCGCCAGCTCGGCCTGTTGCCGGGCCATCAGGAGCTCCATACCGACGTCCGGGGACACCGCGCGCAGCTCGCCCTGGTGGTCGTAGGAGGGCCGGGCCAGGGCCAGCTCGCTGAGCGTGTCCAGGCTCCGGCGGACCTCCTGCTCGGACAGTCCGCCCAGCTCGGTGAGCGCGAGGACGCCCGCCCCCGGATGGGCGAGCATGGTCCGGTAGACGGCCTCGGACGTCGAGTCCAGGCCGAGTGATGCGAGCACGACGGTCCCCCCGTGTGACGGACTTGCAGGCGATGCGCACACGATCATGGCATACGGGTGTTCGAGCGGGCCACGGCGTTCGGTGGACGCTTTGGGCCAGGGCCGCTTGCGGCCCGGTTCAGCCCCTATGCGTCGGTTGCGCGATTTGCCAGAGTCCAGCCATGTACCTGATTCACGCCCTGCTGCAGTCCGGCCCCGGAGCGGGCGAACTGCCCGACACCACAGCCGATTTGATCCGACGGATCGCCCGTCCGCAGGACCGCGTCGAGCACGTCTCGGTGCACCGCAGGACCGGGTTCGACCCGGTGGTCGGGGTGTATCTGCTGGCCGACCGGCTGGAGGAGGCCGAGGACCGTACGGCCGTGCTGTGCCGGCGGGCCGTCGAGGAGCTCCCGGTGCTGCGGGGCTGGCGGCCGGGGCGGGTCGGCGCCCCCCTGGTGGCGCCCTTCTACGAGCGGCTGCTGGCCGGAACCGGCCCGGCTGGACGGAACGGGCCAAGGCCCCTTCCGTCCAGTTGATCACTCTTCCAACCGCTCTGATCTGCGACGAAGCTGGTTCTTGCCAGCAGGGTCCCGGACCGAAGGAACGGGGCAGCCGGCCGAACACCGGACGAGGCGTCACCGCGGGACGCACGACCGGCACCCCTCACCCCGTCGCACCCGAAGGGCACCACCATGTCTCGCTCCGTCCTCGCCAAGGCCACCGCGGTCGTCCTCACCGCCCTCGTCCTCGCCCTCCCGGCCACCGCGGCGCACGCCGACATGATCTGGGGCTGACCGCGCCGCGGACCGGACCGCCCGCCTCCGGGCCGATGACCCCTTCCGGACGCCTACCGTGGTGCTCAGCACCCCGGAGCCGAAGGAGTCACCCCCATGCCCGACCGCGACGCCGCGCTGGAGACCATCCAGCGGGAGCTGACCGCGTTCGCCCGCCGGGCCCGCCACAAGGCCGCCCAGCTGCACCCCGACCTCTCGCTCGTCACCTACAGCATGCTCGACCTGGTGAACGAGCGCGGCACCTGCCGGGGCGCCGACCTGGCCTCGCACTTCATGCTCGACAAGTCCACCGTCAGCCGGCAGGTCGCGGCACTGGAGCGGCTCGGCCTGCTCGCCCGTGAGGCGGACCCGGACGACCAGCGCGGCCAACTGCTCCGGCTGACCGAGGCCGGCACCCAGCTCCTGGCCGAGGCCTACCAGCAGCGCCGGCGCTCCTTCACCAAGCGGTTCGAGACCTGGTCGGACGAGGACATGGCCGACTTCGCCGGCTACCTGGTCCGGTACGGCGAGGCCGACTGAGCGGCCCGCCCGCGCGGCCGGGCACCGCCCGGGGCGGAGCGGCGTCTGGCCCCGCCGGGACGGCTCGGCCAGGATGATCCGCATGACCCGAATGACCGAGCCCGAGTGGCGCGAGTTCCTCGCCCACGGCACCCGCACCGGCAAGCTCGCCACCATCCGCGCCGACGGCAGCCCGCACGTGGCGCCGGTCTGGTTCCTGCTGGACGGCGACGAGCTGGTCTTCAACACCGGCAGGTCCACCCTCAAGGGCCGCAACCTGGCCCGCGACGGCCGGGTGATGCTCTGCGTCGACGACGACCGGCCGCCGTTCTCCTACGCCCTGGTCCGCGGCACCGCCGCGATCAGCGAGGACCTGCCCGAGGTCCGCGCGTGGGCCGGCCGGATCGCCGCCCGGTACATGGGCGAGGACCGGGCCGAGGAGTACGCCGCCCGCAACGGCGTGCCGGGCGAGCTGCTGGTCCGGCTGAGGATCGACCAGGTGATCGCGGAGCGCGGCGTCGCGGACTGACCCGATCGGGCCCGGCCACGGGCCGGCCGCGACGGGCGGGCTGCGGCGGACCGGGACGACGGGCGGGCTGCGGCGGGCCGGGACGACGGGCCGGCCGCCGGGTGCCGTCGGGCGGCCGCTGTCGGTGCGGCGTGCCACGCTGTCCGGATGACACCCTGGACACTCGCCCGGATCGAGGACGCGGTCCGCTCCGGCTGGGGCGCGGACACCTGCGAGCCGGCCGGCCGGCACCGCTGGCACCCCGGCAACCCCGCGCGCGGCCAGAGCGGGGCCACCGCCCTGGTGCTCCACGACCTGCTCGGCGGCGACCTGCTCCGCGGTGAGGTGTACGTCGACGGGGTGCGCGCCGGTGACCACTGGTGGAACCGCTTCGCCGCGGGCGTCGAGATCGACCTGACCAGGGAGCAGTACGGCCCCGAGGAGACGGTCACCCCCGGCCGGGTCGTCGAGCGCCCCGCCGAACTGGCCCGGCTGCAGGACGAGTACCGGCTGCTGCGCGACCGGATGCTGACCGCCCTGGAGCCGGGCGGTACGGACGTCACGCCACCGCAGGGCTGAGCCGGGCTCAGACCGGGGCCACCAGGTCCCGGGCGTCGTCCGGTGCCCGGTCCGGGCCGGGCCCGAACACCGCCGTCACCAGCGCCAGCCCGGCCACCGCCCCGGCCGTCTGGGCCAGGACGAACGCCGGCACCGACCCCGGCGCGATCCCGGTGCAGCTGTCGCTGAGCGCCCGCCCGAGGGTCAGTGCCGGATTGGCGAAGCTCCCCGAGGCCGTCCCCCAGCAGGCCGCGCCGATCCAGGCCGCCACGGCCACCGGCAGCAGCCGCGCCCGCCCGCTCCGGACCAGCCCGCAGACCAGCAGGATCAGCACCCCGGTGGCCACCCCCTCGGCCAGCCACAGGTGCCTGGCCGCCCGCTCCTGCCCGGACGGCTGCACGAAGGGGCGCTCGAACATGGTGTTGGCCAGCCCCGTCCCGGTGACCGCGCCGGCCAGCTGCGCCAGCACGTACCCGCCCAGCTCGCGGGCGGTGAGCCCGGTGCCGCCGCGTCGCCCGGTCCACCAGGCGGCGGCCGAGACCAGCGGGTTGAAGTGACCGCCGGACACCGGCGCGAACAGGGCGATCAGCAGGGCCAGCGCCAGCACCGAGGCCAGGACGTTGGCGAGGAACTGCACCCCGCCGTCCGGGCTCAGTCCGGCGGCCCGGATGCCGGAGCCGACCAGGACGGTGGCCAGCACCGCGGTGCCGACGGCCTCGGCGGCCAGGCGCCGGGACAGCGGGGTCGTCGTCATGGCGTTCATCGTGGTCAACCGGGGTGGCCGGGGACAATTGGCGGGTGCACCGAAGAACCGTCCCCGCTCCGCGCGTCCCGCTCGGAGACTCGTACGGCGTGCGCCCCGGGCGCGCTCCGGCTTGACCCTCACGCGACGTGAGGCCACAGGCTGGAGCCACACGAGAAGGGAGGAACCCGATGCCCCCGACGGACGGGTACACCGTGGGACGGCTCGCCGGGATCGCCGGGGTGACCGTGCGCACCCTGCACCACTACGACGAGATCGGCCTGCTGTCCCCCGGCGGCCGCACCCCGGCCGGGTACCGGCGCTACGGCGACGAGGACCTGGACCGGTTGCAGCAGATCCTGTTCTACCGCGAGCTCGGGTTCCCCCTCGAAGAGATCGCCGCCATCCTGGACGACCGCTCGGTCGGCCCCTCCGAACACCTCCGCCGGCAGCACCGGCTGATCGGTGACCGGATCAGGCACCTCCAGGACCTGGCCGCGGCGGTCGAACGAGCGATGGAGGCGAGGACGATGGGAATCCAGCTGACGCCGGAGGAGAAGTTCGAGGTGTTCGGCCCCGACTACGACGAGAACTGGGAGGCCGAGGCCG
The DNA here is from genome assembly GCF_044740765.1 of Kitasatospora sp. NPDC088346. NCBI lineage: Bacteria > Bacillati > Actinomycetota > Actinomycetes > Kitasatosporales > Streptomycetaceae > Kitasatospora > Kitasatospora sp. NPDC088346. The sequence goes on from NZ_JBIURH010000012.1 coordinate 167,262, forward strand.
AGCGGAAGTACGGCGGCTCCGAGCCGTGGGAGCAGTCCCGGCGCCGGACCGGCGCGTACACCAAGGCGGACTGGGAGGAGGTCAGGGCCGAGGGCGAGGAGATCAACTCCCGTCTGGTGGCGGCGTTCACCGCCGGCCTGCCGGCCGGATCGGAACGGGCCATGGACATCGTCGAGGCGCACCGGCGGCAGATCACGGCGCGGTTCTACGACTGCACCTACGAGATCCACCGGGGCCTTGCCGCGATGTACCTCGCCGACCCCAGGTTCACCGCCACGTACGAGCAGTTGGCGCCGGGCCTCGCGCAGTGGACGCACGACGCCATCCTCGCCAACGCCGACCGCCACGGCGGCTGACCGGGCCCGCGCGCCGGGCCCGCGCGCCGGGCGGCACGGCCGGGAAGGCGCAGGTCAGGCCGCCCCGCGCCCGAAGGTGCGGCGGTAGGCGGTCGGGGAGGTGCGCATGGTGCGGCCGAAGTGGTGCCGGAAGGTCGCGGCGCTCTCGAAGCCGACGGCCGCGGCGATCTCCTCGACCGTGCCGTCCGGGGATTCCAGTAGCGGCAGGCTCGCGGCGATGCGCTGGGTGACGACCCAGCGCATCGGGCTGGTCCCGTTGCGGGCGGTGAAGTGCCGCAGGTAGGAGCGGTCCGACATGCGGGCGGCCCGGGCCAGCAGCGGGACGGTGAGCGGGACGGCGAGGTGGTCCATCGCCCACTGCATCGAGCGGGCGATGCCGTCGTCCTCCTCCTCGACCGGCTTGACCGCGGCCTCGATGAACTGGGCCTGCCCGCCGTCGCGGTGCGGCGGGACGACGAAGCGGCGGGCCACCGTGTTGGCCACCTTCGCGCCGTGGTCGCGCCGCACCAGGTGCAGGCACAGGTCGATCCCGGCCGCGCTGCCCGCGCTGGTCAGGATGGTGCCGTTGTCGACGTACAGCACGTCCGGGTTCACCCGGACCGCCGGGTGGCGCTGCTGCAGCAGGTCGGCGTACCGCCAGTGGGTGGTGGCCTCCAGGCCGTCCAGCAGCCCGGCGGCGGCCAGGGCGAAGGCGCCGGAGCAGATCGAGACGACCCGGGCCCCGCGTTCGTGGGCGGTGCGCAGCGCGGCGACCAGGCCGGGGGAGACCTCGCCGCCGAACGGGTTGGGGACGGCCACCACGATCACGGTGTCGGCGGCGGCCAGCTCGTCCAGCCCGTGCGGGGCGCTGAGGGTGAAGCCGCCGACCGCGTTCAGCGGGGTGCCGGGCCGGTCGGCGCAGACCTTGACGTCGTACCACGGGGCCGCGAGCAGGCCCGCGACCTCGGGCCTGGCCAGGGCGAACACCTCGACCACCACGCCGAGTTCGAAGGGCGCCATGCCGTCGAAGACGTACACGGCGACGGTGTGCACGGGCTCCGGGCGCCGTCCGATGCTGACGGCCACCGGGCCTGAGGTCCGCTGCTCGGTCACTGTTCTCCCCAATTGCGCAGCATGGCGGGATCTTGGCGAGTGTAGTCGTCACCGCCACTGTCGGGGTCGGGTGTCCGGATCGGAGGATCTTCCTGTCGGAAGCAGTCGCACAACGGACCACCAGGAGCCCGCAGATGACCACCGCCGTCCCGCCAGTGACCACGGCCGCCCCGTCCGCGACCGCCGTCCCGCCCGTGGCCGCGGCCTCGCCCGTGACCGCCGTCCCCGCCGTCGCGCCCGAGCGCGCCTTCGCCTTCTTCGCCGAGCGGCTCGGCTGCCAGGCCGACCCGGCGGACGTCTGGTACGCCCTGCGGGACGGGCAGCGGGACTTCACCCTCGTCGACGTCCGTGCCGAGGGGGCCCACCGCAAGGCCCACCTGCCCGGCGCGATCAGCCTCCCGATCGCGGACATCACGGCGGAGCGGGTCGCCGGGCTGCCGCCCGGCCTGCTGGTCGTCTACTGCTGGGGCCCGGCCTGCAACGGCTCCACCAAGGGTGCGATGAAGCTGGCCGCGCTCGGCCGCGAGGTCAAGGAGATGATCGGCGGCCTGGAGTACTGGGTGCGGGAGGGCTGGCCGACCGAGGGCCGGCGTCCGATCGACCCGCCGAACGCGACCCCGGCCGACCTCGGCCTGGTGTGCTGAGGGGCCCCGTTCGGGTTCACCAGGGCCGCCGACCACCGCGGCGCCGTCACCGGCGTGGCCGCGGACGGGGTCAGGAACGGCGTCCAGGTCCGCTGAGCCGGTCACCACACCGCCCCCGGCCGGACGGCCGGGGGCGGTGGTGTCGTCGTCGCGGTCGGCCGGTCAGCCGGTCAGACCGGCCATCCAGGACTCGACCTCGTCGGCGCGGCGGGGCAGGCCGGCCGAGAGGTTCTCGTTGCCCTCGGCGGTGACCAGGATGTCGTCCTCGATCCGGACGCCGATGCCGCGGTACTCCTCGGGCACCGTGAGGTCGTCCTGCTGGAAGTACAGGCCGGGCTCGACCGTCAGCACCATGCCGGGCACCAGCTCGGCGTCGACGTACGCCTCGCGGCGGGCGTGCGCGCAGTCGTGCACGTCCAGGCCGAGCATGTGGCCGGTGCCGTGCAGCGTCCAGCGGCGCTGGAGGCCCAGCTCCAGCACCTTCTCCAGGTCGTACACCGCCGGGTCGATCAGGCCCCAGGCGAGCAGGCGCTCGGCCAGCACCCGCTGCGCCGCGTCGTGGAAGTCGCGGAACCGGCCGCCGGGCCGGACCGCCGCGATGCCGGCCTCCTGGGCGTCGTACACGGCGTCGTAGATCTTGCGCTGGAGCGCGTCGAAGCGGCCGTTGATCGGCAGGGTGCGGGTGACGTCGGCGGTGTAGAGGTTGGTGGTCTCCACGCCGGCGTCGAGCAGCAGCAGCTCGCCGGGGCGGACGTCGCCGTCGTTGCGGACCCAGTGCAGGGTGGTGGCGTGCGGGCCGGCGGCGGCGATCGAGCCGTAGCCGACGTCGTTGCCCTCGACCCGGGCGCGGCGCCAGAAGGTGCCCTCGATCCAGCGCTCGGAGGTGGCCACGGCCCGGTCCAGCTCGCGCACCACGTCGGTGAAGCCGTTGACGGTCGCGGTGCAGGCCGCCCGCAGCTCGCCGATCTCCCACGCGTCCTTGACCAGCCGCAGGCCGCTCAGGAAGACCTTGAACTCCTCGTCCCGGTCGGCGTCCAGCGCCTCACCGAGGGCCTCCTCCAGCTCGGCGTCGTGGCCGCGCACGATCCGGGTGGTGCCGGTGCCGGCGGCCAGCTCCTCGGCGGCCTTGCGCACGTCGCGGCAGGGCAGTCCGTAGAGCACCTCGGCCTCGGCCAGGCTGTGCCGGCGGCCGACCCAGAGCTCGCCGTAGCCGTCCAGCCAGAACTCGCCGTTCTCGCGGTCCGAGCGGGGGCGCAGGTAGAGGTGGAAGGCGTGGCCGTCCCCGGCGGGCTCACCGACCAGGACGGCGTCCTCGCTCTGGTCGCCGGTCAGGTGGACGTACTCGCTGGCGGCGCGGAACGCGTAGTCGGTGTCGTTGGACCGCACCCGCAGCCGGCCGGCCGGGACCACCAGGCGCTCGCCGGGGAAGCGGGCCGACAGTGCGGCGCGGCGCCCGGCGGTGAAGGGCGCCTGGGCGATCGGCCGCAGGTCGCGCAGCTCGGTGTCGGCCCAGCCGGACTTCATCGAGGCCGCGAGTTCGTCGGAGACCTCCGAGTAGAGCCCGTTCTTGCGGCCCTTGATCTCCTCCTCCGCGGCCAAGCCCTCAGGGTTGTCGGACACCGCCGGGGTACGGTCCTCGGTCACGTACGTCGCCTCCTTGCGCGCGTGGTGCCACCCCGGACACCCCGGATCGCGGGGTGGTGGGCGGCCTTGGCTCCCATGGTACGGATGCGGATCCGATCACCCGTTCGGGAGGGCGAGGGCGCCCGCCGGGCTACCCGAAGCGGACGGCCAGCAGCACCAGGTCGTCGGTGGCGCCCTCGTCCGGAGCCGCGCCGGCCAGCGTCTCCAGCAGGTGGCCGCAGAGCCGGTCCGGGTCGAGCCGGACGTCCCGGGGCGCGTCGGCGGCGGCCCGGCGCAGGGTGGCCTGCCCGGCGTGCAGGGTCGGGCCGCAGCGCCGGGCCAGGCCCTCGGTGTAGAGCACCAGCACGTCCCCGCGCTCCGCGGTGAGCTCCACTCCCGGCGCCTCCCAGCAGCTGAGCATGCCGAGCGGGGCGGACAGCGAGGTCTCCACGAACTCGGCGCCGTGCCGTCCGACCAGCACCGGCGGGCAGTGCCCGGCGCCGGCCAGGGCGATCCGGCGCTCCGCGGGCTGGACGCAGGCGTAGACGGCGGTGGCCGAGCGGGCCGGCTCGGTGGTCTTCAGCAGCAGCTCCAGGTCGCCGAGGACGGACACCGGGTCCTCGCCCTCCAGAACGGCGTACGCGCGCAACGCCGCCCGCACCCGGCCCATCGCGGCGGCCGCCCCCGCGGCGGAGCCGGGACCCGCGCCGGGCCCGTCGGCCGACACGCTGCCGACGGTCAGACCGAGCGATCCGTCCGGCAGCGCGATCGCGTCGTACCAGTCGCTGCCGCAGGAGTGGTCCAGGCCGGCGGGCCGGCAGCGGGCGGCGAGCCGGACCCCGGGCACCACCGGCAGGTGGTCGGGCAGCAGGCTGCGGCGCAGCGCCCGGGTGGCGCGCAGCGCACGGTCGGCCGCCAGCTGCCGGGCGAGCACCGGGGCGGCGAACTCGCAGTACCGCTGGGCCAGGTGCTGGAGCCGCTCGTCGGGTCGGGCGGGTTCGTCGTAGAACCAGGCGGCGGCCGCCAGCGGCCCGTCCTGTTCGGTGGCGAGGGTCAGCGCGAAGCAGGCGCCGAGCCCGAGTTGGGCCGCGACCTCGCGGAAGCGGGGCCCGACGGCGAGGTCGTCGGCGAGGTCCTCGATCAGCAGCCGACCGGACCGGGCGGGGCTGCCCAGCAGGCCGGCGAACGGGCCGTGGTCGGCGGGGACGGTCTCCAGTGCGCCGAGCCCGGCGCGGTCGAGGCCGAGCCCGACCGGCCGTCCGGTGCCCCGTCCGGTGGTGGTGATCAGTCCGCGCCGGGCGCCGAGCAGCGCCGCGCCGGAGTCGAGCACGGCGGCCAGGGCGGCGGGCAGGTCGGGGGTTCGGACCAGCAGGTCGGCGTGCTCGTAGAGGCTGGTGGAATCGGACGGCCGTCCGGCTGAACGGTCCTGCAGCCCCAGGACGGGCCCGGTGGCGTAGCCGGGCAGCGGGGCGGGCTCGGCGGCGGTCAGGTGCAGCGGCCGGGCATCGGTCATCTCGGAACTCCCCGCAAACTGGTACGTGTCACGCAGGACCCCCGGCAACGCCCAAATCGACAGCTAACTCACTACTCGGCAACAATCCACCACTTGTACACAGGCCGATCGGGGCATGTCCAGAAATCGGACCCGGCCGGTCGGCCGTCTCCCGGGGCGGCCGCCGCGGCTGCGCGCGGACCGCCGTCGCACCCGGCCGGGGCCGTGCCAGGCCCGTCCGGCCGTTGCGACGCACCGTCAAGTCGCGGTCCGGATCGTATGCTTCGCGTCCGCGCCGGTCGCCCGCGGAGGGTTTGACTCACTCATACGGTGGAACCGGGCCCCGCAGGAGGGCGTCCATCCGGACGTATGAGGGATTCTCGTTCCAGCGGGCCGGTCCGTCCGGCCCCGCCTCCCACCCATCCCTGGGTCACCTCGGCCGGGCCGTGCGGCATCCGCCGGCCGGTGCGCCGATCGACGGTCCCGAGCTCCATGGTCGCGGAAAGGAACGAGTGTTCATGCGTCGGACACGTCGTCGACTGGAGCCGCTGCGGCGGGCCGGGGCGTCCCGGGTCGAGGCCCTGCGGGCGGGCGCGCTGCGGGCGTTGGGCCGGAGACCCGGGAGCCGACGCCGGGCGCTGACCGCGGCCCTAGCGGCGGCCGCGCTGGGCTGGCCGGTCCTGCCGGGCGCCACGGCGGCGCGCGGTGCGGGCGGGCCGTGCTCGTGCGGAGACCTCTGCTGCCCGGTGCCGGGCGGTCACCCGCACGACCCGCCGCTGATCGCCGCCACCACCGACCCGCGGATGGTGCGCTGGTGGTGGGAGCGGCGCTGTCCCGGGGCACCGGTCCTGATGGCCACCGGCCGTACGGTGTGCGCGGTCAGCGTGCCCGCCGTGGCCGGGGCCCGGCTGCTCGCCTGGTTCGACGGGACGGGGGTGCCGCTCGGGCCGGTGCTGGCCACGCCGTCCCGGTACCTGCTGCTGGTGGCGCCTTACACGCTGGACGAGTTGGGCGAACTGCTGGCGGAGCGCGCCTGGGTGCCCGGGGCGCTGCGCTACCACGGCCCGGGCGGGTACCTGCCGTTGCCGCCCTCGCGCACCGGCGCGGGGGGCGTGCACTGGGTGCGCCCGCCGCGCGAGGACGGCGTGTGGCTGCCCCAAGTGGAGGCCCTGCTCGGTGGATTGATCGCGGTCACCACGACCGCGCCGGACGGGAGCCGGCTGCCGTTCTGAACGGCCCGGCCCGCACGGCCGTTCGGGTGCGCCGCAGGCGTACCGTCCGGAAAAGCAAAAGGCCCGGCCGCTGGCGACGGGGGATGCACCAGCGACCGGACTGTTTAAAACAGTAACAAAGATCCGCGTGCGCGCCAATTTGTCCACGCGGCCCCGGTCTTGGAATCTTCCGCGACCAGGGCCGTTGAGCGGGAATTGTGACGCCCGTCACCGGTGGGTCAGTTGAGCGTGACCTGACGGTTCACCAGATTCGCGCGGGCGCGACGCTCTTCGGCGGTGAGCGGGGTGGACTCGGTGAGCGCGGTGGCCAGCTTCTCGGCGAAGGCCGCGGCGGGCTTCTCGCAGTCGGCCGCGGTCATCTCCAGCGGCAGGTCCCAGACCGGGACGGTCAGCCCGTGTGCCCGGAACGAGCCGACCAGGCGGGTGTCCGCGCCCAGCGAGGCCTCGCCGGAGGCGGAGAGCCGGGCCAGCGCGTCCAGCAGCTGCTCCTCGGGCACCGTCATGACCCAGCGCAGGTGGTTCTTGTCCGGGGTGCCGCACCAGTAGGCGGCGGTCAGGCCGTTGAGCTTCTCGGTCGGGATGGCGGAGGCGTTGGCCCGCTCCAGGGAGGCCGCCACCTCACCCTCGGCGCTCTGCGACTCCTCCAGCCAGAACTCGAAGCCGGTGTGCACGGTCGGGACGAACTCGGCTGTGGTGTCGAGCAGTTCCTGCAGCCGCCGGCCGCCGGGAACGGTCCGGCGGGACGGCACCGGGCTGCCGGGCGGGGTGGTCAGCGCGAGCTCCAGCGCGTCCGCCAGGTCCCGGCTCAGGTCGCCGGAGGAGGACTGGGTCTGCAGGCCCAGCAGGATCGAGCCGTCCGGGCGGCGCAGGGCCGGCCAGGCCAGCGGCAGCACGGTCGCCAGCGTCACCGAGGGCACCTCGCCCTCGGCCTGCTCGGCCACCCCGGCGGCCAGCGTCAGCGGCACGGTGGCGGCGGGCACCAGCTCGCGCAGCGCCACCCAGTCGGCCTCGCCCGGCAGGCCCTCGAACGGGCGGTGCACCAGCTCCTGCACCGCGTGTGCGGCCTCCCGGCCGTGACAGGCCTTGTAGCGGCGGCCCGAGCCGCACGGGCACATCTCGCGCGCGCCGACGACCGGGACCTCGCCCGCGGTCACGGTGGTGGACTGGCTGCGCTGGGGCGACTTCTTGGCGGCCTTCTTGGCCATGGTGCGGCTCTCCCGGTGACGGCGACGTCTTGCTCCGGGCAGCCTACTGAGAATTCCGGGCCTTCCCCCGCGTACGGCGTCCGGCGGGCCCCGCGCCCGGGCCCGCGCAGCCCGCTCAGGCGCTGCGGACCTGCCGCCCCGCGCTGTCCGGCCGCCCCGGACCGTCCGGCCGTCCGGCCGGGTTGGCCGCCGGGCGCCGGCCGTCGGCGGGCAGCTCGGCCCAGACCGTCACCCGGCCGGGTGCGTGCCGCACCCCCCAGTCGCTGGCCAGCTCGCCCACGATGTTCAGGCCGCGACCGCCCCGGGCCGTCACGGACGGCCGGGCGGGCAGGGGCCTGGTGGCCGCGCCGCCGTCCGTCACCTCCAGGGTGAGCAGGCCGTCGCCGTGGGTCTGCCAGCGGACCAGTACCGCGCCCGCGTCCCCGTCCTGCTCCGGTTCGGCGAGCCGGACGAGCGGCCGGGCATACCGGCAGGAATTGCTGAGCAGTTCCGACAGGATCAGCACAGCATCGTCAATCACCGAATCCGGTATCTCCCGATCGCCCAGATCGCGCCGCAACCGCCGTCGCGCCACGCCCACGCTCGCCGGACCGTGCGGCACTGCCAGGGTCGATGAAGCCGGCTCGGCCTTCTCAGGCACAGAACGCGCCACCATCAACGCCACCCCCGGACCTCCTTCGCTTCTGCCGAGGGATGGATGCCCCCTGGGAATGCGTCGGAAACGACCGTTCACCGATCCCTGACGGCCATTTCCGGGCTCGCAACTCACGGTGCTCGAAAGGTGATTAGATGCTCACGTTGTGTTGTGGGAGAGGAGGAATTACACCCCTTTCCACACTTCGCGCCCCCTGTGCGCCCCAATGCGCCCACAGGGTCCCGAGAACGGCGCGCGGCCGGGTCAACCGCGCCCCCAGGACAGGCCCTAGCGACCCAGCTGCTCCAGCACCTGGCGCGGCCGGTTGGTGATCAGCGCCTCCACCCCGAGCCGCACGCACAGCTCGACGTCGGCGGGCTCGTCCACCGTCCACACGTGCACCCGGTGCCCGGCCCGCCGCAGCGCCGTCACCAGACCGGGGTCGCGCCGCACCAGGTCGATCCCGGGCCCCGCGATCCGGGCCCCGCCGGGCAACGAGCCGATCCGCCCCAGCAGCGGCAGCCGCCGCTCCAGCAGGTACACCGTCGGCACGGCCGGCGCCGCCCGGCGGACCCGGTGCAGCGCCAGTTCCGAGAAGCTCATGATCCGCACCGTGGACCCGGCGGGGTCGGCCGACCCGTTAGGCAGCAGGCCGAAGCGGTCCAGCGTCCGCAGCAGTTCGGCCTCCACCCGCCCGGCGTACCGGGTCGGGTGCTTGGTCTCGATCGCCAGCTCGATCCGGCGACCGCTGTCGGCCACCAGCTCCAGCAGCCGGTCCAGCGTCAGCACGGAGGCGGGCCTCGGGTCCTGCGGCGACTTCCAGGAGCCGAAGTCCAGCTCGCCGAGCTGGGCGAGCGTCATCGCCGACACCGTGCCGCTGCCGTTCGAGGTGCGCCGCACCGTCCGGTCGTGGACGCAGACCAGCTCGCCGTCGGAGGTCAGCCGGACGTCGCACTCCAGCCCGTCCGCGCCCTCCTCGATCGCCCGCCGGTAGGCCTCCTCGGTGTGCTCGGGCAGCGCCGCGGACGAACCGCGGTGGGCGATCACCCGGACGGAGGTGCGGTCGGGCGGGCCGGCGGAGGCCGCGGCGGAGTCGAGGGGCTGGGTGTCCACGACGATCACCCTACGCGGGCCACAATGGCCGAAAGCCACCGCCACGGGGAACGTGCGGTGAACAGGTCCCCGGTGACGGCGGCTCGGTGGCGGTCCCGGACCGGTGACGGCTACCCCGGTTGCGGCGACCCCGTGGAGGCCGCCGACCGTTGCCGGCCTCAGACCGGCCGGCGGACCAGCGTGGTCGCCCAGGTGGCCAGCGCGGCGGCCAGGAACGCGAACAGCGAGGCCGAGGTCCACGGCTGCGCCTCGAAGCCCACCGCTGACTGCAGGTCCTGCCAGAAGCCGGTCCACCAGCCGGCCACCGGGGTCGGCGCGATGAACTGGTAGGTGGCGAAGCCCACCGCCCACGGCAGCAGCATCAGCGGCCGGGCCGGGGCGTCCTGCTCCAGGTTCCAGCCGCCGCGGCCGGCGCCGAAGAAGTAGTCGACCGCGAGCACCGCGAAGAGCGGCACGAACACCGCGCCGATCAGGTAGAGGAAGTTGGTGTAGCCCTCGCTGAGCTCGTGGATCCACAGGGCGAGGCCGGTCACCAGGGTGCCGATGCCGACGGTCAGCACCCGGCGGTCGATCCGAGGGAAGAGGTTCTGCACCGACATGGCCGTCGAGTACACGTTCGCGAACGACTGGTCGGTCTCCCGCAGGACCAGGACCAGCAGGAACACCCAGCCCGCCGTCACCCCGGTGAACGAGTCGAAGATCTTCGCGCTGTCGCCGTCCTGCTGGAGCAGGGCGATCAGGCCCAGCACGTAGCACCAGACCTGGGCCACCGTGTAGCCGGAGAAGGTGCCCCAGAACGAGGCGCCCGGGGTCCGCGAGTGCCGGGTGTAGTCCGCGGCCAGGGGGACGAACGAGATGGACACCGCGATCACCGCGTCCGTCGCGGTCAGGAAGCCGTCCCAGTTGCCCGCGCCCGGGTCGGGGAAGCCCTGCCGGCCCAACTGCACGGTGAAGTAGACCATCGCGACGCCCACCGCGATCGCCACGTACTTGCGCAGCACCGCGATCGAGCCCAGCGGCCAGATCGTCAGCACCGTCGTCAGCGCGCCGGCGAGCAGCACGAACAGCCAGCGCCAGCCCTGCGTCCCGGCCACGTTCTGGGCGCCGCCCGCGATCACGATCAGCTCGAACACGCCCCAGCCGATGCACTGCGCGATGTTCAGCACGGTCGGCAGGTACGACAGTCGCGTCCCGAACAGCCCGCGCAGCACGGCCATCGCCGGTGCGCCGGTCCGGGCGCCGATCAGCGCGGCCACGCCGAGCATCGCGGTCCCGATCACGGTGCCGACCACGATCGCGGTCACCGCGGCGGCGAAGGAGAGCTCGGCGCCCGCCGTCCCGAGCACCGTGGCGGCGCTGGAGAAGCCGATCAGGCTGATCCCGAGGTTGGCCCAGAGCGCGAACTGCGCACGGAAGTCCAGGGTTCTCGGAGGTTCGGTGTCGAGCACCAGGGGCGCCTCGGGACGCTCGGCCACGGCGGTGGCGGACGTCGAGGCAGGGGAAGGCGAAACAGCCGTCATGGCCGATACTCCCTACGCCGGCATTACCCGGACAGGTTCCGGCGGTCTGCGTCCCCTCGACCGTCCATGCCGTGGTACCCATGGCGTACGGTCGAACAGCGCACTCTCAGCCTGGTTGGTCCAAGCTCCCGCGTCGTTTCAGTTTGGAGCGCCAGGCTAACGGGATCGGCGTCGAACGCCAAGGCCGGGCGGGGTGCCGTCCGCATCGCGGGACTTCTCCGCAGCGCGGCCGGACGGCCCCGCCGGGCCCGGTTGTCGGGAGCGCCTAAGCATTCTCATGACTTCTTCAGGGGGCTGCTTACGGCAACTGAATCGGTCGTGCGAAAAACTATGGCCAAGGTCCTGTCAGCTATGGAGGTCGTCCGTGAGCACCGAGCACGAGAGTGGGTCCACCGGGGCGCAGGAGGGTCAGTCCTCCGGCGTTCCAGAGGCGGGTGCTCTGTCGAAGCCGGCCGAGACCGCCCCGGCCGCCCCCGGGTACATCGACGCACCGCCGCCGGTGCTGCCCGCCGCGCCGGCCCCCGCCCCCGCGCCCGGCTACCTGGACGCACCGCCGCCGGCCGCGCCCGCCGGGTTCGCCGCTCCGGCACCCGCCGCTCCGGCCGCGCCGGTGCCCGTGCTCGCCGAGGGCGCGCCGCAGGGCGACCCCAACCCGTACGCCTCCCCGGCGGCCGGGCACCCGCAGGCCGCGCCGCAGCCGCCCGCGGGCGAGCCGCACCACCCGTTCGGCGCCGGGCACCCGCTCGGCGGCTGGGGCACCCCGCCCGGCGGTACGGGCGGTCCCGGCCACCCCGTCGAGTGGGGCACGCCGGCCGTCCCGCCGCCCGGCCCGCGTCGCCGGCGCGGCGGCCTGATCGCCGTGGTCGCGGCCGTCGCCGTGCTGGCCGGCCTGGCCGGCGGCGCGATCGGCGTCTCGCTGACCGACGGCAAGGACGGGTTCGCCGGCTCCACCAGCCGCACCAGCACCACCGTGACGGTCGGCGACAACCAGAAGGCCCTGGACCGGGCCCCCGAGTCGGTCGCCGGCATCGCCGCCAAGGCACTGCCCAGCACCGTCACCATCAAGGCCCAGGGCTCCAGCGAGTCGGGGACGGGCACCGGTTTCGTCTTCGACACCGAGGGCCACATCCTCACCAACAACCACGTGGTCGCCCCGGCGGCCAGCGGCGGCAAGCTGACGGTCAAGTTCTCCGACGGCTCCTCCTACCCCGCCTCCGTGGTCGGCCGGGCCCAGGGCTACGACGTGGCCGTGGTCAAGCTCGACAACCCGCCGAAGGACAAGCTCGTCCCGCTGCCGCTCGGCGACTCCGACAAGACCGCCATCGGCGACGCCACCATCGCGATCGGCGCGCCGTACGGCCTCGAGGGCACCGTCACCACCGGCATCATCAGCGCCAAGGACCGCCCGGTCGCCTCCGGTGACGAGACCGGCTCCCAGGCGTCCTACATGAACGCGCTGCAGACCGACGCCTCGATCAACCCGGGCAACTCCGGCGGGCCGCTGCTCAACGCCTCCGGCCAGGTGATCGGCATCAACTCGGCGATCCAGTCCAACAGCGGCGGCTCCAGCGGCCGGGCCGGCTCGATCGGCCTCGGCTTCGCCATCCCGATCAACCAGGCCAAGTGGGTCGCCGAGACGCTGATCAAGGACGGCAACCCGGTCTACGCGATCCTCGGCGTGCTGCGCAACGACGACTACAAGGGCGACGGCGCCCAGATCCAGACCAAGGACGTCCAGGGCACCCCGGCCGTCACCCCCGGCGGCCCCGCCGACCAGGCCGGCCTCAAGCCGGGCGACGTCATCACCAAGCTCGGCGGCATCTCCATCGACAGCGGTCCGACCCTGGTCAGCGAAATCTGGACGCACAAGCCGGGCGAGAAGGTCGACGTCGAGTACACCCGCGACGGCAAGGCCGCCAAGACCACCGTCACCCTCGGTGAACGCAAGGGCGACAACTGACCCGAGCACCCGAAACGGTGTGCACCGAACCCCCCGGAACCCGTTAGGCTGACCTCCGCCTGGAGAGCTGCCCGAGCGGCCTAAGGGAACAGTCTTGAAAACTGTCGTGCGGTGACCCCGTACCGTGGGTTCGAATCCCACGCTCTCCGCCGCACCCGGCCCCCGATCCGCACCAGCGGTCGGGGGCCGGTCGCCGTTCCGGCCCCGTGGACGAGCCGCCCGGGGATCGGCCGGACGGGTGGATCCCCGCCCAACGTGCCCCGCCCGTACCGTTCCTGACGCACCGCTCGCCGAGAATCGGGCGCCCGGGGCGCGGCCCGGCTGCGACAGGCGACAGGTGACGGACGAGGCGGGGCGGATGACGTCGAGTGCGGTGCGGCGGCCGGGGCCGGTGGCCGGGGTGCCGGCCGGGGCGCCCCGGATGGTCTGGTACGCGGCGTACGCCTCGAACATGCACCTGGCCCGTCTGACCTGTTACCTCGCGGGCGGCCGTCCTGCCGAGGGGGCCCGGACCCTGCCGGGTGCCCGGGACGGGCGGCCGCCGGTCGGGGCGGTGCCGGTGCTGCTGCCGGGGCGGCTGCACTTCGCGCTGGAGTCGCTGGTCTGGGGCGGCGGGATGGGCTTCTACGACCCGTTCGACGACGGCGAGATGCCGGCCCGGGCCTTTCTGCTGCGGGCCGGGCAGTTCGCCGACGTCCTCGCGCAGGAGCGGCGCCGTGCGCCGGGCACCGACCTCGACCTGGGCACCGTCGTCGCCGAGGGACGCGAGCGGCTGGGCCCGGGCCGGTACGAGACGCTGCTCTGCGCCGGGGTGCTGGACGGTCATCCGGTACTGACCTTCACCGCCCCGTGGCGCAGTGCCGAGGCCGAGCTGAACGCGCCCTCGGCGCCGTACCTGCGGGCCGTCGCCACCGGGCTGCGCGAGGGCCACGGCTGGGACGCGGAACGGTCGGCGGCCTATCTGAGCAGCCGTCCGGGGGCGGCGGGGGTGTGGTCGCCGGGCCGGGTGGAGCGGGTGCTGCGGGGAGCCGGCGAGGCCGGGCACTGACCGCGTCCGCCCGGCGGTCCGGCCACCGCCCGGGCTGGTGCCCCGTGGCCGGCCACCGCCCGGGTGGCTGCTACCCGGCTGCTACCACGTGGCCCAGTCGAGGTTCCAGCCGCTCAGCCCGTTGGCCGGGTCGAGCGCCTGCTTGTGGACCGAGCCGCGCACGGTGACCACGTCGCCGACCATGCTGTCGGCGTAGTACCGGCCGGCCGTCGAGTTCGGGTCGCCCGCCGCGGTGTCGACCAGGCCGATGCAGCCGTGGCTGATGTTGGCGCGGCCGACGGCGCCGCCGGCGAGCGGGTTGCCGTGCACGTAGGTGCCGGTGTTGGTGAGGCGCAGGGCGTGCGGCCGTTCGGTGTCGTAGCCGGCGCCCACCAGGCCCGGGACGCCCTCGGAGCGCATCCGCTCCATCCGGCTCATGGCCGAGACCACCATGGTCCCGTTCCAGGAGGGGTTGTTGTTGTCGCCGGCCGTGATCGGGATCTGCTGGTCGGGCTGGCCGGCCTTCTTGACGACCATCTGGTGGGCGCTCGCGTCGACCTCGCTGATCTTGGAGCGTCCGATGGTGAACTCCTCGTCGCGGTCGGTCGCGCCGTACACGCCGGGGGAGAGCTCGACGCTCTTGGTGCGGAAGTGCACCTTGACCTTGGTGTCGGGCTTCCAGAAGGACTCCGGCCGCAGGTCGAGCCGCCGGTCGTCGAACCAGTGGCCCTTGACCACGGTGCCGTCCGAGGCCTCGACGGTGACGGCCTTGGCGGCCGCCTCCTTGTTCTTGACGTCGCCCGCGAAGTTCACCGAGATGATCATGCCGACGCCGAAGGTCTCGCCGGTGACCACGTTGTCCTCGGCCTTGACCGTGCGCTTCGGCGTCAGTGTGGTGAAGGCGCTGGTCGCGGTGGTCGGCAGACCGTGGGCGTCGGCGGCCTCCGCGCTGACCCGGTACGCGGTGCCGACGGCCAGCCCGGCCGCCGGCGCCCAGCCGAGCCCGTCGGGGGTGATCGCGCCGGCGACCGGCGATCCGGCCTGGTCGGTGACGTCCACCTTGGTCAGCTTCCCGCCGGCCACCGCGACCTTGAGTGCGCCCTGCGGCGCCACGTCCACCGTGCCGTTCCCCGGCTCGACCGTGAGCACGGCCGCGGAGGTCTTCGGCGCCCCGCCCGTCGCGCCGCCCGCGGTCCCGCCCGACGCGGCCGTGCTCGCCGGCCCGCCCGGCGAGGTGCCTCCCGCGCCCCCGCACCCCGCGAGCAGGAGCATCCCGCTCAGTGCCGCCAGCAGTGCCGTCCGCCTGGTCATGTGTCCCCCGTCCGGTCGCCCGCGTGTACCGGGCGTCCCCCGTCGTCCCCCGGGGTCCCGTCGACCCCGCAAACATGTACGTGGCGTACGGCGCCGAGGATGCGCCGGTCCCGCCGCTGTTCCCGAACGGTTACCGAACGCCCCCGCCGCGCCCCGGCAGCCCCCCCGCCGCGCCCCGGCAGCCCCCCCGCCGCACCCCGGCAGCCCCCCGCCGCACCCCGGCAGCGCCCCGCCGCGCCCCCGCCGACTCTCCGGCAGGCAGCCTTGCCGCCGTCCCCGCCCGGGGGCAGAGTGCGGAGCGGACGGGTGCGAGGACGCGACCGCGAGGAGCGAGGTCCCCATGGGTGATCTGGTCGAACGGCTGGCGCAGGGGCTGCCCGAGGGCGCCGTGGTGGTGGACCCGGACGTGGTCGCCTCCTACGCCCGCGACATGGCGGGGTTCTGCGCGGCGGGCGTGCCCGCGGTGTTGGTCCTCCCGCGGACCGTGGAACAGGTGCAGCACGTCCTGCGGACGGCGACCGACCTGCGCGTCCCGGTGGTGCCGCAGGGCGCCCGGACCGGTCTGTCCGGCGGGGCCAACGCGGTGGACGGCTGCATCGTCCTGTCGCTGGTGGCGATGGACCGGATCCTGGAGATCGATCCGGTGAACCGGCTCGCGGTGGTCGAGCCGGGCGTGGTCAACGCGGTGCTCTCCCGGGCCGTGGCCGAGCACGGGCTGGCCTATCCGCCGGACCCGTCCAGCTGGGAGTCCTGCACCATCGGCGGGAACATCGGCACCGGCGCGGGCGGCCTGTGCTGCGTGAAGTACGGGGTGACCGCCGAGTACGTGCTGGGCCTGGACGTGGTGCTCGCGGACGGGCGGCTGCTGCGCACCGGCCGCCGGACGGCGAAGGGCGTCGCGGGCTACGACCTGACCCGGCTGCTGGTGGGGTCGGAGGGGACGCTGGGTGTGGTGGTGCAGGCGGTGCTGGCGTTGCGGCCCGAGCCGGCGCCGCCGCTGGTGCTGGCGGCGGAGTTCGCCGCCACGGAGGCCGCCTGCGCCGCGGTCTGCGAGGTGATGGCCGGCGGGTTCGCCCCCTCGCTGATGGAGCTGATGGACGCCACCACGGTGCGGGCGGTGAACGAGATGGCCGCGATGGGCCTGCCGGAGAGCACCAGGGCGCTGCTGCTGGTGGCGTTCGACGGGCCGGACCAGGCGGCGGAGGTGGCGGCGGTGGCCGAGCTCTGCCGGGCGGCGGGTGCCACCGAGGTGGTGCCGGCGGAGGACCGGGCGGAGTCGGAACTGCTGCTCCAGGCACGCCGGTTGGCCCTGCCGGCGCTGGACCGGATGGGTACCACCATGATCGACGACGTGGCGGTGCCGCGGTCGCGGCTGGCCGACATGCTCGCGGGAGTGGCCCGGATCGCCGAGCGCGGCCGGCTGACCATCGGCGTGGTCTCGCACGCCGGGGACGGCAACACCCACCCGGTGGTGGTCTTCGACGCGTCGGATCCCGAGGAGACGGCCCGCGCCGAGCACTCCTTCGAGGAGATCATGGCGCTCGGTCTGGAACTCGGCGGCACGGTCACGGGGGAGCACGGCATCGGCCTGTTGAAGCGGGACTGGCTGGCCCGGGAGTTGGGGCCGGTCGGTCTGGAGCTCCAGCGGCAGATCAAGTCGGTCTTCGACCCGCTGGGGATCCTCAATCCGGGTAAGACGCTCTGACGTTCATTCAAATGATCGTCGTCGGGTGGGGCCGGGACATCCCGGGATGGCTGAAAGTGCCCGCCCCGGTGGCCGATGCGCATTCCGCGGGGCGTGGATGGGTTCGTGTGCGCTGGTGGTGGTGCGAAAACGGTGCGGTGCTGCCGCGCACGCCCGCGCAATTCAGGCCCGTGATCCGACCGTTCGGGCGAAGTCGCAGGCCACGGGCGGTGTGTCGGCCGGCGGTCCGCGTATTCCCGGACTGCGCGGATCCGCGGTGATGTCACGCTAACGGGCGAAAAGCCCTGCCGGTACTGGCGCTTTGTCGATTTGTTGCGGAAGGCTGTCTTCCGGCGTCGCAGCCCGCACGGGTTCGTCTGGCAACGAACTCCGGCATTGATCACCACATGTGCAGCCCGGCGGGGTTGAAGGCTCTTGGAGGACTCATGGTGCGCTACCGAACGAAACGGCCGGCCGGTCTGCTGCTCGCCACCCCACGCGCCGAAAACGGCGCACCGGCCGGCGAGGGTTCCAACGGCCTCCCGGTGTCCGACCTCGGCAGTGGGTACGTCTTCGTCCCGGTGCCCGGCGGCTGATCCCGTTCCGATGCCCCACACTCCGACGCACCGACGGTGCCGCTGACGGCGGGGGCGCCCCAGCGGACGAACGGTACGGACGGACCGACGCGACACCCCGGGGAGCGGAAAGGGTCACCCCGCACACCGGCCTCGACGGGCGGCACCGGCAACGGCGCCGCCCGTCGGCGTACCCGGGCCCGGACCGCGGCCGGCCGCCGCAGCCCGCGGCCCAAGGCCCCCCGCAGCCCGCGGCCCAAGGCCCCCGCAGCCCGTACCAGAGGCCCCCGCTACCGTCGGACGGTCAGCGTCGCCCCCACACTCGCCGCCACCACGCAGGCGATCCCCGCCACCTGCACCCACCCCAGCAGCTGGTGCAGCAGCACCAGCCCCACCAGCGCGCTCACCGCCGGGTCCAGGCTGACGATCACGCTGAACACCCGCTGCGGCATCCGCCGCAGCGCCGTCATCTCCAACGCGTACGGGATCACCGGGAACAGCAGCGCCACCCCGGCCACGGCGAGCAGCAGCAGGACGGGCACCGAGGCGTCCGCGAGCCCGTGCCAGGCGTCGGCCGCACCGAACGGTGCCAGCACCAGCGCGCTGATGGTGAACGAGACGGCCAGCCCCTCGAAGCCCTGGAACGCGGCCCCGACCTTGTCGGTGAACAGGATGTACCCGGCGTAGCAGGCCGCCGCCCCGAAGGCGCAGGCCAGGCCGACCGGGTCCAGCCGGGAGCCGCCCGAACCCTCGCCGAGCAGGGTGAGCAGCACGACCCCGCCACCGGCCAGCAGCGCCCAGAGCAGGTGGGAGAGGCGTCGGGCCAGGGCGAGTGCCACCGCGAGCGGTCCGAGGAACTCGATCGTGGAGGCGGTGCCCATCGGCAGCCGGTCGACGGCCCCGGCGAACAGTGCGGTCATGCCGGCCGAGGCGACCCCGAGCAGGACCGCGAGGCCCAGGTCGCGGCGGCTGCGCCCGCGCAGCCGGGGGCGGGTGGCGGCGAGCAGGACGGTGGCCGCGACGGCCAGCCGCAGGAAGGTCGCGCCGCCGACGCCGAGGACGGAGAACAGCGGCTTGGAGGCCGCGATGCCGATCTGGACGGAGAACATCGCCGCCACGCACAGCAGCGGCGCCGGGATGCTTCCCAGGCGCCGCTGCGTGTTTCCGATCCAGGAGCCGGCCGTCGGCCGGTCGGCCCCGGCCGTTCGGCCGGGCGGGGGATCGGTGCTCACCGTGGGCGCCGTCCCGCGTCGTCGCCAGCCACCGCGCTCGCCGGCGGGCTCGCCCTTGGGGGAGGGCGGCATGGCAAGGGCGTCGGCGAAGGTCTCGCCGGTCGGGGACGCCTGCGGCCGGACCGGGGTGGTCGGCCCGCAGGAGTTGGCAGTGGTGGACATGGGACGAGTGTGACGTAAGGGGTATGAAAGGTCCAAACTCATTACCACCAGATGGGACGGTGCCGCCGGGCAGGTGAACGCGGCTCCGGCCGCGCGCGCCGAACCGGAGGATTCGATGACGGGTCAGTAGCTCTGGAGGGTGCGCTACTTAGGCCCGGCAGCTCTCACCGCAGCGTCCCTCGTCCTGCTCCTCGCCACCGACCGGACCGTCCTCGACCCGGGCGCATGGCCGCCCGGCGGGGCCGCGCGCAGCGGTTCGGAGCTCGCCGCGGCCGCCGCCCCCGCACCGCCGCCCCCGCCGCGGACCGTCCTGCCGGACCCGCCCGCCCGCCGTGCGGCGATGCCCCGGGAGGTCTTCAGCGGTGCCGGGTTCGACGTCTGCACGGCCCCCGCCCCGGAGACCATGCGCGCCTGGTGGGACGCCTCCCCGTACCGCGCGATCGGCATCTACACCAGCGGCGACCAGCGGGCCTGCGATCAGCCCCGGCTGACCGCGGCCTGGGTCCGCGAGGTCCGGGCGATGGGCTGGAAGCTCGTCCCGACCCACGTCGGCCTGCAAGCGCCCTGCCGTCGGTCCGCGACCAAGCCGAAGCGGATCCAGCCCGCCACAGCCGCCGAACAGGGCCGGCAGGAGGCGGCGGCCGCGGTGGGCGCGCTCCGGGCGCTGGGCCTGGGCGACGGCAGCCCGGTCTACCTGGACATCGAGGCCTACCCGCGCGGGGACGCGGTCTGCAGCCAGGCCGTCATCGAGTTCACCCTCGGCTGGACCCAGGCCCTGCACGCCGCCGGGTACCACTCGGGCTTCTACTCCAGCACCGACTCCGGCATCGCCGACCTGGCCGCCGCCGCCCGGGTCGGCAGTTCCCCGCTGCCGGACGCGGTCTGGTACGCCCGCTGGGACGACCACGCCACCACCGTGGACGGCAGCGGCCCGCTCGCCCCCGACCTGTGGCTCGACCACCAGCGGATCCACCAGCACCACGGCAACGTCGAGGAGAGCTACGGCGGAGCCGCCCTCACCGTGGACCGGGACCGGCTGGACGCCCTGGTCGCACGCTGACCGCCACGCCGGCCCGCGCGCCCGCCCCCCGGTGTGAGCCGCTCGTCTCATCCCGGCAACGCCTGCTGACAGCAGGCCGCCGGGCCGTCAGAATCGGGCCGACACGACGTGCGCTACTCGGCGGTAGGGCTTGCCCCGCCGCTGCCCGGTCAAGGAGGACCCGTGTACAGCACGATGCAGGACGTCCCGCTCACCGTCGCCCGGATCCTGGCCCACGGCTCCACCGTCCACGGCGGCTCCACGGTCACCACCTGGACCGGCGCGGAACCGGTCACCCGGACGTACGCCGAGGTGGGGGCGCGTGCCGCGCAGCTCGCCCACGCCCTGCGGGACGAGCTCGGCGTCGCCGACGCGAGCGTCATAGCGACGTTGATGTGGAACAACGCCGAGCACCTGGAGGCGTACCTCGCGGTGCCCTCGATGGGTGCGGTGCTGCACACCCTCAACCTGCGGCTGCCGTCCCACCAGCTGTCCTACATCGTCAACCACGCCGCGGACCGCGCGATCATCGTCGACGGCAGCCTGCTGCCTCTGCTGGCGGGCGTGCTGCCGCAGCTGAACCCGACCCTGCGGCACATCGTCGTCAACGGCGAGGGCGACCGCTCGCTGCTGGACGGCTTCGCCGGCACGGTGCACGGCTACGAGGAGCTGATCGCGGACCGGCCCACCGCGTACCCGTGGCAGACCGACGTCGACGAACGCCGGGCGGCCGCCCTCTGCTACACCTCCGGGACCACCGGCGACCCCAAGGGCGTGGTCTACAGCCACCGGTCGGTGTACCTGCACTGCCTCCAGGTCAACGCCGCCGACAGCTTCGGCCTCACCTCCCGGGACCTCGCGCTGCCGGTCGTCCCGATGTTCCACGTGAACGCCTGGGGCCTGCCGCACGCGGCGTTCATGTCCGGCGCGAACCTGCTGATGCCCGACCGCCACCTCCAGCCGAAGCCGCTCGCCGAGATGATCGACCGGTTCCGGCCGACCGTCAGCGCCGCCGTCCCGACCATCTGGAACGGCCTGCTGGACGAGCTGGACGCGGGCAGCTACGACACCTCCTCGATCCGGATGGTGGTGATCGGCGGTTCGGCCTGCCCGCCCGCGCTGATGAAGGGCTTCCGGGACCGCCACGGCATCCAGGTGGTGCACGCGTGGGGCATGACCGAGACCTCCCCGCTCGGCACCTTCGCCCTCCCGCCGGGCGGCCTGACGCCTGAGCAGGAGTGGCCCTACCGGATCACCCAGGGGCTCTTCCCGGCCTCCGTCGAGGCCCGGCTGATCGGCCCGGCGGGCGAGCGGATGCCGCACGACGGGGTGGCCCAGGGTGAGCTGGAGGTCCGCGGGCCGTGGATCGCCGGCGCCTACTTCGCCGGGGCCGGGCAGCAGCCGGAGCGCCCGGAGGACAAGTTCAGCGAGGACGGCTGGCTGCGCACCGGCGACGTCGGCACGATCACCGCGGACGGCTACCTGACCCTCACCGACCGGGCCAAGGACGTGATCAAGTCGGGTGGTGAGTGGATCTCCTCGGTGGAGCTGGAGAACCACCTGATGGCCCACCCCGAGGTGGCCGAGGCCGCCGTGGTCGCCGTGCCGGACGACAAGTGGGGCGAGCGGCCGCTGGCCACCGTCGTGCTGCGGCCCGGGGCCGCGGCCGGCCTGCCGGAGCTGCGGGCCTTCCTGGCCGAGCGGATCGCCTCCTGGCAGCTGCCGGAGCGCTGGGCGATCGTGCCCGCGGTGCCCAAGACCAGCGTCGGCAAGTTCGACAAGAAGGTGATCCGGGCCGAGTACGCGGACGGCCTGCTGGAGGTCGTCCTGCTCGGCAAGGAGTAGCCGCACCGCCCACCGCATACCCCCCGGGGAATACCCCCAGGGGGTATGTCGTTGTGCTGGACCGGACCGCCCGTCCGAACAGGAGGCGCCGCCATGGACCGCCAGCACCAGCACCCCGGACACCCCGCCCGGCCGGGACACCCCGCCGCGGCCGACCGCGGCTGGCGCACCGCCGCACTGGCCACCCTGCACTGCCTCGTCGGCTGCGCCGTCGGCGAGGTCCTCGGCCTGGTCCTGGGCACCGCCCTCGGCCTGCACACCGGCGCCACGATCGCGCTCTCGATCGTGCTCGCCTTCGTCTTCGGCTACGCGCTGACCATGCGCGGCGTGCGCCGGGCCGGCCTCGGCCTCGGCCCGGCCCTGAAGGTCGCGCTGGCCGCCGACACCGTGTCCATCGCGGTGATGGAGCTGATCGACAACAGCGCGATGCTCGCCGTCCCCGGCGCGATGGACGCCGGCCTGAGCGACCTGCTGTTCTGGACCTCGCTGGCCGGCTCCCTGGTGCTGGCCTTCCTGGTCACCGTGCCGGTCAACCGCCGGCTGATCGCGCTCGGCCGCGGCCACGCGGTGGTGCACGCCCACCACTGACCGGCCCGGGCGCCGGCACCCGGTGCCGGCGCCCGGATCGACCGCACTCAGCCGACCGTGCTGACCTCGCCCATCGCCCCGATCCGGCCGAGCAGGTCGACGATCCGGGACTGCACGTCCTCGGTGGTCGACCGCTCGGCGAGGAACAGCACCGTCTCCCCGGTCCGCAGCCGCGGCAGCTCCTGCGGATCCAGGTCCACCGACGTGTAGACCACCAGCGGCGTGCGGTGCAGCCGGTCGTTGGCGCGCAGCCAGTCCAGCAGCCCGACCCGGCGGCGGCGCACCTGGAGCAGGTCCATCACCACCAGGTTGGGCTGCACGCTGCTGGCCCGGGAGACCGCGTCGTTCTCGTCCAGCGCGTGCTCGACGTGCATCCCGCGCCGCTCCAGGCTGCTGGTCAGCGCCGCCGCGATGTCCGGGTCGGACTCCACCAGCAGCACCCGGGCCGCGTGGTTCTCGCCGTCGCGCGGTGCGAGGGCGCGCAGCAGCACCGCCGGGTCCGCGCCGTACGCGGCGTCCCGGGTGGCCTGGCCCAGACCGGCGGTGACCAGCACCGGGACCCGGCTGTTCAGCGCGGCCGTGCGCAGCGACTGCAGTGCCGTCCGGGTGATCGGCCCGGTCAGCGGGTCGACGAAGAGCGCCGCCGGGAAGCCGGACACCTGGGCGTCGACCTCCTCCCGGGAGCGCACGATCACCGGGCGGTAGCCGCGGTCCTCTAGCGCCTGTCGGGTCGACGGATCCGGCTCGGGCCACACCAGCAGCCGGCGGGCGCCGTCCGCCGCCGGCGCGACCATGGTCGGCGGGTCCGCCGGGACGGCCGCGGACGGCTGCTCCCCGGGCCGGCCCACGCCGGACATCGGCAGCTCCGAGACCGGCCGCGGCGGGGTCCGCGGCTCCATCCCGGCCGACTGCTCCGCCGCCTCGGCCGCCTCCGAGCCACCGCCGGAGGGAGGCAGCGCCGGCAGCGCGGGCCGCTCCACGGCCGCCGGGACGGCCGGGACGAGGGCGTCCGGCTGGGGCAGGGGCTGCGGGCCGGCATCCGGGAACGCGCTCGGGAAGGCACCGGCGAAACCGCCGCCCATCGGGCGCGGCGGTGCCAGCTCGCCGAGCCCGCTGCCGACCGGCCGGGGCTGCTCGGGGGCGTCCCCGGCCGGGGACGCCGACGGCAGCTCGGGCCGGGCCGGACGGGCCAGTTCGAGTTCGGCGGCCGGCCGCTCCGGCTGCGGATCGGCGACCGGTGCGGGCGCCGTCGCCTCGGCCGGCTCACCGGGAACGGCGAGCCGGCGCCGGCGGCCGGTCGGCCGGGCGGCGGGCGCACCCTCCGGGCCCGCCCCCTGCGCGGGCACCGGCGCCGCGACGGGCAGGGCGTTCTCCAGCCCCGGGTACAGGGCCGTGCCGGGATCGGGGACTCCGGGGATGGACAGCGCGCCCGAGGACTCGTCCCCGGCCGGCAGACCGCGCCTCCGGCGGGACGGCCGGGTGGGCTCGGCGGCCGGCGCCGCGGTGTCCGGGGCGGGCCCCTCCGCGGGGCCGAGCGCGATCGGAGTGCGGGGCTGCGGGGCCGCCCCGGGCCGCGCCTGCTCGGCGGCCGCGGCGTCCTCCCGGCCGGAGTCCCGCGCGGACGCCGGCTCCTGCGCCGTCGGCGCGGGCCGCGCCGGCGGTTCCTCGGCCGGCTGGTCCGGCTTCGGGCGGGCCGCGGCCGGGCCACCGGGCTCGCCGGGCCGCGCCGACGACATCTGGGGCAGGTCCGGCAGCATCGCCGTGTCCGTCTCCTTGGGCACCCCGACCGTGCGGGCGGCCCTCGGCGCGGACGGGTCCAGCGGCAGCTCCACCACGTACGTGGTGCCGGCCCGGTTCGGCAGCTCGTGCCGTTGCAGCACGCCTCCGTGGTGCTCCACGGTCGTCCGGGCGATCGGCAGGTGCACCGCGCTCGGGCGGCGGGACGGCCCGCGCACCTCGATCCGCGCCACCTCGCCGCGCTGCGCCGCGGCCAGGACGACCATCGGCAGCTCGGTGCCGCCCGGCGGGAGGGCGGGTACGCCGAGCCCGGGCGAGTCCGACCGGACCCCGGTGACCTCCAGCGACGGGGTGACGCCGCTGACGTCCGCGACCAGGTGGGCCAGTGCCCGGGCCAGCCGGTCCCGGTCCACCGAGAGCTCGACCGGGGCGGCGTGCACGGAGTAGCGCACCCGGCCGGGCCCGACCAGCTCGCCGGCGAACTCGACGGCCTTCTGGACCACCGTGTCCAGGCCGACCTCGGCCCGCTCGGTCTGGTCCTTGCCGTTCTCCGCCGCGACCTCGAACCGCTGGTGCGCGAGCACCCCGTCGATCAGCGTGGAGAAGCGGCGGCACTCGTCGGCCAGCCGCCGCAGGGTCCAGTTGGCCTCCGGCCAGAGCTGTCCGGCCGGGTCGCCGGCCAGTGCGTCTATCCGCCGGTGCAGGGCGGTCAGTGCGTCCCCGAGCTCCTGTTCCAGGACGGCGGTCAGGTGTTCGTTGCGGGCGACCAGCGCCAGCTCCCTGGTCCGGTCGGTGAACGTCATCACCGCACCGACCAGCTGGTCGCCGTCCCGGACCGGCGCGGTGGTCAGGTCCACCGTCACCGGGGTGCCGTCCTTGCGCCACAGCACGGTGCCGCGCACCCGGTGCTTGCGGCCGGAGGTCAGGGTGTCCAGCAGCGCCGAGCCTTCCAGGGCCAGCGGGCTGCCGTCGGCCTGGGAGTGCTGGATCAGCGGGTGCAGTTCGCGCCCGCCGAGCTCGCTGGCCCGGTAGTCCAGGATGTGCGCGGCGGCCGGGTTGACCAGGACCACCCGCCCGTCCAGGTCGACCCCGAGGACGCCCTCGGCCGCGGCCCGCAGGATCATCTCGGTCTGCTTGTGCTGGCGCCGCAGCTCGGCCTCGACCCCGAGCCGCCCCGAGACGTCGCGGACCAGGAGCAGCAGCAGCCCCTGGCCGGACCCGCCGCCGGACTCCCGGTACGGGTCGTACGAGAGGTAGCCGAGGCCGTCGCCGCCGGTGCGGTCGTCCTCGAAGTCGTTTCCGGCCACTTCGACCGGGAAGCTGGACCCGTCGGTACGCCGGGCGGTCATCCGGACCGGCTGGTCCAGACGCTCGGGCTCGCTCGCCTTGGGCCGCATCGAGCCGGGGATCCGGCTCGGGTCGAACTCGGGCAGCAGGTCCAGTACCCCTCGGCCGACCAGCGAGGTGCCGGGCGCCTGAAGGCTCTGGACCGCTGCCTTGTTGGCCTCCACCACGGTGCCGTTGCTGTTGACCAGCAGCAGCGCGTCCGGCAGGGCGTCGAGTATCGCGGCGAGGCGAGCAGCGCCTCGGGTCGGCCTGCTGCTCACGTCGACAGGTCTCCTCACGGCTGGGGGCCGCCGCTGCGACTCGCGGCACGCGCTCTCCTCGGGAGACTGGAGTATCTCATTCTTCTTTGCGTCGTGGTCGACCCGGCTAGTAACGTTGTCGGTGGTTGGTGCCGGAGCCTCAGGCTGTGGCATCATCGCTTTCGCGCGGAGTGCATCGCAGCAAGCGGTGCGGTCCGAGTGGAGGAGGCGTCGCCTAGTCCGGTCTATGGCGCCGCACTGCTAATGCGGTTTGGGTCTTAAAGCCCATCGAGGGTTCAAATCCCTCCGCCTCCGCCTCCACGCAGAGCCCCGTCGGTGAGACACCGACGGGGCTCTTCGCGTTCCGGCCCCCGCCGGGGCCGCCCGGCGGGGGCCGGAGCAATGGATTTCACCCCAGGTCGAGGGTCATGTAATGTTGTCCCCGCACCGCCCGGTTGGCCAGTTCGACCGGGCGAGCGCTCATAGCTCAACGGATAGAGCACTTGACTACGGATCAAGAGGTTGCAGGTTCGAATCCTGCTGAGCGCACCACAACCCCGCTCGTGGCCCCTCGGGGCCGCCCGAGCGCTCATAGCTCAACGGATAGAGCACTTGACTACGGATCAAGAGGTTGCAGGTTCGAATCCTGCTGAGCGCACCAGCCGAAGGCCCCGGACGAATCGTCCGGGGCCTTCGTCGTGTCCGGGCCCGGCTCAGGCGAGCTCGGTGGGGTTGATCCAGCCCGGGTCGCGCCGGTCGAGGAACCATTCGGACGTGGTGACCGGCCGCACCCGGTTGAAGGTGTCCGGCCCCGGGTCGTACCGGATCAGCTCGGGCCGGGCGCCCTGCGCGGTCAGCTGCTCGGCCAGCCGGGCGACCAGTCCGGGCGGCCCGCTGAGGTGGACGTCGTGCCCGGAGAGGTCCCGGTGCCGGAGCAGCCCGGTGCACAGCGGCCCGCCCGCCTGCCCGGGCTCGGCGTCGCCGTCGTGGCCGGCGGGTGCCACCACCACCTCCAACCGGCGGTGGCGCCGCGCCAGCTGCCGGACGGTGGCCAGGTCGTACGGGTCGGCGCCGCCGCGGGCGGCCAGGTGCAGGGTGGTGGGCCGGCCGCCGTCCAGGGCGAGCTGCTCGACCACTGACTTGATCTGCGCCCAGCCCGTCCCGCCCGCCACCGCGAGCACGGGGCGGGTGGAGCCGGGGTCGAGGACGGCGTCGCCCAGCGGCGGCCCGACCCGGACGGTCTCGCCCGGCAGCACGTCGTTGACCAGCACGGTGCTCAGCAGCCCGGCGGGCACCCGCCGGACGTGCAGTTCGAGCGTGCCGTCGGGGCGCGGGGCGCAGGCGATCGAGTAGGGGCGCCAGACCTTCGGCACCCGGGGCGAGGACAGCGTGAGGTACTGCCCGGCGGTGAACGGGTACGGCCGGTCGGGGGCCAGGGTGAGGACGACGAGGTCGGGTGCGGCCCGGCGCCGGACGGTCACCTCGGCCTGCCACCAGTCGGGGGCGTCCCGGGCGGCGCCGGCCGCGGCCTCGATCATCGTCTGGGAGATCACCGTGTAGGCCTCGGTCCAGGCCTTCTCGGCCTCCTGGGTCCAGTAGTGCCCGGAGAAGTGCCGGAGGGCGGCGATCAGACTGGCCCCGATCGCGGGGTAGTGCGCGGGGGCGGCGCCGAACTTGCGGTGGTCGCGGCCGAGGGCCGTCAGGTAGTCGCGGAGCCGTCCCGGTTCCTCCATCCGCAGCACCAGGTGGGTGAGGGAGCTGAACAGCCGGTCGCGCTGCTCGTCCATCCGGGCCGGGAAGAGTGCCCGCAGGCCCGGGTTGTGGCTGAACAGGTGGGCGTAGAAGTACTTGGTCAGCTGGTCGGCGCGGCGTTCGACGACGGCGAAGCTGGCGCGGAGGACGGCTGGGTCGAAGGGCACCGAGGCGGCCTCAGCCGGCGGTCGGGGACGGATCCGCCGCCGCCGGGGCCGCGAGCATGGTGTCGGCGATCGCCTCCTGCACGGCGGCCCAGGTGGACGCGTCCCCCGCGGTGGGGCCGGCGAAGTGCGCGAGCGTCGCCGTCAGACTGGCGCGGACCGCGGGGAGGTGCTCGGGGCGCACGCCGTGGCCGGCCTGGCGGCGGCCCAGCTCCCGGAGCGGGCCGATCAGGCCGTCGACGCCCCCCGGACGGGTGACCAGGGCGCCCAGGGCGGCCCACAGCCGCTCCTGCGGCTCGTCGAGGTCCGCGACGAACAGCCCGCGCAGACTCGGGTTGTGCTCGAACAGATGCCGGTAGAAGTGGGCGGCCACCTCGGCACCGTGCGGCTCGACCAGGGCGAAACTGCTCGTGATGACGGCGGGATCGATAGTCACGGTCGCTGACTCTACTGAGCCGTCCGCTAATTCGAACAGTGATGGCTGATGAATGGTCAAACAGCCTGTGGTAAATCCCGGTTGGACGGTTCCGGAGATGGCTTGAATGCGTCGGTTGCGGGTAGTTCCCCTACGGCCGGCCGGGCGCCGACCAATCGGGTGCCAGCGGGGCAGACCCGCCGGTGTCGCGGTTTGACCGACTCCCGATCGTGATTCCCTTTTGTCGGATGTTATGGGTGTGTCAGAACAGGTGCCAGGCCCGCGACTTGGCGGACTCCACCGTAGGGAGAGTCGGATGATCCGACGGTCTGCGCGACGTGCGCCGGTAGCCGAAGTCCACCGGCCAGGGTGCGCCGGAAGGCGCCGGTCGGCCCGCCGGGCCGCCACCGCGCTGCTGGCCGCCGGCCTGCTGATCGGCTGGAATTCGACGCCCGCTCCGGCCCAGCAGTCACCCGGGACGTGGTCGGCGGAGCACCGCGCGGTGCTCCCCTCGGGCCTGGCCGTCCAGTTGGATTTCACCCCCCTCCCCGGAGTCGGCGCCACCGCCGCGCCCGGAAAACTCGCGGAAGGCGCCGGTGCGGACGCTTCCTTTACGGACGGATTGCGGGCCGGCGATCCGGCCGAGATGTTTGTGGTGGCCGAGAAACGCCCCCGGGCGGACGGCTCCTGGCGCACCCTGGGCACCCTGCAGGTCACCTTCTCCCGCGTCGTCCGCAACCCGCGGCTCCACCTCAGCGGGCTGGCGGCCCTGACCACCGGCGCCGTCGGCAGCACCGGGACGGCGACCCGGCTGACCGTCACCGGAGGCTCCCCGGCCGCCCCCGGCCTGGTCGGCCGCACCGGCTGGCCCGGCTGGACGGTCGACGCCGGCGAGCTCACCCCCACCGGCGACGGCGCGAACGACGGCTCCGCCGCCGGTGCCGGAACGCTCGAACTGGCCGGCACCCTCGGTACCGCCACGCTGCGGGTGGAACAGCGCAGCACCGTCCGGGACGGCGCCGGGGTGAGCCCCGCCGCACTGAGCCTGGCCAGCACCGTCACCGTGGACGAGGGCCTGGGCACGGCACCGCAGGGCTACGGCAACGCCTCCCACGTGATCTCCGACCTCTTCCTCGGGCAGGACGCGGCGGGGGGTTCCGTCCGCGCCCGCCCCGGACTCACCGCGACGGTGGCGCAACCGCTGGTCCCCGGGGAGCAGCCGGCCCGGCCGCTGCCGTTCGAACAGGAGCGGGCCGACCGGCCGGCCGTCGAGCTGGACCGCGGCGCCGGAGTGCGCAGCGCCTGGGCCAGCAGCCCGGCGCCGCCGCAGTACCAGCCCGGCCGCAGCGAGTACCCGGGCGCCGATCCGACGCTCGCCTTCCCGGCGGAGGCCGCGGTCGGCCGCTACTACGGCCTGACGGTGCCGGTCGGCCCCGGCGGGGGACCGGCCGTCCTGGCCGGCTGGATCGACTTCGACCACAACGGCCGGTTCGACCCGCTGGAGCGGGTGCAGGCCGACGTCCCTGCCGGCAGTGGTACGGCGGCGCTGGAGTGGACGGTCCCCGGCGTCGCCGCCTCCGGGGACACCTGGGCCCGGCTGCGGATCGCCCGCAACGGCGCTCAGCTGGTCCTGCCGGACGGCTTCGCGGACTCGGGGGAGGTGGTCGACCAGCGGGTACGGATCGCGGTCGGCGCGGCCCCTGCCGAGATCTCCCGCCCGGTGGCCGGAACGACCACCGCCGATCCGCGGCCGGAGGTCCGCGGCGAGGGGGCCGTCCAGGGCGCCACCGTGGCCGTGCTGGAGGGGGAGGCCGAGCTCTGCCGCACCACGGTGGGCCCCGACGGCGGCTGGTCCTGCCGTCCGGGCAGCCCGCTCGGTCCCGGCCCGCACACCCTGACGCCGGTCGAGACCACCGGGGGCGGTCTGGTGCTGCGCGGCACCGGGGTCGGGATCGTGGTCAAGACCGCGCCGCCCGCGGCGCCCGTGTTCACCGTGCCCGAGTTCACCAACGACCCCGGCCTGTTGCTCACCGGCACCGGCGAACCCCACAGCACCGTCTCGGTGGCCCTCGCCGACCGGCCCGGCGGGGCCGGTGCCGCGAACGAGCTGTGCAGCACCGAGGTGGGCGCCGGCCGGGAGTGGTCCTGCCTGCCGGTGGAGAACCTGCCGGACGGGGAGCACCGGCTCGGTGCCACCGCCGTCGACCGGGCCGGCAACCGCACCGACGGCCGCCCGGTCACCCTGACCGTCGACACCGTCGCGCCCGGCCGCCCGCAGCTCGCCTCCCCCGCCGCCGGCGAGACCCTCCCGACCGCCCGGCCCCGGCTGTCCGGCCGGGCGGAAGCCGGGACGACGGTCACCGTCACGGCCCGCGCGGCCGGCGGAGAACGGGTCACCGTGTGCAGCGCGGTGGCCGGCGCGGACTCCGCCTGGAGCTGCACGGCCTCGCGTGACCTGCCACCGGGTGCGCAGCGGCTGCTCGCCACGGCCACCGACCGGGCCGGGAACGGCACGACGGGGGAGGAGGTGGCGGTGACGGTCGCCCCGGCGGCGTCGGCGGCCGCTTCGTCCTCGCCGTCGTCCTCGCCCTCGGCCTCGCCGTCGGTGGTGTCCTCGGCCGCCGGCCCGGCGACGGTACCGGCGGGTGCGGAGCCCGTTCTCGCGCCTCCGGTGCCCGGTCTGCTGCCGATCGCCGTACCGCCGGCCCCGCTCCCGGTCGCGAGCGTGCCGTCCGACGCGGCTCCCGCCACGCCTCCCGCCGCGCCGTCCCCAGTGCCTCCCGCGGCGTCGTCGGCCGCTCCTTCGGCCACGCCGGGCGCCGGTCGGAGCGCATCCCCGCCGCCGTCCCCGTCGCTCACCTCGTCCGGCGGCGGTCGCACGCTCGCGGCGCCCCCCGCGGCTGCCGATGCCGCGTCCACCACCGTGCGGGCCGTGCCCGGCGACGACGCGCCCACGGCGGCCCGGGACGCGCCCGTGACGGGCTGGCGCCGGGCGGGTGTCGGCGTCCTGCTGATCCTGCTGGGGCTCGGTCTGGTGACCCGTCGGGTGTACGGCCGCGGCAGTGGGGCACGCCGTCGGCACTGACTGGATGTCGGGTTTCGCCGGCCCGTTCCCGCAGGTCAGGTCGGGCGGCCCGGCGGACGGCGGGTCAGAAATCAAGAAACACGCCGTATCGAAATGTCGCATTTGACTACTTATCTGCCTAGGCTGGATTTCGGCACTGCCCGTCAGATCCGGGCCGCCCGTTGCGCGACACAGCCGACCCCGAGGATCCGTGCATGGACGTCACCCGCGACCCTTCGCCGGGAACCACCCCCAACCCCTACGACCCGAGGGAGATCCCCCCGGGGGCCACCCAGCTGGGTCGCGCCGTGGCCAGGGCCGCGGCGAAGCCGCTGATCAAGGCGGCACTGTTCGCCCCGGACGAGCTGGACGACGGCCCGCCCACCCGCCGCTTCCGACCCGTCGGCCAGCACCCCGCGGCCCCGGTGCCCGCCCCGGCCCCGGTACCCCTCCCGGACACCCCGGCGGTGCGCCGGCCCCCGCGGGTCGACCAGGCGCTGCGCGAGCGGTCCGCCCGGACGGCCCCCGGCTGGATCGCGGTGCTCGCCGTGCTGGCCGGCGCGGCCGCCCTCGCGCTGGCCCTGGGCCGGGCGGGCATCCTCCCCCACCTCGCAGCCCTCCCCGACCTCCGCAGTGCCGCCGTCCGCGCCGCCCGGGTCCCGGTCGTGACGGAACGGGAGATCGGCATCGCCGCCGGCGCCAGCGCGCTGATCCTGATCGCGCTGGCCGGCCTGATGACCAACGCGGGCGGCGAGACCCGGGTGCTCTCCCGCTGGGGCCGCTACCGCGGCACCGTCCGCCGGACCGGGCTGCTGTGGGTCAACCCGCTGCTGCGCCGTCACCTGGTGGACGTCCGGCTGCGGCACTGGCGCGGCGACCCGATCCAGGTGACCGACCGGACCGGCACGCCGATCGTGGTCCGGCTGCTGGTCGTGTGGCGGGTCAAGGACACCGCACGGGCCGTGCTGGGCGTCGACGAGCACGAGACCTACCTGCGCGAGCAGGTCCAGGCCGTGCTGACCCGGACGGCCACCGCGCTGCCCTGCGACGCCAACGCGGGGCCCGGCCCGGCCCTGCGGGACGGCCAGTGGTTCTCGGACGAACTGACCAGGGCGCTGGCCGCCGAGGCCGCACCCGCGGGCCTGGAGGTCTACTCCGTCCAGCCGCTGGCGCTGGACTACGCACCCGAGGTGACCGAGTCGATGCGCCGGCGCAGGCTGGCCGAGCTCGACGCGGGCCTGCGGACCGTCCTGGTGGACGACGCCGTCGAGGCCGCCGCCCTGGCCGTCCGCCGCCTGGAACGGGCCACCTCGCACCAACTCGACCAGGCCGCCCGCAGTGCCCTGATGGAGCACCTGCTGGTCGCCTTCGTCACCCCGGCCGGGGTGACCGCCGCGGTCCCCGCTCCGGCCGTCCGTCCGACCCGCAGGGAAGGGAAACCGGCATGACCACCGGTCAGATATCCACCGACCCGGGCGTACTCCGCTTCGAGGAGTCCGCCGCCGGCTGCCGCTGCCGGTACTGCGCCCACGCCGCGCGGCCGCGGCCGGCCCGCGCGGCCCCGGACGGCGGCCGGACGCACCGGATCGTCCGCGGCGCCTGCCTGGCCACCACCGTGCTGGCGGGCGCCGGAGTGATCGGGCTCGGCCTCGGGGTGAGCGCGGCGCACGCGGCGCCCCAGGTCCGCCAGCCGGGCTGGGACGGCTCCCGCTACTGGTTCCGCAACGCGGCCGGCGAGTGGCGCTGGACCAGCCACTACAGCGTGTACCAGAGCCGCACCGGCACGCTCCGCACCCCCGCGCCGGCCGCCCCCGCCCCCGGCGGCAGTACGGCCCTGGGCATCCGCCAGGGCTGGGACGGTTCGCGGTACTGGTTCCGCAACGCGGCCGGCGAGTGGCGCTGGACCGCCCACCTGGACGTCTACCTGGACCGCACCGGCGGCGCCCGCCCGGCCCCCGCGCCGGCCGCACCCGCCGCGGCCACGACCGCGGGCCGCACCGAGGCCGCCGTGGCCTACGCGCTGGCGCAGCTGGGCCGCCCGTACCTCTGGGGCGGCAACGGCCCCGGCGGGTACGACTGCTCGGGGCTGGTCCAGCAGGCCTACCGCCGCGCGGGGATCGGCCTCCCCCGGGTCGCCGACGACCAGTACCGCGCCGTCACCCCGGTCGAACCGGACCGGCTGCACCGCGGGGACCTGCTGTTCTGGTCGGACGACGGCAGCGTCTCCGGGATCCACCACGTCGGGATCTACCTCGGTGACGGGACGTTCGTCGAGGCCGCCCGGCCCGGGACGAGCGTGCGGATCTCGCGCGTCAGCGCCGGGTACCGCCCGACCTTCACCGGCCGCCCGTGACCGGCCTGCGGGGCGCCGCGGACCGGTCGCGGCTCCCCGCAGGCCCGGGCCACCGGGTCAGGCCGAGGCCTCGTCCAGCAGCTTCAGCTCCTCGTCGCTGAGCCTCAGCCCGGCCGCCGCCAGCAGCGGCGGGAGCTGTTCGACGGTGCGGGCGCTGGCGATCGGCGCGGCCACCGTCGGCCGGGAGGCCAGCCAGGCCAGGGCGACGGTCGCGGGCTCCACCCGGTGGGCGCCGGCGACCAGGTCCAGCGCGCCGAGCACCCGCGGGCCGCGCGGGTCGTCCAGGTAGCGGGCGGCGCCCTGGGCCCGGGCGCTGGGTACGGCGGCGCCGCCCGGCCGGTACTTCCCGGTGAGGAACCCGGAGGCCAGCGCGTAGTAGGGCACCGCCGAGAGGCCGTACTCCGCCACCACGTCGCTCAGCGGGCCCTCGTAGGTGGCCCGGGAGACCAGGTTGTAGTGCGGCTGCACCGCGACGTAGCCGGCCAGCCCCTCGCGGGCGGCGAAGCGCAGCGAGTCGGCCAGCCGGTCCGGCCCGATGTTGGAGGCGGCGACCTCGCGGACCTTGCCCTCGCGGACCAGCTGGTCCAGCGTGGTGACGATCTCCTCGACCGGCGTCGTCAGGTCGTCCCGGTGGGTGTAGAGGAGGTCGATCCGCTCGATGCCGAGCCGCCGCAGCGACTCCTCGGCGCCCCGCTTGATCGTCGCCGCCGCCAGCCCGGCCAGCTCGGGGTGCGAGCCGACCTTGGTGGCCACCACCACGTCGTCCCGGTTGCCCCGGCTGCGCAGCCAGGTGCCGATCACGGTCTCCGACTCGCCGCCGGTGTTGCCCGGGACCCAGGCCGAGTAGACGTCGGCCGTGTCGACGAAGTTGCCGCCCGCGGCCGCGTAGGCGTCGAGCACGGCGAAGGACGCGGCCTCGTCCGCCGTCCAGCCGAAGACGTTGCCACCGAGGGAGAGCGGCGAGACGGCCAGGTCGGAGGTGCCGAGGGTCACACGTGGGGTGTCACTTCGGGAAGCGGTCATGCTCCGAGTCAACCCGATGCCGCCGGGAGCGATTCCCCGGCCCCGGGGGAGTTCACGAGCTTGTCGTACGGGTGTTGCAAGAGGTGAGAGCTCCGTGGAGATGGCCGCCCCGGGACGGGTCCGGGGTGTCGGCCGGGCGTCGGCATTGGCTAGAGTCCGTGCCATGGCTGACAACGACTACGACCCCGCCGGCAGCACCCAGATGTTCCGGGCGTTCGTCGACGAGGCCCCGGCCCCGCAGGCCCCGGGCTCCGTCACCACCTACGGCAACGCCGGCGGTGGCTCCAGCAAGACCGGCATGATGATCGTGGGTGCCGTGCTGGCCCTCGTGGTCGTGGCCGGCGTGATCTGGCTCGCCGTCAAGTAACCGGCACGTCAGCGCTGCTGCGCCGTCCCTCCGGCGGGAGCCCGCTACGGGCGCCCGCCGGGGGTGGACGCCGCCCCGGTGTCCCTAGACTGAACGGGTCCTACGACTCTCGTACGCCCGTGCCTCTGGAGGACGTCCCGTGACGCAGCAGCCCACCGAGACCGCACGCAGCCTCGGCCTGACGGGCGCGGTCAACGCGCGTGACCTCGGGGGCTACCGGACCGCGGACGGCCGGACGCTGCGGCACGGCGTCGCGCTGCGCGCCGACTCCCTCAGCCGGCTCACCGAGGACGACCTGGATGCGCTGGCCGCGCACGGCCTGCGCCGGGTGGTCGACCTGCGCAGCCTGGTCGAGGTCCGCGAGGCGGGCCCGGACCGGATTCCCGGCCTGCCCACCGCCGAGCTCACCAGGGCCGAACTCTCCGACACCCCGGTCACCGTCGAGCCCGTCGAGCCGTCCGGGATCGCGCTGCACCACCTGCCGATCTTCGCCGCCGACTTCGACATCTACGTCGCGCTGCGCAACGCCCTGGCCGACCGGGACGCCGCCAAGCAGCGCGCCCTGCTCGGCGACGGCAAGGCCGCCGGGATGATGACCGGCCTCTACCGCTGGTTCGTCACCGACCCGGTGGCCCGGGACCGCTTCGCCACCGTGGTCCGGCTGCTGGCCGCGCCCGCCGGCCCGCCGCTGATCTTCCACTGCTCGGCCGGCAAGGACCGCACCGGCTGGACGGCCGCGCTGGTCCTGACCGCGCTCGGGGTCGACCGCGACACCGTCTTCGACGACTACCTGCTCACCAACGAGCGCTCCGCCGCACTGATCGAGCAGATCATGGACAGCTTCGGCACCCGCGGCCTGATGAAGGAGCCGGCCCTGCTGCTGCCGGTCTTCCTCGCCGAGCGCGCCTACCTGGAGGCCGCGTTCGCCGAGGTCGAGGCCGGCTGGCCGTCGTTCGAGGCGTTCTGGCGGGACGGCCTCGGGCTGGACGACGAGGTGCTCGACGGGCTCCGCGCCAACCTGCTGGTCTGACCGCCCGCTGCGCAGCCGACGGCGGCGGGCCGCGGGGGTAGCCCGCCGAGGCCCGTCACGGCCGTCTCAGGACTCCGTGATCAGCCCGTCGCGCAGTTGGGCCAGGGTCTTCGTCAGCAGCCGGGAGACGTGCATCTGCGAGATGCCGATCTCCTCGCCGATCTGGGACTGCGTCAGGTTCCCGAAGAAGCGCAGCATGATGATCCGCCGCTCGCGGGGCGGGAGCTTGGCGAGCAGCGGCTTGAGCGACTCGCGGTACTCCACGCCCTCCAGGGCGAGGTCCTCGTACCCGAGTCGGTCGGCCAGCGGGCCCTCGCCGTTGTCGTCCTCGCCGGGGCTGGAGTCCAGGGAGCTGGCGGTGTAGGCGTTCCCGACCGCGAGGCCCTCGACCACGTCGTCGTCGCTGACGCCGAGGAAGGCGGCCAGCTCGGGCACGGTGGGGGACCGGTCCAGCTTCTGGGAGAGCTCGTCGCCCGCCTTGGTGAGCGCGAGCCGCAGCTCCTGGAGCCGCCGCGGCACCCGGACCGACCAGCTGGTGTCCCGGAAGAAGCGCTTGATCTCGCCGACCACGGTGGGCATCGCGAAGGTCGGGAACTCCACCCCGCGGTCCGGGTCGAACCGGTCGATCGCCTTGATCAGGCCGATCGTGCCGACCTGGACGATGTCCTCCATCGGCTCGTTGCGGCTGCGGAAGCGCGCGGAGGCGTACCTGACCAGCGGCAGGTTGAGCTCGATGAGGGTGTCCCGGACGTAGGTGTGCTCCTCGCTCCCGGCGTCCAGGGTGGCCAGCCGGCGGAACAGCGAACGGGAGAGCGTGCGGGTGTCCAGCGTCCGGTCGGCGAGCTCGATCCCGGGCGGCGCGGCGGCCGGCTCCGCGGCGGCGGCCTCCGCGGGCCCGGCCGGCCCGGCGGGCACGACGACGACCGCCCCGACCGCCCCCTGCCCCGGGATCCCCTCGGCGACTGCCTCGACGACTGCACTGGCCGGCTTTCCGGACACGCACCCACCCCCTCGTGACTGACTGTTCAACGGGCACCACCAGACAGTGGTTCCCGGATGAGTTCGTCCCCCACCTCAATACCGGCACACTGTCCCCGGCAAACCCGAATGTCGCAAGATGTCACTCCGTGGTAACACGGTGCGACCCGGAGTCGCCGTCGCCCGTGCTCACTCCTCCCAGGAGTTCCCGGTCCGCAGCCGGGTCAGGATCCGGGCCAGCAGCCGCGAGACGTGCATCTGGGACATCCCGAGCTCGGTGGAGATCTGGGACTGCGTCAGGTTGGCGAAGAAGCGCAGCATGATGATCCGCCGTTCCCGCTCGGGCAGCTGGACCAGCAGGTGCCGGACCATGTCCCGGTGCTCGACATCGGCCAGCGCGGAGTCCTCGTAGCCGAGCCGGTCCAGCAGGGCCAGGCCGCCCTCGTGCTCCTGGGCGGCCTCCAGCGAGGCCGCGTTGTAGGCCCGGCCGGCGTCCAAGCAGGCCCGGACGTCCTCCTCCGGGATCCGCAGGTTGGCGGCGATCTCCGGCACCTTGGGGGCCCGTCCGTGCACCACGGTGAGCTCCTCCATGGCGCCGCTGACCTGGACCCACAGCTCCTGGAGCCGGCGTGGCACGTGCATGGTGCGGACGTTGTCGCGGAAGTAGCGCTTGATCTCGCCCAGGATGGTCGGCAGGGCGTAGGTGGGGAACTGCACGCCGCGGTCCGGGTCGAACCGGTCGATCGCGTTGATCAGGCCGATCGTGCCGACCTGGACGATGTCCTCCATCGGCTCGTTGCGGCTGCGGAAGCGGGTCGCGGCGTAGCGGACGAGGGGGATGTTGACCTCGATCAGGGCGGCCCGCACCCGGGCCCGCTCCGACGCGTCCGGCGGCAGTTCGGCCATCCGCTCGAAGAGCACCCGGGTCAGCGTGCGGACGTCCACCGCGCTGCCGCGCGCACCCGGTCGGCGGTCCCTCGGCTCCTCGGCCGCGTCCCGCTCGGCCCCGGCCTCCGGCTCGGCCCGGACCTCGTCGTCCTGGCCGGCCTCCGGCGTCCCGTCCTGTGTCCGTACGGACACCTGCACCCCTCCCAATGTCGGCACCGCGTGATCCGGGCTGTCGGCCTGCAGCCCGGCGTTGACCGGGCGCCTCGGCGCTGCTCGGGGTTCGCTCACCACCTCGCCATTTCCGGCAAAACCGGTCATAGCATCACAAGTCGTTCGCAGTGCGGGCAAGTACCGGATCTAGGCGTGTTGGTTGACGGTGCGGCGAACGGCGGAATGTGCATCGGCCCCCCGCCCGGGATCGGGGCGGGGGGCCGCAAGGGTTGTACGTGTGCGACGGCCGGACCGCTGGGCCGGCGGGTCGCTCAGACCTCGATGTCGGCGATCACCCAGGTGGCGAACTCGCGCCACTGCGCGGCCGCGGCCTGGTGGGCCGGGTGGCCGAGGTAGGCCTGCAGCGCGTCCCGGTCCTCGACCAGGCTGTTGATCGCGTAGTCGTGCGCGATGTCGCGGTCCGTGGTGTTCCAGCCGCACTCCCACTCGCGCAGCTCGGGGACGAGCGAGCCGAGCCCGTCGAACGCCTCGGCGCCCGCGACCGCGCGCGCGTCGTCCTTGGAGACGCCGTCGTTGAGCTTGAACAGGACCAGGTGCCGGATCACGATGCCGCTCCTAGCAGTGAGGGTGAACGAACCCCGTCACGGTAGCCGCCCGGGCGGCCCGCTATTTCACCAGCCCGGTCATGAAGGTCCCGACCGCCTTGGCCGCGTCCGAGATGCCGACGAACCCCGACTGGACCAGTTCGGCGGCGCGGGTGGGGGAGGTGATGATCGTGTAGATCACGAAGATCAGCAGCAGGTACATCCCGACTTTCTTCGCCTGAGCCATCGAACGGGCCTGCCTCCCTCGTACAGGGCGCCGTCCCGGTCCCCGGGCGCCCTCTCTCCAGGGCCGCAGCTTATCCACCGGACGGGCTATCGGGTGAGCGCCGCGTTCACCCTCCGGGACGAAGGTCCCCGCGAGTGAGGGCTTTCTCCGGATGCCCGGGCGCGGCCCGGACGGCAGGATGGGTGATGTACCGAGGATCTGGCAGGAATCCCCGGTGCATGGAACCGGAGTTTCCCCGCTGTGGGACCGGGCGCCGCGGCTTCCCCCCGACGCGGCACCGGTTGTGGGATCTCCGCAGGGGGGAGCGGCCGGTCCCCCCGAAGGCCGCTCCCCCCTTCCGACGGCCCGTGCGGTCGAAGGGCCCCGCACTCCCCGGTCCCCGGCAGGGTGGTCGTCGACCGGACGGAGTGCGGGGCCGTTCCGCGTCCGGGACGCCGTGGGTGGTCGACGACCCGGGTGGTCGCGGTGATGGAGCGACGACGAAGGGCCCGAGCTGTGATCAGCTCGGGCCCTTCGTTCGTCCTGCTCAGAGCGGTAGCGGTGGGATTCGAACCCACGGTGAAGTTGCCCCCACACACGCTTTCGAGGCGTGCTCCTTTGGCCGCTCGGACACGCTACCGAGGGAGACTCTACCGGACGGTCCGGGCGGGGACGAAATCCGTTCCCGTGCCGGGCCACCGCCGGGCCGACGCGGGGATCGGCGCGGGGATCGGCGCGGGGATCAGCGCTGGGTGTCGAAGAACGCCCGGAGCTGGGCTCCGCACTCCTCGGCCAGCACGCCGCCGATCACCTCGGGCCGGTGGTTGAGCCGGCGGTCGCGCATCACGTCGAAGAGCGAGCCGGCCGCGCCCGCCTTCTCGTCGAGGGCGCCGTAGACCACCCGGTCGATCCGGGACAGCACGATCGCGCCCGCGCACATCGTGCACGGCTCCAGCGTGACGACCAGGGTGCAGCCGCTCAGCCGCCACTCGCCGAGGGCGGCGGCGGCCTGGCGGACGGCGACCACCTCGGCGTGGGCCGTCGGGTCGCCGACGGCCTCGCGCTCGTTGTGGCCGCGGCCGAGGACCGCGCCGTCCCGCCCCAGCACGAGCGCCCCGACCGGTACGTCGCCGCTGGCCGTCGCCAGGGCGGCCTCCTCGATGGCGAGGCGCATCCGGGCGTTCCAGCGATCGCGTACCGGGTCGGGGCGGACGGGTGTCGGGAGCGGGGCGAGCCGGGGGGTCGGTGCGGGCTGCATGGACCCAGTGTCGGGCACCGGGTCCGGGCGGCGGGCCACCGGGCCGTCCGCTAGCGGACGGCCTCCAGGATCTCGCCGCAGCCGATCGCCTCGGCGATCTCGGCGAGCGCCTCGCCGGGCACCGCGCCCTCGCCGGCCAGGTCGTTGAGCTCGGTGGCGCCGAGGCCGTACTCGGCCAGCAGCTCGGAGTCGCCGAGCGGGCCGACCGGGACGCCACCGGGGCCGACGGCTCCGGCGCTCTCGTCGTCGCCGTCCTGGTCGCCGCCGGCGGCGTCCTCGTCGTCCAGGTCGGCCACCAGGTCGTCCAGGTCGTCGAAGTCGTCACCGGTCTGCTCGACCAGCTCGTCGGTGAGGATCGCCCCGTAGGAGCTGCGGGCCGCCGCGGCGCCGTCGGAGACGAAGATCCGGGGGTCCTCCTCCCCGTCCACCCGCAGGACGGCGAACCAGGCGTCCTCCTGCTCGATGAAGACCAGCACCGTGTCGTCGTCCTCGGCGGCCTCCCGGGCGAGGTCCACCAGGTCGGTGAGGGCTTCTACGTTGTCGAGTTCGGTCTCGCTCACATCCCACCCGGCACCGGTGCGAGCAAGCACTGCAGCGAAGTACGCCACCAGGGACACTCCCAAGATTGGTCTCGGCTGTCGGCGATCTCGGGCGAACGCGGTCTGGCCGCCCCCGCGCCAGAGGCGGTCCGCTGTTCGGACCGTCCCACCGCATCGTGACAGAAAGCCCGCCGCTGCGGGGGGTGTTCTGCAGCGCGTCTTTGCAGGTCGTGTCGGAATGGCTGGCCGGCGGCCGACGGAACGGCCGGTGGGCCGTCAGATCCGGAAGGTTCGCATCCGCATCGCCTCGCGCAGGCGGCGCTCCTTGGTACGGCGCGGCTGCACCCGCGCCCGTAGCTCGCGCGCCTCGGTGAGCTCGCGAAGGAACACGGCCCGCCGTCTACGGCGGTCCGCGGGGGTCTCGGGCACGGGCTGGGACTCGTCTGTCGAGCCGGGCCCGGCGTCCGGGTTGCTCTTCATACGCTCCGACGTTCCCAGAAATGTCCGCTTGATACCACGGGAAAGGTCTCGGTTCGGTCAGGTACCCCGATCGGTGGCGCGTCGCAGCCGTCCCGGCGGTCACTCCGTACCGTCGGGCCACGCCCGTTTCGCGGCGAGTCGTACCCATGTGCTGCCGGACGTTACGGTTGGCACATGCGTCTCCATGTCGTCGACCACCCGCTGGTGGCCCACAAGCTCTCCACTCTGCGCGACGAGCGCACCGACTCGCCGACCTTCCGCAGGCTGACCGACGAGCTGGTGACCCTGCTCGCGTACGAGGCCACCCGGGACGTCCGGACCGACCAGGTGGAGATCACCACCCCGGTCGCCGTCACCACCGGTACCCGGCTGAGTTACCCGCGTCCGCTGGTGGTGCCGATCCTGCGGGCCGGCCTCGGCATGCTGGACGGTATGACCCGGCTGCTGCCGACCGCCGAGGTCGGCTTCCTGGGCATGGTGCGCAACGAGGAGACCCTGGAGGC
The DNA here is from genome assembly GCF_044740765.1 of Kitasatospora sp. NPDC088346. Taxonomy (NCBI): domain Bacteria; kingdom Bacillati; phylum Actinomycetota; class Actinomycetes; order Kitasatosporales; family Streptomycetaceae; genus Kitasatospora; species Kitasatospora sp. NPDC088346. Next base: position 208,714 of record NZ_JBIURH010000012.1, read on the forward strand.
CTCCACCTACGCCACCCGGATGCCGGACGACCTCTCCGGGCGTCAGGTCTACGTCCTCGACCCGATGCTGGCCACCGGCGGCACCCTGATCGCGGCGATCCGGATGCTGCTGGAGCGCGGTGCCACCGACGTCACCGCCGTGGTGCTGCTGGCCGCGCCCGAGGGCGTCGCGCTGATGGAGAAGGAGCTGGTGGGGACGCCGGTCACGGTGGTCACCGCCGCGCTGGACGAGCGCCTCAACGAGCACGGGTACATCGTCCCCGGCCTCGGGGACGCCGGCGACCGCCTCTACGGCACGGCCGGCTGACCGGCGCCCGCGCCGCACACCGCACGACGGCCCGGTGTGCTCCCCGAGCGGGGAGCACACCGGGCCGTCGCGTGTGAAGGGGTGGAACCGGTCAGCAGCTGCCCGGCCCGGAGGCGCTCGGCGAGGGCTTGATCGCGGCGGCCAGCGCGGCGGCGGCCTGGGTCGGGTCGAGCATCGCGGTGTAGGCGTCGCCGATCACCAGGTCGACGGTGGCGTCCGCCCGGGTGTCGGCCGTGGTGGTCGCGCCGGCGACCTGCGAGCCGACCAGGGTGGCGCCGCCGATACCGGCCGGGCCGCTGATCACCTGCACGGTGCCGGGCACCTTCTTGTCGAGCGCGGTCGGCGCGTTGCCGACCGCGCCCACGGTGAACCCGCGGGCCTTCAGCTCGTCCGCGGTCCGCGCGGCCAGACCGCTCTTCCCGGTGGCGTTGTACACGTTCACCGTGACGGCCTGCGGCTGCGGGACGGCGGTGCTGGTGGCGGCCGGTGCGCCGGGGGCGGCCGGGGCCGCGGGCGAGCCCGCGCCGGCCGCCGGGCTGCTCCCGGGTTCGGGTGCGGCCAGCGGTTTGCCGGAGGCCGCGGGCGAGGCGCAGGCCTGGGCCGTGGCCTTGCCGCCCCTGCCGGTGAAGATCTCCACCAGCTGGACCCCGCCCAGCGCGATCAGCGCCAGGGCGAGCAGCGATCCGATCAGCGCCAGGACGCGGCGGCTCCTGCGGGGCGGGCGGCCCAGGCGAGGGTACGAGTTACCGGTGACCCGGTACTGCTTCCCCTTCAAACCTTGGGGAGTCAACATGCTCACGGTCTGTCTCCCCCTTGTGCCGGGGCGGGGTTCGGTGACGGTACGGCCGTCCGGTGCGGGTGCGGCGGGAACGCCGACTGGTGCGAGGCCGTAGTCAGCAGACTAAGGCCCGACCGGTCGCATATGTACTAAATGATCATCATCTGGAGTACGACGGCACTCGAAAGGATGTACCGGGGGTGGGACGGCCCACCTCCGGCGGGTGACCTGCGATCTTGCGATCCGGGAACGGAGACGGCGGTCAGTCCATCTCCAGCACGCGGGCGTGCAGCACCTGACGCTGCTGCAGGGCGGCCCGGACCGCCCGGTGCAGACCGTCCTCCAGGTAGAGGTCGCCGCGCCACTTCACCACGTGGGCGAAGAGGTCCCCGTAGAACGTCGAATCCTCGGCCAGGAGCGTTTCCAGGTCCAGCTGGCCCTTGGTGGTCACCAGCTGGTCCAGCCGCACCGGGCGCGGCGCGACGTCCGCCCACTGGCGGGTGCTGGTCCGGCCGTGATCCGGGTACGGCCGTCCGTTGCCGATGCGCTTGAAGATCACACGGAAAGCCTACCGTCCAGGGCGTCGCGGGCGCAGCAGGCGGGGCCTGACCTGCGGGTCGAACACTCCGGCGTTTTGATGGTGAATGCCGGAATATCCCGTCTTGTGACGCCTCATGACCTCTCAGGACACCTCGCCCCGCGTTGGGAGCCAGCCCGATGACCTCCGCCCAGCCATCGTCCGAGCAGCCGTCCCCGCCGACATCCGGGCAGCCGTCCGAGCAGCCGTCGGAGCCGACCTCGGGGCCGGCGTCATCACCCGGGTCGGAGCCGCCGGACGCCGTCCGGGAGATCGCCGCGGGGTACGCCTTCACCGGGCCGGCGCTCGACCTGGGCGCCGTGGTGCGGGACGGCGAGACCTGGCCGCGGGCGCAGGTGCGGATCCCGCTCGGGGTGCTGAACCGGCACGGCCTGGTGGCGGGGGCCACCGGCACGGGCAAGACCAAGACCCTCCAGCTGATCGCCGAACAGCTCTCGGAGCAGGGGGTCCCCGTCTTCCTGGCCGACATCAAGGGGGACGTCTCCGGGATCTCCGTGCCCGGCACCCCGAACGACCGGATCACGGCCCGGGCCGCCGAGGTCGGCCAGGACTGGACGCCGCAGGGCTGCCCGGCCGAGTTCTACGCGCTGGGCGGCCAGGGCACCGGCATCCCCGTCCGGGCGACGGTGACCAGCTTCGGGCCGCTGCTGCTGGCCAAGGTGCTGGAGCTGAACGAGACCCAGGAGGCCTCGCTCGGACTGGTCTTCCACTACGCGGACCGCAGCGGCCTGGAGCTGTACGACCTCAAGGACCTCACGGCGGTCATCTCCTTCCTCACCTCGCCCGAGGGCAAGGCCGAACTCAAGGGGATCGGCGGGCTGTCGGCCGCCACCGCCGGCGTCATCCTGCGCTCGCTGACGGTGCTGGACAACGAGGGCGCGGGGGCGTTCTTCGGCGAGCCGGAGTTCGACACGGCGGAGCTGCTGCGGACCGCCGCGGACGGGCGGGGGACCGTCTCGGTGCTGGAGCTGCCCGCGGTGCAGGACCGGCCGCGGCTGTTCTCCACCTTCCTGATGTGGCTGCTGGCCGACCTCTACCAGGAACTGCCGGAGGTCGGCGACCTCGACCGGCCGAAGCTGGTGTTCTTCTTCGACGAGGCGCACCTGCTGTTCAGGGGCGCGTCCAGGTCCTTCCTGGAGTCGATCACCCAGACCGTCCGGCTGATCCGCTCCAAGGGGGTCGGGATCTTCTTCGTCACCCAGACGCCCAAGGACGTGCCCGCCGACGTGCTGGCGCAGCTGGGCAACCGGGTGCAGCACGCCCTGCGGGCCTTCACCCCGGACGACGCCAAGGCGTTGAAGGCGACCGTCTCGACCTTCCCGAAGTCCGGCTACGACCTGACGGAGGTGCTCACCCAGCTGGGTACCGGCGAGGCGGTGGTGACGGTGCTCTCCGAGAAGGGGGCTCCGACGCCGGTGGCCGCGACCCGGCTGCGGTCGCCGCGGTCGCTGATGGGGCCGGTGGCCGAGCCCGGGCTGCGCGCGGCGGTGGAGGCCTCGCCGCTGGCCGCGCGCTACCGGGACGCGATCGACCGGGAGTCCGCCTACGAGAAGCTGACCGCGCGTCCGGCGGCGGCCCCCGCGGCGGAGCCGGAGACCGCGTCGCGGCCGCGGGAGGCGGAACGCGAGCGGCCCCGGCGGGAGGAGCGGGAGCGGGAGGAGCGGGAGCGGGAGGAACGGGAGGAGCCGGGCGGTGTGCTGGGCTCGCTGCTGAGCAGCCCGGCGCTGAAGTCCTTCGCCCGCTCGGCCGGGACCCAGCTCGGGCGGGAGATCACCCGCAGTCTGTTCGGCACCTCGCGCCGGCGGCGCTGAGGTCAGCGCAGCGCGGCACCGATCCGGTCCATCGAGGACAGCCGCATCAGGCCGTAGTGGTAGAACTCGACCTCGGGGACGCCGAGGCCGCGCAGGACCTCGATCTTCGCCGCGAGGTTGTCCGGTCCGTCGCAGTCCGAGGCCATCGGGCGCAGGATGACGGCCATCTCCTGCGGGCGCACGCCGTGCAGGGCGAAGGCGGCGACCTTCTCGCGGACGGCCTCCGGGGTCCGGGCGTAGCCCAGGGTCTCGATCTGGTGGGCGGCCCCGGCCAGGGCGGGTAGGTCGATGCCGGAGAGCCAGCCCTTGCCGGGGCCCGCGCCGTCCATGAAGGTGAGCCGCATGCCGTGCCGGCCGGCGGCCTCGGCGACCTCGGCCGCGAGCGAGGTGACGGTGCGGGTGGCGGCGTCCAGGTAGGCCGCGAGGGCGCCGCCGGCCAGGGTGTCCAGGGCTGCCGGTTCGGCGGCGCGGCGTTCGTCGGCGAGGCGGGCCCGGATTTCGTCGCGCACGGTGGCGCGGACCTCGTCCGCCGGAACGCCGGCCGCAGTCGCCCCGGCCCGGCAGTGGTCGCAGAAGCAGAGGCCGAGCAGCGCCTCGGCGGTCGGGCCGAGGTCCTCGAAGTAGCGCTCGTGGTGGTGGCCGTGGCGCAGCCCGTGGAAGTGCAGCGACTCGGCGCGGATCGCGTCGACGCCGTACCGGGCGAGCTCCTCGACCAGGGTGGTGGCGTACTTGCGGACCTCGGGGTTGGCGGGGCAGAGCTCGGTGCGGTACCGGTCGCCGAAGGCGTTGGCGGGGGCGCAGTCGGGGTGCTCGAAGCCGAGCCGGTCGTTGTGGCAGAAGACCGTCCAGGCGTGCAGTTTCAGGCCGCGGCGGCGGGCCTGTTCGGCGGCCACGGCGAACGGGTCGCCCTCGCCGATGGCGGTGGACGGGCGGGGGGCGAGCCGACGGCCCGCCCAGCGGGCGGGGTCGGGCCGGAAGTAGGCGGCGCCCGGTTCCAGGTACCGGACCACCCGGCGCGGGTTGTGCGGGAAGACGTCGCGGGCCTCGTGGTAGACCGAGGCCAGGGTCACCCCGCCGACGCCGGCCCGCTCGGTAAGGTTGCCGAAGAAGGCGTCGGGTCCCTCGTCCAGCAGATCGGTGGCGAAGGCGAGGACGGACGACTCCATGGGGCGGCTCCGGAGCAGGGCGGTACGCGGGGGTCTCCCACGCTAGCCGGGGCGCCCGGTATTGGTCTATACCTGATGGCAGGGAGCGGCGATGTCACCCGTCTACCGGCAGTTCGACCGGGCGCAGCTGGATGTGGAGTACTCGCCGAGCAGCCGGGTCGCCGACCTGGCCGCCGAGCTGGCCGCGTACACCGACGGCAGCGCCGCCGCGCACGCCGCCCGGAAGGTCCGCCGGGACCTGCGCTACGGCGCGCAGCCGCCGGAACTGCTCGACTTCTTCCCCGCCGCCGCGCCCGGGGCACCGCTGCACGTCTTCGTGCACGGCGGCTACTGGCAGGAGCTGGACAAGTCCGACTCGGCCTTCGCCGCGCCGGACTTCCTCGACCGCGGCACCGCCTTCGCGGCGGTGGGCTACGGGCTGGCGCCGGCCTGGCCGCTGGACGAGATCGTGGCGCAGGTCCGCCGGGCGGTGCGCTGGCTGCTCGCGAACGCGGAGCGGCTCGGCGTCGACCCCGGGCGGGTGTACCTCAGCGGCAGTTCGGCCGGTGCGCACCTGGCCGCGATGGCCCTGCTCGACCCGGAGCGCGGCACCCCGCACCCGATCGCCGGGGCCGTGCTGCTCAGCGGCGTCTACGACCTGGAGCCGATCGCCCTCAGCTACGTCAACGACGCCCTGGGGCTGGACGCCGGGGCGGCCCGCCGCAACAGCCCGCTGCACCTGCCGCTCGCCGGACTGCCGCCGCTGGTGATCGCCCGCGGTGAGCACGAGACCGACGAGTTCGCCCGCCAGCAGGACGAGTTCGCCGCGGCGGCGCACGCCGCCGGGGTGCCGGTGCGGATCCTGGTGGCGGCCGGGCGCAACCACTTCGACCTGCCGCTGGACCTCGGCCGCCGGGACAGCGAACTCGGGGCGGCGGTCGCGGAGCGGTTCGGGTCCTGAGCGGGGCCCGGGATCCATAGACTGCCCCGGCAAGCAACCCGCCCCGACGTCCAGGAGAGGGACGCCCCATGACGGTCCGTCCGCCGATTCCGTACGACTTCCTGCCGAAGGTGCCGTCCTTCGAGCTGACCAGCAGTGACCTCGTCGACGGCGCCACCATGCCCGACGAGCACGTCCACGGCGGCGGGAACCTGTCGCCGCAGCTGTCCTGGTCGGGGTTTCCGGCCGGGACGCGGAGCTTCGCCGTCACCTGCTTCGACCCGGACGCGCCCACCGGCAGCGGCTGGTGGCACTGGCTGGCGGTCAACCTGCCCGCCGACACCACCGAGCTGGCGCGCGGTGCCGGCTCCTCCGATGCCGACCTGCCCGGCGGCGCGTCCTTCCACGTCCGCAACGACTTCCCCGGCCACCAGTACGACGGCGCGGCGCCGCCGCCCGGGCCGGCCCACCGCTACCTCTTCGCGGTGCACGCCCTGGACGTGCCGGTGCTGGACGTGAAGGCGGACACGCCGGCGGCTGCGGTCGGCTTCAACCTGGCCTTCCACGCGGTGGGCCGGGCACTGCTCACGGTCGAGTACCAGGCGGGCTGACCGCCGTCCGCGAGCCCCCCGCGCGGGGGGCTCGCGGCGGACCGGCCCCGCCCCCGGGGCTCAGGCCAGGACCTTGGCCAGGAAGGCGTCCAGGTTGCCGACCGTCCGCTCGATCTGCTCGTCCAGGGTCAGCGACTCCTCCGGGCGGCTGACCGCGGCGGACCTCTTCAGCCCGCGGACGTAGAGCGAGCAGGCCAGGTCGGCGCAGACGTAGTTGCCGACCGTGTTGCCCTCGCGCCCGGCGGCACCGGCCCGGCGCGCGGTGAGCAGGGCGACCCCGCTGCCGGCGTGTGTGGTGATGCACAGCGAGCAGATGTTGCTCTTGGCGAGGCTGCGACGGACCGACGGGACCCGCAGGGTGACGCCGACCGGGGCGCCGTCCCGCTCGACGACCAGGTAGCCGCGGTCGGGGGCGCCGGGGTCGCGCCAGCCGAGGAAGTCCAGGTCCGTCCAGGGCAGCTCGGACAGGCCCCGGGGCAGGCTGAGCCGGCGCGCCTCGCCCTTGGAACAGTTGACGAAGGACGCGCGGATCTCGCTCTCGGACAGTTCTCGCATGGTTCGCACGCTAGCGACGCGGTCGTCCGGTGTCTCCCGGTTTTCCCCCGCCTCCGCCCGGCCCGCTCCCGGTGGCGGGCCGGCGGCGGGGTGGGCAGGGTGGGGGCGTGGAGCGGGTGCCGCTGGAGTCCTCCTGCGTCCGGTCGGCCGGGTACGACGCCGCCGGGCGGCGGCTGGAGGTCGAGTACACCGGCGGGTCGGTCTACCACTACCTGGCCGTGCCGGCCGAGGAGTACGCCGGGCTGCTGGCCGCCGAGAGCCACGGGACGTACCTCAACCGGGAGATCAAGGGCCGGTACGCCTACCGCAGGGTCAGTCCGTCCCGGTGACCTCGGCGCTCTTGGCGGCCTTCGCGGCCTTGGCCGCCTGCTTGGCCTCCTGCTTGTGGGCGCGCACCTTGACCAGGGACTCCGGGCCGGTGATGTCCGCGACCGAGCGGAAGCCGCCCTCCTCGCCGTACGGGCCGGCCGCCTCCCGCCAGCCCCGGGGGCGGACCCCGAACTGCTTGCCCAGCAGGGCGAGGAAGATCTGCGACTTCTGCTTGCCGTAGCCGGGCAGGGCGGTCAGCCGGGCGAGCAGCGCCCGGCCGTCCGGTGCGTCCCGCCAGACCGCCTCGGCGTCCCCGTCGTAGTGCTCGACGAGGTACTGGCACAGCTGCTGCACCCGCTTGGCCATCGATCCCGGGTAGCGGTGCACGGCGGGCTTGCGGGCGAACAGCTCCGCGAACTCCTCGGGGTCCATCGCCGCGATCCGGTGCGCGTCCAGGTCGTCCGCGCCGAGGCGGTCCGCGACGGTGCGGGGGCCGGCGAAGGCGTGCTCCATCGGGACCTGCTGGTCCAGCAGCATCCCCACGAGGGCGGCCAGCGGGCTGCGGCCGAGCAGTTCGTCGGCCTCGGGCTGCTGGGCGAGTCGAAGTTTCACGGCCATGGCGGGGCGGCTCCGATCCGTGTCCGGGCAGGGACTCCCCATGCTCCCAGCTCGGCGTGGCGGGCCCGGGGCGCAACACGCGCGCGGCACGGCGTGCGGGGCACGGCGGCGCGTGGGACTCCCGTCAGGGCTCACGGAGGCGCACACTTGACCTCATGACGGCTGCTGCCCACCCCGCCCGGCTGATCGTCCTGCGGCACGCCAAGGCCGCCTGGCCCGACGTGCCGGACCACGAACGCCCCCTCGCCCCGCGCGGCCGGGCGGACGCCCCGGCGGCCGGCCGCTGGCTGCGGGACTGCGGACGCGCACCCGACCTGGTGATCTGCTCACCCGCCCGGCGCACCCGGGAGACCTGGGAACTGGCCGCCGCCGAGCTCGGCGGCGACCCCGAGGTGGTGTACGACCCCCGGGCCTACCGCGGTGAGGCCGAGGACCTGCTCGACCTGCTCCGCAAGGTGCCGGAGTCCCGGCGGACCGTGCTGCTGGTGGGGCACCGCCCGGCCGTCCGGGACCTGGTGCTGCTGGTGGCGGTGGAGCGGACCGACGAGCCGTCCTCACGGGTGCGGGAGAAGTACCCGACCTCGGCCGCGGCGGTGCTCGCGCTGCCCGGGACCTGGGCCCAACTCGGGCCGGGCGGTGCCCTGCTGACGGCGTTCGCGGTCCCGCGCGGCGGGGCCGGGTGACGGGGTGAGCGGCCGGGGGGGGGGGGGGGGGGGGCCCCGCCCCCCCGCGGCGGGGCGGGGGCGCCCCCCCCCCCCCCCCGCGCGCCCCCCCCCCCGCCCCCCCCCCCCCCCCCGCCCCCGCCGCCC